>JAFDWM010000290.1 GCA_018268455.1 Actinomycetota bacterium | reverse complement strand
TACCACGCCACACACCCCAAGCCCCTAGCAATCAGCGAACGGGACAAAATCAGCCTCTAACAAACCCGGGGCTTGACATTCGCATCGAGTCACGGCCCGTCCGGCGGGTGAGCATTGAGTCAGATGCCCTGCGCGGTGTCGAACTCGAAGACGGACAAGTCGTCCCCCGGTCGGCACTCTTCGTCCGACCCACGTTCGCTCCCAACGACGCCCTCCTTCGCAGCATCGGATGCGAGCACGACGAACACGGCTGGACGATCCATGATCCCGTGGGCGCGACCACCGTTCCCGGTGTTTACGTCGCGGGCAACGCATCCGACCCGAGAGCACAGGTGATCACGGCCGCGGGACAGGGGTCGGCCACCGCGATCGCCATCAACGCCGACCTCGTCACCGAAGACACCCATGCCGCCCTCGACCATTGGCGCGACGACTGATTCCACAGATCCAAATCCCACCACCCACAAGGAGAACTCACGTGTCCGCACGTCCCACATCGAGCACATCCAACTCAGCACACGCCGTCCAACCGCCCAGCAAGCATCAGCTCGCTCTCATGATCTGGATCGCCGTGTTTCCCACCCTCACCATCCTCAACCTCGTGCTCGGAGACCTGCTCATGCCGTTGCCGATGATCGTGCGAACGCTCGTGCTCGTCACAGTCGCGGTGCCGATTGTCATCTACGCGGCGTTGCCACAGCTGCACCGGCTCAGGCACCGACTGATCATCGCCCGCCGGAGCCGGTAGAACTCGACAGGTCGTAGGGAGAGAACCGTCGAGATCGTGCGCGAAACGCGGCGTTCCCGCCTGATCATGCAGGCCTGCGGTGCTTGGTCAGGCGCAGCGTATCTACTCGGCGCATATCGAGTTGGGCAGGGCGATCACGTTCCTCCCGCAGTCCGTGGCCGCGAGATTCAGCAGGCCTCAGCTGGTCTTGCGGAGCGTCGCCGGCCTCAGCCGCAGCCGCATGTTACTCGGCTGGCGTGACCAGACCCTCACACCAGAAGATCGAGCCGTTCGTCAGCATCTGCCGCCGCAGCGCCGTCAGCGAGCCGATCGCTACAGCCCCTCGGTAGCTGGGTGGTTCGGCGCCTCGCTGCGGGCTAGCCGATGGGAGTGCTTCGGGGTGCGCAGCCACATCAGTACGCCTGCCCACAGCATCCATGCCCACACCACGAAGACCGGCATCGACAGTGCGTCTTGGACGTCGAAGAAGGATGGGCCGGACAACAGGCCGGCCGCCAGGGTGGCGGCCCCGCCCAGCATGCCGAGGATGGCGAGGACTCGCGGGAACAGCCGCGACGCGTACATGCAGCAGGACGCAAGGATGACCGCCAATCCGGCCGGGGCGTAGATCGCGTCGGCGAGGTACGCAGCGCCGCGATCGATGGCGACTGCTGCGCTGTTCTGACCGGCATCGGCGAGCTGCCCGGCAGCAGTCGCCAGCGCCGCACTCGCCATCTCCAGCGTCACGCCGACCGCCATCGCGACCACCGCAAGGTCCATCCACGCCGAACGATAGCCGGATCTGGCCAGTGCGACACGCAGTGCCACGAGGACGAGCACTCTGCCCAGAAGCACGATTCCGAACCATCCCATCACGAACCCGAGCCCGTCGGCGTGGCCGGCGTAGTCCCTCATGAGTGTGAGCCCGTCGACCGCGGGCTGCTCGGGCAGGTGCTGCGCCTGCGACAGCGCGATCCCCGCGAACTCGGTCAGATAGAGCAGGGCGCCGGTCAGCATGAGCCGGTTGCCGACAAGCCTGTGGGTGACGGTCGATTCGGTCGTCTCGTCGATGGCCATGGGATCTCCTTCGGATCGGGATCCGGACAGTCTGAAACGCGCCCCCGAACGCGCGCGTCCGCCGGTCGAGGCGATCTCGGTCATCTCCGGCTGATCCTGTCGCTGTCGGCGTACATCTGGGGAGGTATCGCTGTACCTCGTGGAACGGACTCGTGCGCGACGCCGCAGTTCTACACTGACCCGATGATCAGTCGGCTGTGGCAGCGGATCCCACCCGTTGTCCTCGACTGCGCGGTCGCGCTGCTCTTCACCGTGCTGGCCCAGGTGGAACTCCAGGTGAAGACCGATGACGGGTATCCGCTCGGGCCGTTGACGCTCAATATCGTCCTGCAGTTCCTGTTCACCGCGTTGCTCGCGTTCCGATCGACCTGGCCGCGACTGACATTGGGCTTGATGTGCGCGTGGATGGTCCTGCCCAACCTCGTCGTCGGGCACACCGTGCTGTTCTGGGGCGACTTCCTGCCGCTGATGCTGGTCAACTACACGGTGGCCCGCGTGGTTCCGGGATGGTGGGGGCGCTGGTCGTGGCTGGTGTGCACGGCGAGCATGATGACATTCGCGATTCGTGTGCCCGAGATCCGTTCCGTCAACGAGATCGCCTTCCCGCTGGCGCTGTTCGGGGCCTCGTCCGTACTGGGCCGCCTGATACGCCGCATCAGCGTGCAGAGTGCCAGCCTCGCCGCCGCGCTGGCCGAGTTGTCGGCCGGCGCGGCCGAGCGGGAGGACGCGGCCGTCGCCGCCGAGCGTCGACGCATCGCCGCCGAGATGCACGACGTCGTGTCTCACTCGGTGAGTCTGCTGACGTTGCAGGCAGGGGCCGCACGGATGCGGCTGGAGAGCTCGGGAGTGCCGGTTCCCGAGCAGCTCCGCGCCGCGGAGGACACCGGCCGGCGCGCCCTGACGGAGCTGCGCCGCACCCTCGGGGTGCTGCGTGAGACCGACCAGCACGGCGTGGCGGCACCCTTGGCCCCCTTGCCGGACCTGGCCGCGGTGCCAGGGCTGGTCGCCGAGATGCAGAAGGCAGGTCTGTCCGTCGACGTGTCGAACGATGTGTCCCAGGAGATCCCGGCCAGCATCCAACTGACGGCCTATCGCGTCGTGCAGGAGTCTCTGACCAACGTGCTCAGGCACGCCGGTCCGGTCCGGGCGACCGTCGCGATGGCCATCGAGGACTCGGCGCTGACCGTGGAAGTGCGCAATGCGCCCGGTCGGAGAACCCCGCTGCCCGCCGGCGGTCACGGGCTGACTGGGATGCGCGAGCGGGTGTCGATGTTCGCGGGGACCCTGGACGCCGGCCGGCTACCTGACGGCGGCTTCGTCGTGCGGGCCGTGCTGCCACTGGAATCCGACCGCGAAGAGGGGCAGGCCCGATGATCACGGTCGTGGTTGCCGACGATCAGGGCCTCGTGCGGGCCGGACTGATCGCCATCCTCACCACGCAGGACGACCTGCGTGTCGTCGGGGAGGCCGGCAGCGGCGAGGAGGCGGTCCAGGTCACGGTGGCCGCCGATCCGGACGTCGTGCTGATGGACGTGCGCATGCCTGGACTCGACGGCATCGAAGCCACGCGACGTCTGGCCGACCGGCGCAGCGCCATCATCATGCTCACGACGTTCGACCTCGACGAGTATGTGTACGCCGCCATCAGGGCAGGCGCGGCCGGATTCCTGCTCAAGGATGCGCCGCCGGAGTCGTTGATCGGTGCCGTGCGTGCCGCCGCACGGGGCGATGCGCTCCTCGCTCCGGCGATCACCCGCCGATTGCTGGAGGAGTTCATCACCCGCCCCTCATCGGAAGCCGCCGAGGCGCTGCGGCCCCTGACGACGCGCGAGCGCGAGGTGCTCGGGTTGGTGGGTCACGGCCTGAGCAACAAGCAGCTGGCCGACCGGCTCTTCCTCTCCGAAGCGACCGTGAAGACGCACGTCACCCGGATCCTCACCAAGCTCGGGCTGCGCGACCGCGCGCAGGCCGTGGCACTCGCCTACGAGACAGGACTGGTCCGACCTGGCCATTCCGGGTGATGTCTCCGAAGGACTGTCCGCACGAGGGGACGGCGCGCCGAAGGGCGTCGATGATGGTGCGTGCGGTGGCTGGACGGCCGCGGACCCTGGGCGTCAGCTGACCGGGACGGGCGGCAGGTGGATGGGGTCCACCAGGCTGCGCCCGATCGCGATCTTCGCGATGGGCGGGACGGTCATGAGACCGAACACCGCGTCGCGCAGCAGCAGCTGCATGCGGTTGCGCGGGGCGAAGGCAGCGCCCATGCCGATCGCCGCGTCCTGTTTTCCTCGCACGGGAGCAGCCAGTCGCTGCTGATACGCCGAGAACGCCGTCCGGTGGTCGCCGTGTGCCTCGTGCAGCTCGTGGGCGAGGACATACGCCTCGATCATCGCCAGCGCGGATCCTTGTCCGGCCAGCAGCGAAGGTGCTGCGGCGGCGTCGCCGATCAGCCCGACGCGGCCGCGTGACCACGAGGGCATCAGGATCTGGCTCGCCCGATCCATGTAGAACGTGCGGGCCTGCGGCAGCTGCTCCAGGATCGCAGGGACCTCCCATCCGACCCCGGCCAGGCTCCGCCGCAGCAGGTCCTGCTGCGCGGCCGGGTCGTCCTGCGGCAGCTGACCGTCATGGCGGAACATGATGCAGAACATCGTCGCGTCGTCATGCAGGGCGAGACGCAGCACCTGATGCCCCACCTCGGTGTGCATCACTGCGACCAGGTCATCGCGCGGGCGGTATTGCGCCACATCGAAGGCGGCGACCGTGATGCCGAGATCGCGCTCGAACTCGGCCTCGGGTCCGAACACCAGCCTTCGCACGCGCGAATGCAGCCCGTCCGCGCCGACGACGAGGTCGAACTCCCGTGGCGTGCCGTGCTCGAACTCCACCTGCACCCGGCCGCCGTCATCGTGCAGTGCGGTCACGGTGTCGCCGAAGACCGTCTCCACGGTTCCATCGGCTGCGTCATAGATCGCCCGGGCAAGGTCCGAGCGCCCGATGGTGATGTACCGTCCTCCGCTGAGGCCGACGACGCGCTGCGGGTCGAAATGGGTGATGCGCCGGCCGCTGCGGGAGACCTCGCGGGCTTCCCGGACGTGGTAGCCCTCGTCCTGCAGCCTCGGCAGGATCCCCATCCGCTCCGCGACGTCGTAGCCCGCGCCCCAGAAGTCCACGACGTAGCCGCCCGCGCGCAATTGCGGGGCATGCTCCACGATCGTGGCCTCGTGCCCGAACCTCTGCAACCAGTAAGTGAGTGTGGGGCCGGCGATCCCCGCCCCGACGATCAAGACCCGCATGAGCGACCTCACAACCACCGGTGAGTCCAGTGGTCTCATTCTCGCGCCCTGATGTCACCACGACAAGGCACCCCACGATTCAGCGGCATTGGCGACCGCCTCGTGACCCGTCAGCCGGCGATTGCCAGCGCAGCCGTCGCCAGCGTGCTGATGATCGCCAGGGCGAGTCCTGCCGTCGCCATGCCGCCGAATCGGCCGCGCCGGTCCCGCTCGATGAACGCCGTGGCAGCAGCGGCCGAGGCGAAGACCACCGGTATGCCGAGCCAGAACAAGATCACGCTTGCCGCTGCGAGAATGCCGAGGATCAGGCTGCGCCGCCCGGAATGACCGCGACCGGCATTCCGCACCACGAAGAAGTACAGCACAACGGTCGTCACGACGATGACCGCAACCACGACCAGGAACTGACCGAGAGGCTGCGCCTCGGGTTCGGGGTCATTGCCGGTGATGTCCCAGAAGATGCTCAGTGCACTGAAGGCAGCGGACAGCACGACGCCGATGACAGCCCAGAAGGGCGTCCGCCCGGTCGCGGGGAACCACCCCGACGATGTCTCGCCGTCGGGACGCTGCGTTCGGCTCTGGCTTTCTGATTCGGTTGTCATTTCCCGCTCCTCGGCGTCAGGGCGGCCTCGTTGCCCGCCATGATCCCGACGCTACGAGTGCACGGCCGGTGCCCACGTCCAGATGCCCGTTGTCGACGGCATCGCGGCCACCCGCAATCTGCTGGCCGACACCGCGATCCGCAGTCGGGTGCTGATGCTCACCACATTCGACGGTGACAGCCATGTCTACGACGCCGTGCGCGCCGGCGCGAGCGGTTTCCTGCTCAAGACCGTGAGCCCCGGCCAGTTGGCGGAAGCGGTGCGGACTGTCGCCGCCGGCGAAGCGATCCTCGACCCGGTGATCACGCGACGGCTACTCGCCGACTTCACCAGGCGGCTGCCTCCCGGCCAGGTGCTCCCCGCCGATTTCGCCGCGCTGTCTGAACGAGAACTCGACACCGCCCGCTATATCGCGGAGGGATTGTCGAATGCGGAGATCGCAGCCCGTATGTATATTTCCGAGACCACTGTCAAAGCCCACGTCACGGCGGTCCTGCAGAAACTCGGGGTGCGGGACCGCGTTCAGGTGATCGTGCGCTGCTACGAGAGCGGCTTCGTCCAGCCCGGGCGCGCGGACCGCCCCGATTCGCACGGGGGTGCGTGAGTCCGCTTCCCTGCGACCTCGGCGTCATAGGGTGGAACTGATGCGGCAGTCCTCGGGCCGTGAAGGCCGCTGTCGTCCAACGAAGGGGGGTGCACCATGGCCACACACCAGGTGCGCGTGCGTCGAATCTACGACGAGCCGGAGAGCACGGACGGCAAGCGCGTGCTCGTGGACCGCCTCTGGCCCCGAGGAGTCAGCAAGGAGCGTGCCGCCCTCTTCGAATGGCTGAAAGAGGTGGCACCCTCCACCGAGCTGCGTGAATGGTACCGACACGACCCGGAGAAGTTCGCCGAGTTCGCCGAACGCTACGCGGCGGAACTCACCGCGCCGCCGGCCGCGGACGCGTTCGAGACACTCCGGGACCTCGCCAAGGACGCAACCGTGACGTTGCTCACGGCGTCGAAGCGCGCCGACATCAGTGAGGCGACCGTGCTGCGGGATCTGCTCAACGGATCCCGCTCCGACTGACGCGACCCGGTGCCGACGGCACCGCCCCGTAGACTGGTCGATCTGGGAGAACGGCGTCAGGGGACTCTCGTTCCAGAGCGGGAGACGAGAGGCGCAGCGTGACCGGGAGCAGAGCAGAGGGTGCCTACCTGCGCGCGCTCGCCGCATTCAAGACGCCCACGCTCGACCTGCTGCACGGCAGATATGCGCCCTTCGTGGTCGCCGCGCTGAGCGTGATGTTCTCCGCCGACCGGCCCGCGGTCACGGTCGCGGGTGCGCACGTCGAGGTCGGCGCGATGCTCGGGCGGCTGCGCGCGGCCGGCGACGAGGAGGACGATCGTCGGCTGCCCGCGACCAGCGGCCGCGAGGTGTGCCGCTACTGGGTGAAGGTCGGCTGGCTCGGACAGCAGATCGACGGCGACACCGAGGTGTACCGGCTGACCGCGCATGCCGTGCGGGCGCTGGAGATCGCCGACCTCACCGGCGGCGGTTCCCGCGTCTCGCACTCGCGGGTGCGCACGCTGCTCGACGCCGTCGAGCGTCTCGCCGAGGATTCGGATGCGGATCCTGCGCGAAGACTCGCCCGCCTGCGTGCCGAGCGGGCGGCTCTCGACGCCCGCATCGCAGAGCTCGAGTCAGGGTCGGCGGATCCGATGCCCGACGACGAGCTGCTCGAGGAGGCGGAGAACGTGCTGCACCTCTCACGCAGCCTGCCCGCCGATTTCACCCGGGTGGCGGAGTCGATCAAGGCCATGCAGCGTGACGTGATCCGCGACCTGCGCCGTGACGAACGCCCCACCGGTGAGGTGCTCCGGGAGTACCTGGTGCGTGGCCAGCAGGTCATGCAGTCCACGCGCGAGGGCCAGGCCTTCGCCGGCGCCCTCCGTCTCATCGGGGATCCGGAGCGCATCGATGCGTTCGCCGAACAGCTGCACGAGCTGCTGTCGCGACCCTTCGCACGGCTGCTGGACGACACGCAGCGCGCCGAGCTGGACATGATCGGGCGCCGCATGGAGCTCGGCGTGCAGGAGGTGCTCACCGCGCAGCGGCGCGCCTCGCACGTCATCGCCGCACAGGTGCGCACGCACGATCCGGCACGCGATCGGCAGGTCGATGAGCTCCTGCGCGACGTCATCGCCGGGATGCAGGCGTGGACCCAGACCCGCACACCGGAGACGCCGGTGGATCCGCTGCGCCGGCTGCCGGTCGCGAGCATCGGCCACCTGCGCCAGTCGCTGGGGGACATCCGCCCGCCCGCCGCTCCGGCGGCGCTGACCACGCAGGGCCGCGACGTCGAGTTCGTCGACGCCGACACGCGCGCGTGGGGCGGGCCGCACTATGCCGAGCTCGAGGCGTACGTCGCCGGTCTCGGCGACACGTTCGATCTGGGTGAGGCCTTCGAAGGCGCCGCCGACGGCACCCGTCGGCCGGTCGACCTCCTTGGTCTGCTCGAGATCGCGCACCGCAACGGCCTCACCGACGCGGACGGGGTGTCGATCGTGGAAGCCCGCCGGCCGGACGGGACGGCGCGACGGTTCGCGTTCGGAGCGGTGACCGCACACGCCAGGAAGGAGCAGGCATGACCACGCCGGATGTCATCGACGCCACGGGATTCATTGAGCCCGTCGCGATGGAGGACGACCTCCCCGAACTGTTCCCCGGCGACCGCGGGGTGCTCGACCCGGAGGTGCGGCGCACGCTCGCCCTGATCCTGCACCGCCGCTTCCTGCTCGCCGAGCGCAACCGCACGGAATGGCGCACGCTCCTGGACAACCAGACCGTGATCGAGTCGCGGCTCAACGACCTGTACATCCGCCTCGTCGTCGACCACGGGCACGGTCTCGCCTACAAGCAGCAGATACGCGTGGAAGAGCTCGACATCCCGATCCTGCTGCGCGACACGCCGTACACGCGCTCCGAGACCCTGGTGCTGGTGCATCTGCGCACCGTCTACGAGCGCGAGAGCGTCGCCGGCGAGGCGGCGCCGCGGATCGACGTCGAAGACGTCGAAGCCACCGTACTGAGCTATTTCACCGAGGCGGATGGCGACATCTCACGGCGGCAGAAGGCGGTGCGCGACGCGCTGCGCAAGCTCGCGAACGACGGCATCATCAGCGAGGAGACGACCGGCCGGTATCGGATCGGCCCGCTCGTGGAGGTGGTGCTGAGCGCGGAGAAGCTCACCGAACTGCGCGACTGGCTGCGAGAGACCGCGGCCGAGCGGGCTGCCGGCGCCGCGGCGACCGCGCCCGATGCGGCCTCCGAGGACGCTCTGGAGGACGCCCTGTCATGACGATGATCGACACGCTCTTCGGGCTCATCCCGGAAGCCTCCCGCGGTCAGCAGTGGGTCGCCGAGGATCTGCAGCTCGTGAACTGGGGCGGCTACGACGGCGGCCCGCACCGGGTGCGGTTCTCGCCAGCGGCGACGCTGCTGTGCGGCGGATCCGGGTCTGGGAAGTCGACGCTCATGGACGCTTACATCGCGCTCATGATGCCGCACACGACGCCGTTCAACGGCGCCTCGAACGGCGGCGTCACCGGTCGCCCGCGCGGTGACGAGCAACGCAACGTGCTCTCCTACGGGCGCGGCAAGCTCGACGAGACGCGCACCGAGGAGGGCACAAAGGTGCAGGTGCTCCGCGGCGACGGCGAGGACACCTGGACCGCGATCTCGATGACATGGCTCGACCACGACGGATCGCGTTTCACCGCGGTGCGCGCCTGGTACATCCCGGCCGGTGCGCGCGTGCTCGAGGACACCGTGCGCGTGCGCGCCACCGCGAACGCCGCATTCGACCTGGCGCTGCTCGAGCAGGCCGCGGCTCAGCGCCTCACCGATGCCTCGGTCCGCGCCGTCGGCCTCGAGCCCGTGGGAACGGACCGGGAGTTCTCCGCCCGCCTGCACTCCGTGCTGGGCATCGGGGCCGCCGGATCCGGGGCGAATGCGATGAGCCTGCTGGCGAGGATCCAGGCGGGCCAGCAGATCACCACCGTCGACGACCTGTACAAGCGGCTCGTGCTCGAGGAGCCGGAGACCATGCGCACCGCGGACGCGGTGGTCGTGCACTTCGACGAGCTGGAGAGCACCAAGCAGCGCATGCTCGTCGCGCGCCAGCAGGTCGCGGCGCTCGAGCCGATCCGCGACCTGCGCGGCCGCATCGACGCGGCGGCCGAACGGATGACTCTCATCGACGCGGTCGGGGTGTTCGAGGATCCGTCCTCGGTCGCGTCCCTCTGGCGCGCCGGACGACGGATGGACCTGCTCCGTGACGTCGAGGATGAGCTGCGCGACCGCAAGCGCGCGCTGGACGCACTCGTGCGCGAGAAGCGGGTGCGGGCGGAGGCAGCCGAGATCGAGCACGAGGGCCTGCGTGATCTGCTGCGCGAGCGCGGCGGCGACCGGCTCGAGACCGCGCAGCGGGAACTGCGCGGCGTCGAGCGACGCCTGGAGGACGCCAGGGCGCAGCGCGAGCGGCTCGCGGAAGACCTCCGGATCCTCGACGCCGATGCGGCCGGCCGCGCCTCGTTCGACCGACTGGTGAGCCGGGGTCGCGCGGTACTCGCCGACGCCGACGCGAAGAACCGTGCCCGCGATGCCTGGGCCGACGCACGCCGGCGTCGCGACGCCCTCCTCACCGAATTGAGCCAGCGGGAGCGGGCACACGCCGAGGCGTCGGCGTTCACCGGAAACATCCCCGCCGACCTGTACCGCTCACGGGCTCTGCTCGCCGAGGCGGCGGGGCTTGAACCGCACCAGCTGCCCTTCGTCGGCGAGCTCATCGAGGTGCGCACCGAATACGAGCCGTGGCGGGAGGCGTTCAACCTCGCGCTCGGCGGGTTCGCCACCACCGTGCTCCTCGACGTCGCCGATCTCGATCGTTTCCGCGCCGCCATCGACAGTGTGCGCACGCCGCGCCGTCTCACCTATCAGGGCGTGCACACGGGACTCCGCGCCAGCGGCGGGGGAGCCGAGAACCGGCTTCCCGGCCGGCTCGACTACGCCGACACCCCGTTCACGGGCTGGCTGCAGGTGCGCCTCACCGAGCGGTTCGGGTTCGCCTGCGTGAACAGCGCGGCAGCGCTCGCCGGCGAGGATCAGGCGCTCACGATCACGGGACAGATGTCCCGCGGCGATCAGGGCGCGCATGGCGGGCAGGGCCGCACCAACGTGCTCGGCTTCTCGAACCGCACCCGGCTGCGTGATCTCGAGGCCGCGGTCGACGAGCTGCGTCCCAGGCTCGCGCAGGCGGAGCAGGAGGCGTCGGCCGCCGAGACGGCTCTGGACCGCTTCGACGCGGAGCGCGCGGCCTTCGGCCGGATCGTCGACGTGATCTGGGAGCAGATCGACGTCGAGGGGCTCCTCGCAGAGCAGGAGCGCTGGCAGGGTGTCGCCGCCGAGGTCGCCGAGAAGAATCCGGACATCTCCGGGATCGGAACGCAGATCGACAAGGCCAAGCGCATCGCCGCACGGCTGCGGGAGGAGATCGGCGCCGCGGACGCGGAGCGCCGGCAGATCGAGCAGCGCTGGGGCGAGATCACCGACGATGTCGACGCGGGACAGGCGCTCATCGACGCCGCGGACGGATCCGATCGCGTCGTGCACGCCGCACACGGCGAATACCTCGATGCCCGCTTCGCGACGCCCGCGTCGGCCAAGGCCGCGCCGTCGGTGCTGCTCGAACGCTTCGACGGCGCCCTGCAGACGGCGGGGCAGCGGCTCACCGAGGACCGCGCCGCCGCGCGCGACGCGCACCACGAGCAGCGCGAGAACCTGCGCCGGCTGATGAGCGGATTCCTGGAGCGCTGGGAGAATCCGAACCTGCTCGCGGATCCGGATCTCTACGTCGACGACTTCGAGAGCATCCTGGTCGCGCTCGAGACGAGCGGGCTGCACCAGCTGGAGAGCGAGTGGCGGGACAGCCTCCTGCACCTCTCCGGCAACGACCTCACCAATCTCGACTCGATGCTCGGCCGGGCGCTGCGGGAGATCCGCGAGCGCATCGAGCCGATCAACCGCATCATGCAGGACCTGCCGTTCTACGATGACGCGCATCGCCTGCAGATCACGACCAGGGAGAGCCAGTCCGAGGCGCGCAAGCGCTTCCGCCGCGACCTGCGCGAAGTGCGCGGGCTGATCGAGGCGGCGTCGACCGATCAGGAGCGCGAGCACGCCTACCGCCGCATGTCGCGTCTCATCGGGCACCTGCGCCGCTCTGCGCCGGACTTCGCCGACCTCATCGATGTGCGCACCCACGTGCGGGTGAGCGCGGAGCGGGTCACCGCCGACACGAAGCAGCATGTCGCGCTGTACGACCACATCGGTGAGAAGTCCGGCGGAGAGTCGCAGGAGCTCATCGCCTTCATCGTCGGCGCGGCCCTGCGCTACCAGCTCGGTGACGCGGGTGCGGAGCGTCCGCGCTACGCCCCGGTGTTCATGGACGAGGCCCTCATCAAGGCGGATGCGCACTTCACCAAGCGCGCGATCGGCGCGTGGCGGGGTCTCGGATTCCAGCTGGTGATCGGCGCGCCGAACGACAAGTACAGCGCGATCGAACCGCATGTCGACGTCGAGTACGACATCCTCAAGGACACCCGGGGCAGGTCCTGGGCCAAGCTCAAGGTCGCGATGCCCGAGTCGCGCTGAGCCGGTCGCGTGCGGATCGGAGCCTCTGCACGCCGCATCGGGGAACAGCGGCGGCCTCGGCGGCGTTGCATCCGCCGTGGAGATCCTCGACAGCATCGTCATCGGCGCAGGGCAGGCAGGACTGTCGAGTTCGTACCATCTGCGCCGGCTCGGAGTGCCGCACGTCACGCTCGACGCCGACGACGCGCCGGGAGGCGCGTGGCAGCACCGCTGGGACGCGCTCACGATGCAGGACGTGCACGGCGTGGCGGAGCTGCCCGGGTCGGTGCCGCCGCCGCGCACCACGGAGCGCGCCAACCACGCCGTGCCCTCGTACTTCGCCGCATACGAGCGTGCGCATGATCTGCCGGTGATCCGACCCGTGCACGTGCGGCGGGTGACCGATGAAGACGGCATCCTCGCGGTGCACGCGGGGGAGCGCACCTGGTACTCGCGCACCCTCGTCAACGCCACAGGCACCTGGACGCAGCCGTTCCTGCCGCACTACCCGGGCATGGAGACCTTCCTCGGGGAGCAGCTCCACACCGTCGACTATCCGGGGCCGGAGCACTTCCGTGGCATGCGCGTGCTCGTGGTCGGAGGAGGGGCCTCGGCGGTGCAGTTCCTCGGTGCGCTCGCGCCGATCACGGACGTGCTGTGGGCCACCCGTCGCCCGCCGGTCTGGCGCACCGACGACTTCACTCCGGAGGCGGGCGCGGCCGCCGTGGCGCTCGTCGAGCAGCGCGTCGCACGGGGGCTCGCGCCGCAGAGCGTGGTCAGCGTCACCGGCCTGATGCTGCGGCCGCAGGAGCAGGCGGCGGCGCGACTCGGCGTCTACGACCGCCGGCTGCCGATGTTCCAGCGGATCGAGCCCGACGGCGTGCGCTGGGCGGACGGCTCGTTCGAACGTGTGGACGCGATCCTGTGGGCCACGGGGTTCCGGCCCGCGATCGGGCATCTCGCGCCGCTGCACCTGCGCAGCGACCTCGGCGGGATCCAGCTCGACCGCGGAGGCCGCGGCACCACCGCCGTGAAGGATCCGCGGATCCAGCTGGTCGGCTACGGCCCCTCGGCGAGCACGATCGGCGCCAATCGAGCGGGGCGCACGGCCGCGGCCGGTGTGCAGCGCCGGCTGGCCGCGCACGACCGTTCGGGGGCCGCGATCCGCTGAGGCCGGGTGCTCTCGTCAGCGGATGATGAGGATGGATCGGGTCGTCGCGGGCGCCGTCATCCGACGGGTGATGCGCAGCGCATCGGCGAGTAGTGCGCCGACCTTCACGCCGATGCACAGGCTGATGAACACCATCGGCGCCGTGGTCAGCGCGTCGGCGTCGAAGGACGTGAGCGCAACCAGGCCGACCGTGCCGGGCACGAGCAGCAGGAAGGCCGGCTGGAACGACACCGTTGCGGGCACCGCGATGGTCATGCGCTCCAGTACGCGGGCCGCGAGGAACAGCAGTCCCGCGGCGATGCCGGTCGCGAGCGTGCTGCCGACGTAGGGGTTCAGCAGCATCAGCGCGGCGTAGGTGCAGCTCATCACGAGGACCGTGAGGACCGTGAGGCGGAAGCCGGATCCGAAGCTCAGCCCGATGCCGATCGCGAGCATCACCACGCCGATCCAGCTGAGACTGAGAGGGGGCACGCCCTCCCAGCCGAGGTGTCCGGTCACGAGCGACGTCTCGCCGACGAGTGCCACGGAGTGCGGATCCACGCGCAGCCCGGTCGCGAGTGCACCGGTGTAGATGCCGGCTGCCATGAAGATGAGCATGACAAGGCCGTAGACGAGGCGAGACGCGCCGGTGACGATGTCGGCGGCGGTGAGCTCGAGCAGCGCGTTGGTGATCAGCGCGCCGGGCACCAGCAGCGCGACGGGCGCACAGACCGCGAACAGCGGCACCGCGCCGAGATCCATCGCGTTGGCGAACAGACCCACGATGAGGGTCGAGATGAGTGCGGCCACGAACGGCACGATGGCCGCCGCGGCGCGGATCCGCTCGGTGGCCAGCACGATGCCGGCGACCAGCGCGCCGACGGCGAGCGCGAGCGCGATCGCCCACCACGGGCAGCGGAACAGGACGGCGAGGCCCGAGGCGAGCAGCGCGCCTCCCAGGGCCGTCTGCAGCGCCGGTGCGCGGCGGTGGAGCGCGCGGATGCGCGCGATGTGCGCGGGTACCTGATCGAGAGCGATCCGGCCGGTCTCCAGCCGACGTGCCAGGAGTGAGGCGTGCGCCGTCTGCCGGAAGGTGAGCTCGGTGGTGCCGCCGCTGGCGATGGTGGTGGCGCCGGGCACGCCGGGACGGCTCACGAACACGTGCTCGGGCAGCACGGCGAACGACAGGTCTGTGCCGGGTGCGGTGGCGTCACGCGCCCGCTCCAGCGTGCGGCGCACATCGGTGACGGGCACGCCGCCGTCCAGCAGCAGCGCGCCGAGATCCCCGAGGGCGACATCGGGGGCGGCGGGATCGTACGGGCTCATCAGTGGAGATCGTAGAGCGCGCGACCGCGCCTGCACAGCCCGCCGCGCGCATGTCTTCCTCGCCCCGGGGCGCGAGTGACCGGATGCTCGCCGATTGACCAATCGGTCGCGCTACTTTAAGCTTGACCAACTGGTTGCTCAAGTAGGAGGTCGCCCATGCGCGCCATCATGGTGATGTTCGACAGTCTCAATCGGCATATGCTGCCGCCCTACGGCTCCGACGAGATCGTGGCGCCGAACTTCCAGCGCCTGGCGGAGCGCACCGTCGTCTACGACCGCTTCTACGCCGGATCCCTGCCGTGCATGCCGGCCCGGCGGGAGCTGCACACCGGACGCCACAACTTCCTGCACCGCTCCTGGGGGCCGCTCGAGCCCTGGGACGACTCGATGCCGGAGCTGCTGAAGAACGCCGGCATCCACACCCATCTCGCCAGCGATCACTTCCACTACTGGGAGGACGGCGGCGCGACCTATCACTCGCGGTACTCCACCTGGGAGGCGTTCCGCGGGCAGGACGGCGACCCCTGGAAGGGCAGAGTCGACACGCCGGACATCCCGCAGGCCTCGTTCCGCGGCGCGGTGCACCGGCAGGACGCCATCAACCGCGGCTACCTGCAGCGTCAGGCCGACCATCCGCAGACCAGGACCTTCGACGCGGGGCTGGAATTCATCGCGACCAACGCGGCCGCCGACGACTGGTTCCTGCAGATCGAGTGCTTCGATCCGCACGAGCCCTTCTTCACCTACGACGAGTACCGGGCCCTGTATCCGCACTCCTACGACGGCCCCGAGTTCGACTGGCCCCCGTACCAGCGCGTGACCGAGCCCGCCTCCCAGGTCGAGCACGCCCGCTACGAGTACAAGGCCCTGGTCTCGATGTGCGACCGCTCCCTTGGCCGGGTGCTCGACGCCATGGACGAGCACGACCTCTGGAAGGACACCCTGCTGCTGGTCAACACCGATCACGGGTTCCTGCTCGGCGAGCACGGCTGGTGGGCGAAGACCGTGCAGCCCTGGTTCGACGAGCTCGTGCACCTTCCCGCCTTCCTGTGGGATCCGGCCACCGGTGCGGCCGGCGCGCGCAATGACTACCTCGTGCAGACGATCGACATCGCGCCCACGATGCTCGCGCACTTCGGCGTGCAGATCCCCGCCGACATGCAGGGCAGTCCGCTTCCGTCGGGTCCGGCGGATGCCGTGGCGGTCTCCGATCAGGCCCTGCCCGATGAGGCAGCACCCGGGCCGGAGCAGACGCGCACGGGTGTGCTGTTCGGCGTGCACGGCGGACATGTGAACGTCACAGACGGGCGCTACGTGTACATGCGCGCCTGCGCGACACCGGCCAACGCGCCGCTGGAGGAGTACACCCTCATGCCCACGCACATGCGCGCCAGGTTCGCGCCGTCGGAGCTGCGTGACGCCACCCTGGCGGAGCCCTTCGCGTTCACGAAGGGCATCCGTCCGCTGCGCACCGCGGGTCGCACGATGTTCAACCCGTACCGCTTCGGCACCCTGCTGTTCGACCTGCAGGCGGATCCGCACCAGGAGGATCCGCTGCAGGACGACGAGCTCGAGCTGCGGATGCTGCGGCTGCTCGCCCGGCTGCTGCACGAGGCGGACGCACCCGCCAGCCAGTTCGAGCGGCTCGGGATCCCGGCCGAGACGGAGCCGACCTCCGAGCACCTGCTGGTCGCCGCGCAGCGCGCCCGCGCCACGGCGGCCGCCGCGCCGCTGCCGCCGCGTGACCGCTTCCCCGACGACGGGCACGGCGTGCACGCGGTGATCCGGTCGCTGCTGAACGATCCCATCACCCGCACCATCGTGCACAAGCACCTCCCAATGCTGGCCGACACCGAGGTGCTCGCCTTCGCCGCGGGCACCACGCTGTACGACGCGGCGGCCGCCGCGATGATCCCCCCGGCGAAGCTGATCGCCGTCGCCGCAGAGCTGGCAGAGCACAAGGAGACACCGTGAGCCCCGACAGCACCCGCGATCCGGAGGACCTGTCCCTCGAGCGGGCCGCCACGCTCACCGCAGGAGCGTCCTGGTGGCGCACCGCGGCGATCCCCGAGGCCGGCATCCCCGCCCTGGTGATGTCCGACGGGCCGCACGGCATCCGCTTCCAGCCGCAGGACGATGAGGCCGATCACCTCGGTCTGCACGACAGCGTGCCGGCGACCTGCTTTCCGCCCGCGGTCGCGCTCGGATGCACCTGGAACCCGGAGCTGGCGGCACGCGTAGGCACCGCGCTCGCCGCAGAGGCCGTGCAGCACGGCATCGGAGTCGTGCTCGGACCCGGCATCAACATCAAGCGCGCGCCACAGGGCGGGCGGAACTTCGAGTACTTCTCCGAGGATCCGTTCCTCACCGGCGAACTCGGGGCCGGATGGGTGCAGGGTCTGCAGTCCGCCGGTGTCGGGGCGTCGCTGAAGCACTTCGCGGTCAACAGCCAGGAGACCAGGCGGATGACGATGGATGCCCGGGTCGACGAGCGCACGCTGCGCGAGATCTACCTGCGCGCGTTCGAGAAGGTCGTGCGCCGATCCCGGCCCTGGACCGTGATGTGCTCCTACAACCGGGTGAACGGCGAATGGGCCTCGCAGAGCCGAGAGCTGCTCACCCGCATCCTCCGCGAGGAATGGGGCTTCGACGGCGCCGTGATCTCCGACTGGGGTGCGGTCGTCGACCGGCCGCGTGCGCTCGCCGCGGGTCTCGACCTGGAGATGCCGCCGGCGCCGCACCACACGGATGCGGTTCTCGAGGCCGTCCGAGACGGATCGCTCGAGGAGGCCGTGGTGCGGCGGGCTGCGGCCCGCATTGCACGTCTGGCCCGGCGGGCCGGGCGCACGGATCGGGCCGTCCCGGTCGATGTCGACGCGGCACACGCCCTTGCCCGCGAGGTCGCCGAGCAGGCTATCGTGCTGCTGCGCAACGACGCCCATGGCGATGCGCCGCTGCTGCCGCTCATACCCGGACAGCGCATCGCCGTCATCGGCGAGCTGGCGCGCACGCCCCGGTACCAGGGCTCGGGCAGCTCCCGGGTGGTCCCGACGCGCGTGGACATCCCGCTGGACGCGCTCCGGGGGCACCTCGGCGATGCAATGGCCTTCGCGCCCGGCTACCCGCTGGCGGAGGTGCGCGGCCGCTACGCCGTCGACGCCGCGACGACCGCCGACGAGAGCGGGCAGGCGCAGCTGCGGGCAGACGCGGTGGCTGCGGCCGCGTCAGCCGATGTGGTCGTGCTGTTCCTGGGCCTGCCGGCTCAGGCCGAGTCCGAGGGCTACGACCGCGCCGACATCGAGCTTCCCGCCGACCAGCTCGCACTTCTGCAGGCGGTGCAGGCGGCGAACGACCGCATCGTCGTCGTGCTCTCGCACGGCGGCGTCGTGCGGATCGGATCCTGGGCCGAGCGGATCCCGGCGCTCCTGGACGCGACTCTGCTCGGGCAGGCCGGTGGCGCCGCGATCGCCGACGCGCTCGTCGGCACGGTGAACCCGTCGGGCAGGCTGGCCGAGACGGTGCCGCTGCGTCTCGAGGACACCCCCGCGTTCGGGAGCTTCGGCGGCGGGGCCGATGAGGTGGTGTACGGCGAGGGCGTCTTCGTGGGATATCGCTGGTACGACGCCCGGCGGCTTCCCGTCGCCTTCCCGTTCGGGCACGGCCTGTCGTACACGACCTTCGCGTACGCGGATCTCGACGCGGCCGTCGACGAGGACGGCATCACGGTGTCGTTCACACTCCGCAACACCGGTGCTGTCGGCGGTCGGGAGGTGGCGCAGGTGTACCTCGCCCTTCCGGGCCCCGGGCAGCAGCCGGTACGGGAGCTGAAGGGCTTCGTCTCGGTACGGCTCGAGGCCGGGGAGTCGCGGCGCGTGACCGTTCGGATCCCGCGCGATGAGCTGGCGAGCTGGAGCGTGTCGGCGCACGCCTGGCAGGTGCGGTCGGGGGAATGCGGGGTCGAGGTCGGGGCATCCAGCCGCGACCTGCGCCTGAAGTCCGTCGTGTCGGTGCGCGCGGATGCGGTGGATCCGCTGCCCACGATCGATTCGACGATCGGGGACTGGCTGGTCGACGAGCGCACCGGCCCGCGGATGCGCGAGGTCATCGGGCAGCTGGCGCAGGCGGCCGGCGGAGCCGTGCCCGCACCGGAGTCACCGGGATGGGCCATGTTCGCCGATCTGCGGCTGGCGCAGATCACCCAGCTGCGGCCCGACCTGGTGAGCATCGAGCGGGTGCGCGGCATCGCCGCGGCGGTGCTCGCCGCGGCTCAGGCCACCTCGACGACGGCTTCCGCGCTCGGCCGGTAGCCCAGGCGCCAGGCGCCCACCCACAGGCGTCCGGACGGCACCTCCGCGGGTGCCGTCCACAGGCGCCATCCGCGGCCGTCGTCGTCGATGCCCATCTTCTCCTGCAGCGGATGCCGTGGCCGCGCAGCCTCGGGCGGCGTGGCCGTCCACCCAAGCACGGCGCCGTCGGTCGCGCACTCCACGTGCAGTCGCCCGTCCGCGATCCATGCGCGCGGGGTGTCGGCGGTCTGCATCGCGCCCTCCGGGCGCCACTGCGCGATGAGCTCCGACTCCGGCCGCTGACCGAGGTCGCCGCATGCCGTCATCCAGGTGTCGAGAGCCGTGCTGAGGCGTGCCGTCTCGGCCGCATGTGCGGCATCGGACGCCAGGTTCACGAGCTCGTGCGGGTCGGCCCGCAGGTCGTACAGCTCCTCGACCGGGCGGGGGACCTGCACCAGCATCCGCTGTGCATCCGTCAGCCGATCCCGCACGTCGCCCTTCGCGACCTGGTCGGCCTCGGCGAAGGCGAGATCGCGCACTGAGCGCCAGGTGCTGAGCCGGTCGGGGTATTCGCAGTGCTGCATTCCCGAGCGATCGGGGTGCAGGTGGCGGATGTAGCGGAAACGGGCGTCGCGCACGGTGCGGCTGGTGTCGTCCTGCTCGTCCATGCGATCGCGGGATCCGTAGGCGTAGCGCGAGGCGCGGTCGGTGGCGGCGCCCTCCACGTCGAAGAGCGGCTCTCCGTCCATGCTGGCCGGCACCGTGAGTCCGCAGGCGACGAGCATCGTCGGCGCCAGATCGAGCAGCTGCACCACGTCGTCGTTCACCGATCCGGGAGCGATCCGGCCAGGCCAGCGCACGATCAGGGGCTCGCGCAGGCCGGAGTCGTTCAGCCAGCGCTTGCCGCGGGGCATGCCCAGCCCATGATCGCTCCAGAACACCACGATGGTGTCCTCGGCCAGGCCGTCGTCCTCGAGCTGCTGCAGCAGCACGCCCACCTCGTGGTCCATCTGCTCGATCAGATCGAAGTACCGCGCCCAGGCGGTGCGGAACTCGATCGTGTCGGGATGGTAGGGCGGCACCTCGATGTCCTCCGGGTCATGCCGGTGCGTGACGTCGGGGGTCGCCTCGAGGTGCTCCGCCTCGCTCAGGTACAGCTTCGACTCGTGCGTGGTCATGCCGTGGAAGGCCGCGAAGAACGGCGTCTCGCGGGTGGGGCGGTTGCGCCAGTGCGCGGTCGGGCTGCACTCGTCGTAGACCGGGGCCGGGACGTTCACCTGGAAGTCGGTGAAGACGTTGTTGGTCGTGTAGTAGCCGGCCTCGCGGAACAGCTGGGGGAGCAGCTGCACCTCCGGCGGGACGACGGCCCTGGTGCGATGGTGCATCGTGCCGATCGAGATCGGGTAGCGGCCGGTCATGATCGCGGATCGCGACGGCGAGCACACGGGGGCGGCCGCGAAGGCCTGATCGAAGCGGATGCCCTCGGCAGCGAGCTGGTCGAGGTGCGGGGTGCGCACGGCATCCGCACCGGGATAGGAGTCCCGATACGCGCCGATGTGCGGGCTGATGTCGTGGGTCGTGATCCACAGGATGTTCGTCATGAGCCGCCTTCGATGTCTTGACCACATGGTCGCTCAAGTTTACGATAGCACTTCACCAAGTGGTTGCGGAATATAGGGAAACGCCTGGTTTCCGGCGGGTTCGCGCCCGCGATCCGGATAGGATCGATCGACATGGAGGTGGGCGTGGAAGCAGTGGACGGCCGGGCGCTGCGCGGCATCCGTCGGCGCAGGTCGATCGTGGAGGCGGCCGACAGCTACTTCCGCTCCAACGGCTACGCGGGCACCTCCCTGCGTGAGTTCTCCGCCTCCATCGGCATGTCGCACTCCGGCGTGCTGCGCCACTTCGCCTCCAAGTCGCAGCTGCTCCAGGCGGTGCTGGAGGGCTCACCTGCGGCTCCGCTTCCGGAACACGCCGGATCGGCATCCGACCAGATCATCCAGGCCATGCGCGAGCGCCGCGAGAACCCGCACCGGATGGGGCTGTACTTCTCGCTGCTCGGCGAGGCGTCCAGTGCCGACCACCCCGCTCACGACACGCTCGCCGAGGAGATCGGCGCGCGCACCGCCTGGATCGAGCAGCGGGTGCCCGGTCAGGGTGCGCTGCTGAGTGCCGTCTGGGACGGCCTCGAGATCCTGGCCCGGTTCCTGGGCGAGAGCATCGATCCGGTGGCGATCATGCAGCAGATGCTCGCCGTGACGCCCGCGTCCGCCGCATCCGCGCTGATGATCCGGCACCTGCTGGACGAGGCTCCCTCCGCAACCCCGGAACAGTCACCGCACGGCGAGACGTCCCGGGACCAGATCCTCGCGGCCGCGGCGGCCGCCTTCGCCGAGGAGGGGTACCGCGCTGCCAGCATCCGCTCGATCGCCACCAGGCTCGGCATCGCGCACGGCACGATCCTGTACCACTTCGGCAGCAAGGAGGAGCTGCTGGACGGCGTCCTGTCGAATCAGAGCGGCGCCTCCGACGTCGCCGCGCTCGCCGGCACCGGTCCCGACACGCTCGCGCAGCTGTGGTCGCGCATCGTCGCCAACGAGTCGCGCACCGACATCGTGCGCGTCTACTCGTCGCTGCTGTGCGAGGCCAGCAGCCCGTCGCATCCCGCGCACGAGTTCTTCCGCACCCGGTACGAGCGCGTGCTGGCACGATTCGAGGCGGCGCACGTGCACATCGTCGAGGAGCACTGCCTGCGGTCCTCGGCCCCGCATCACATCATCGCGGCCTGGGTCGTCGCGTGCTGGGACGGTCTGCAGATCCACCGCAACTTCGCGCCCGCGATCGACGTCCCCGCCGTGATGTCGGCGGAGTTCGAGCGGATCCTCTGACCCGGCTCGCATCGCCGCGTCAGGCGGCCGCGCCCTGTCCCGCGCGCATCCCGCTGAAGATGCAACCGCCCAGGAACGTGCCCTCCAGGGCGCGGTAGCCGTGCACGCCGCCGCCGCCGAATCCGGCCGCTTCGCCGGCTGCATAGAGCCCGGCGACGACCTCGCCGTTCTGAGCGCGCACACGGCCCGACAGGTCGGTCTGCAGTCCGCCCAGACTCTTGCGGGTGAGAGTGTGCAGGCGGATGCCGACCAGCGGACCCTCCTTCGGATCCAGCATCCGGTGCAGCGGCGTCACCCGGGTCATGCGGTCCGCGCGCGAGGCGCGCGCATTGCGCACGGCCATGATCTGCGCGTCCTTCGTGAAGTCGTTGCGCAGCTGAAGATCGCGCGCCTGCAGTTGGCGCTGCACGGTGGCGACGTCGAGCAGGTCGTCACCCGTGATCGCGTTCATCCGCCGCACCAGGGAATCGGCCGAATCGGCGGTCACGAAGTCGGCGCCGTGGCGCACGAAGTCGGCGACGGGGCCGGGGACGAGACCGCCGAGGCGTGTGCGGGCCATCAGCCGGTAGTCGCGGTTGGTGATGTCGGGGTTCTGCTCCGAGCCCGACAGTGCGACCTCCTTCGCGAGCATCCGCTTCGTCATGATGAACCAGGAATGGTCGTGTGCGGCGAGATCCGGGGTCGTGCGCAGGCGCCGCAGGGTCTCCAGCGTGTCGAAACCCGGCAGCGCCGGGGCGGGCAGGCGTCGCCCGAGCGCGTCGAGCCAGATCGGCGAGGGGCCGGGGAGGATGCGGATGCCGTGCGTCGGCCAGATCGGATCCCAGTTGCGGATCCCCTCGGTGTAATGCCACATCCGGTCCTCATTGACCAGTCGTGCGCCCGCGGTCGCGGCGATGGAGAGCATCCGGCCGTCGACGTAGGCAGGCACGCCGGTGATCATGCTCCTCGGTGCGGATCCCAGGCGCTCGGGCCAGTGCGCGCGTACGAGGTCGTGAGCGCCGCCGATGCCGCCGGAGCAGACGATCACCGCCGGTGCGCGCAGGGTGAAGTCGCGCACGGGCGTCCTGCTGCTGGCCGCACCGCGGGGCCCGGGGTCGTCCTCGAGCACGGTGCCCGTGATGCCGGTCACGACCCCGCCCTCGGTGATCAGGCCGTCGACGCGGTGACGGAACGCCAGCCGCACGCGCCCGGTGGCGACGGCATCGCGCACCAGCCGGACGATCGGCAGTGCGACGCCGGTGCCGGTGCCCCACGGGACGTGGAAGCGCGGCACGGAGTTGCCGTGGCCATGGGCGGTGCTGCCCCCGCGCTCGGCCCAGCCGACCACCGGCGTGAGCGAGACGCGATGGCGGCGCAGCCAGCCGCGCAGGTCGCCGGCGGCGAACTCCACGAAGGCGCGCCCCCACTGCTGCGCCCACTCGTCCTGCGGGCGCTCGCCGTCCAGCCGATCCCAGCCCGCCGTGCCCTGCCAGTCCGACCAGGCGAGTTCTGCGCTGTCCCTGATCCCGAGCCGGCGCTGCTCCGGGCTGTTCACGAGGAACAGGCCGCCGAACGACCAGAACGCCTGCCCGCCGAGGTTCTGCTCGCCCTCCTGGTCGACGATGATCACGCGCTTGCCCCGGCGGTGCGCCTCGAGGGCCGCCACCATGCCGGACAGGCCTGCTCCGACGACGATCACATCAGCATCCATCGGATCCCCCGTCAGCGGACCGAACGCACGAACATCACGCAGACCGCACCGATGACGCACAGGGCGAAGGCGACGAGGAACAGCGGTCGGTACCCGCCCAGGGTGAGGATGACGAAGCCGGATGCCGCCGGGGCGACGATGTCGCCGATGTTGGACGCGATGCCGGCGATGCCGAGGTCCTTGCCGTTGTCGTCGGCGTTCGGCAGCACGAGCGAGATCAGCGACAGGTCGACCGCGCGGTACATCCCGAATCCGAACCCGCCGATGCTCGCCGTGGCGATCATCGTCGGGACGGTGGCGGAGAAGAACGGCAGCAGCAGCGCTACGCCGATGAGCAGCGCCGACGCGATCACCCAGGGCTTGCGACGGCCGGTGCGGTCGGAGAGCCATCCCGACAGCGGGATGGAGATGAGCGATGCGCCGAGGCTGCACACGGCGAGCACAGGGGTGAGGCCGAGGGCGGCGTCCTTGCCGACACCGATGTAGTCCATCACGATGTAGAGCTGGAAGTTCTGCACCATGTTGAAGCCGAGCAGCATGAGCAGGCGCCCCCAGAAGGTCCACGCGAAGTCCGGGTGCTTGCGCGGGTTGACCCAGAGCTTGGCGGGCAGGCTGCGCCAGTCGAGCTTCTCGCGCGGCCGATCGCGGTTGTCGACATCCGGGTTCAGCACGACGAACAGCACGGCGACCAGCACCAGCACCAGCGCCACGAAGCCGTAGGCGATCAGGTAGCCCTTCTTGACCAGCATCGCCGCGGTGAGCTGGCCGATGAGCACGCCGAACATGGCGCCGAGCCCGAGGGCCGCGGCGCCGATGCCGCGCAGCGCCTCCGGCACGCGGTCCGGGAGCACGGCCTCGAGTGCGCCCTGCATGCCGGTGACGAGCACGTGGATGAGGCACCAGCCCGCGACGATCATCCACAGCGTGCTGGCCTGCGAGATCGCGAACATCGAGATCGCGCCGCCGATGGCCAGGGTCAGGATGAACGGCGCACGGCGTCCCCAGCGGGTGCGGGCACGGTCGGAGAGCAGGCCCCAGACCGGCTGCGACGCGGTGGAGATGATCGCGCCCAGCACCGACGCGAGGGCGAGATTGGCCTCCTTGCTGCCGGCGTCGAGGTCGTTCATCTGCAGAGCGAGGAGCACGCTGGGCACGGCGCCCCAGGTCATGAAGGTGCCGATGTTGCCGAGGCCGAGCGAGGCGACCAGCTTGCGTGAGACGCGCGGCACCGCCGGCGCGTCCGTCAGAGGGATGGATCCCGACGTCATCGTCGTCCAATCATTCGAGTGGTCTTGACCAGTTGGTCGCTAAAGATGACGGTAGCACTTGACCAAGTGGTTGCGCAATCGATTCCCGCGACATCGCGGCACTCCGGTTTCGCCCGGTTCGGCCGGTCCGCGCCCGGCGGCAGCCCGTCGCCGCGGACCGGGGGCACCGGCGGTGCGGGTCGCGTGAGGCCGTCAGCCGAGCCAGGCGTCGAGGATCCGCTGCCGCAGCGCGTTGCCGCGCTCGGCGAAGCCGCGCTGGCGGCGCACGTACTCGGCCTTGCCCTCGGCCGTCTCGATGCGCACCGGCACCACGCCCCAGTCCGACAGGTCGTAGGGAGCTGCCTCCATATCGAGGACCCGGATGTCGCGCGCGAGCTCGAAGGCGTCCAGCAGCAGCTCGCCCGGTACGAGCGGGCCGAGCTTCATCGCCCACTTGTACACATCCATGCCGGCGTGCAGGCAGCCCGGCTGCTCGAGCTGCGGCTGGGTGTCGCGGGTCGGCGCCAACCTGTTGCGCGGCACGGCCTCCGGGGTGAAGAACCGGAACGCGTCGATGTGCGTGCAGCGCAGATCGCCGGCCTCGACCACGGCATCGGTGCCGGCCTGACCGAGTCGCAGCGGTACAGGGTGGCGGTGCTCGGGAGCGCGGTAGACCATCGCCCACTCGTGCAGGCCGAAGCATCCGAACTGGCCGGGGCGGGCAGCGGTGCGGACGAGCATCGTCTGCACGAGCGCCGCGAGCTCCGGTTTGTCCGCGGCGAAGACTGCAGCGTCGGGTGCGAGGGCCGGACCGCGCGATCGCGAGCTCCCGGCATCGCCGGATCCGGGAGCCGCGGCGACGGGGGAGTACCACCGCCAGCCGGCCCGCTCCGCAGCGTCCTCCAGAGCGACCCCGGCGCCGGGATGCCAGCGCCGGAGCAGGCCCGGCTTGTACCCGTAGTAGGTGAACAGGAAGTCGCGCACGGGGTGCTTCTCGCCGCGCGCCTGCCGCGCCCGGTGCTCCGCCGTCAGTGCGTCGGCCCGCTCGGCATGCGCTGCGGCGCGAGCCGTCCAGTCGCCCCGGTCCAGCCGGCTCCGCGGCGCGGGCCGGACGGGAAGGGCGGCCGTCTCGGGGGCGGAGAGCATGTTCAGCGCACGACGCCGGCGGTGATCAGCGTGTCGAGGATGCCGGCGCCGTCCTCCGCGCTCACCCACGGCACGGGGTCGCCGCCGTCGGCGATCTCCTCGTCGCGGCCTCCCGTGCGTCCGCCCGCGAGCACGGCTTCGGCGGGCAGCAGCCGACGGATCGCGACGGCGGCGACGTTGTCGGGGTGCTCCACGAGGAACTGCCCGTAGATCGCCTCGTCGTGCTGTCCGTCGTCGCCGATCAGCAGCCAGCGCACGTGCGGGAACTCCTCGGCGAGGCGGGCGAGGTTGCCGAGCTTGTGGTCGCGGCCGCTGCGGAACCAGCGGTCGTGCGTGGGGCCCCAGTCGGTCAGCAGCATCGCCCCGGCGGGGAAGAGGTGGCGGGACAGGAATCGGTTGAGGGTGGGTGCGATGTTCCACGCCCCGGTGGAGAGGTAGATCATGGGCGAGCCGGGGTTGTCCCGCATCAGCCGCTCGAGCAGCACCGCCATGCCCGGCACCGGGGTGCGAGCGTGCTCGTCGACGACGAACGAGTTCCACGCGGCGATCAGCGGACGGGGCAGAGCCGTGACCATGACCGTGTCGTCCACGTCGGAGACCACGCCGAAGCGCACGTCCTCGGCGACGACGAACACGCGCGCCGGGATCGGATCCTGCGCCTCCACCGCCATCGTCATCTCCTGCCAGCCCGCGGCGAGATCGGCCGGGATGCGGCAGTCGACGACACCGCCGCGGTCGGCGGTGACCTCGTGCGTGACCCCGGCGATCGTGATCGTGACCGTCGCGAAGCTCACCGGGATGCCCACGAAGCTGCGCCAGCCGCGCACGCTGGCGTCCTTGCCGGCCTTCGCGTCGGTGCGGCTCTTCGGCAGGATCAGCACCCGGCCCACCACGCGCACCCAGCCGGGTCCGCCGTAGCCGGGGAACGGCACGATGGTGGCGGTGCGGCCGCGTCGGCGTGCGCGCCGTTCGCGCCACGCGTGGAAGCGGTGTTCGAGGCGGGCGAACCAGTGGATCCGCTCCGGCCGGGGGGAGGGGGAGGACATAGCGGTACCAGTCTCCCATGCCCGGCTGCGCGCGAAGGCCCCCTGAGGTGCCGGCGGGCGGGTGCCACCCGGCCTGGGATAATCTGGAGAGGCCCTGATCAGGGCCTCTCCACCCGCTGCACAGAGAATGGTCGTCGCGTTGTCTGAGAACCCGTCACCCACTGCTTCCCCTGCGTCGAGCGCAGACGAGCCGCTGTCGGTGCACGCGCTCCAGACGAAGTGGCAGACCTACTGGGCCGAGCACAAGACGTTCCAGGCCGGTGGATCCGACGACGTGCGGCCCCGCAAGTACGTCCTGGCGATGTTCCCGTACCCGTCGGGTGACCTGCACATGGGGCACGCCGAGAACTACCTCTACTCCGACATCGTGGCGCGGTTCTGGCGTCACCGCGGGCACAACGTGCTCAACCCGATCGGCTGGGACTCGTTCGGCCTGCCGGCCGAGAACGCCGCGATCCGGCGCGGAGCGGATCCGCGTGAGTGGACGTATCAGAACATCGACCAGCAGAAGGCGAGCTTCCAGACCTACGGCGTCTCCTTCGACTGGAGCCGCGAGCTGCACACCTCCGACGAGGAGTACTACCGCTGGAACCAGTGGCTGTTCCTGAAGCTGTACGAGCGCGGCCTGGCGTACCGCAGGAAGAGCCCGGTGAACTGGTGCCCGAACGACCAGACCGTGCTCGCGAACGAGCAGGTCGTCGACGGGCGCTGTGAGCGCTGCGGCGCCGAGGTCGTGAAGAAGAACCTCACCCAGTGGTACTTCAAGATCACCGACTACGCCGACCGGCTGCTGGACGACCTGAACCAGCTGGAGGGCTTCTGGCCGCACAAGGTGCTGCAGATGCAGCGCAACTGGATCGGCCGCTCGATCGGCGCCGACGTCGACTTCGCGATCGAGGGTCGCGAGGGCGTCGTCACGGTGTTCTCCACGCGCCCTGACACCCTGCACGGGGCCACCTTCATGGTCGTCGCCCCCGATTCCGATCTGGCCGCCGAACTGGCCGCCGGGTCGTCGGCGGAGGTGCGGATGCGCTTCTCCGAGTACCTCGCGCAGGTGCAGAAGACGAGCGAGATCGACCGGCAGGCGACCGACCGGCCGAAGACCGGCGTGTTCCTGGACCGGTTCGCGATCAACCCTGTCAACGGTGAGCGCCTGCCCATCTGGGCCGCGGACTACGTGCTGGCCGACTACGGACACGGCGCGGTCATGGCCGTGCCCGCGCACGACCAGCGCGACCTCGACTTCGCGCGCGCCTTCGACCTGCCGATCCGCGTCGTCGTCGACACGACAGCGCCGATCACCGGGGCGATGCCCGTGATCGAGGTCGATGAGGACGGCGTGCCGATCGAGCCGCTGGAGTCGCTCGACGACCAGAATCCGGCGAAGACCGGGATCGCGCTGACCGGCGACGGACGGATGATCAACTCCGGCGAGCTGAACGGCCTGTCCAAGCGCAACGCGATCGCCCGCGCGATCGAGCAGCTGGAGGCCGCCGGCACCGGTCGAGCCGCCAAGAACTATCGCCTCCGTGATTGGCTGATCTCGCGCCAGCGGTTCTGGGGCACGCCGATCCCGATGCTGCACACGCAGGACGGCGAGATCGTGCCGGTGCCCGAGGAGCAGCTGCCCGTGCGCCTGCCCAGCATCGAGGGTCTGGATCTGTCTCCGAAGGGCTCGTCGCCGCTGGGCGCCGCGACCACGTGGGTGCAGACGTCCGTGCCCGGTACGGGCGAGCCGGCGCTGCGCGACCCCGACACCATGGACACGTTCGTGGACAGCTCCTGGTACTTCCTGCGCTTCCTGTCTCCGAACAGTGACACGGTGGCCTTCGACACCGACGAGGCACGCCGCTGGGCGCCGATCGACTCGTACATCGGTGGCGTCGAGCACGCCATCCTGCACCTGCTCTACGCCCGGTTCATCACCAAGGTGCTGTTCGACATGGGGCTGATCGACTTCACCGAGCCGTTCTCCAGCCTGATCAACCAGGGCATGGTGATCCTGGACGGCGCGAAGATGTCCAAGAGCAAGGGCAACCTGGTGCTGTTCCAGGAGGAGCTCGACGCCTACGGCGCCGACGCGCTGCGCGTCGCGCTGGCGTTCGCCGGCCCCGTCGAGGACGACAAGGACTGGAAGGACGTGTCGACCACCGGGGCGCAGAAGTTCCTGGCCCGCGCGCTGCGCGTCGCGCATGACGTCACGAGCCCCGCTGATGCCATCTTCGATGGCGGGGATCCGGCACTGCGCCGGGCGACCCACCATCTGCTGGCGGAGGCGCCCGCGCTCGTGGAGCAGACAAAGTTCAACGTGCTCGTCGCACGTCTGATGGAGCTGGTCAACGCGATCCGCAAGACGATCGACACCGGCGCGGGTGCCGCCGATCCCGCGGTGCGCGAGGCCGCCGAGACGGTCGCCGTGATGCTCGATCTCGTCGCGCCGCACACGGCGGAGGAGATGTGGGAGATCCTCGGGCACGAGCCGTCGGTCGGCCTCGTCACCTGGGCGCCGGCGGATCCGCTGCTGCTGGTCGAGGACACCGCGACCACCGCGGTGCAGATCAACGGCAAGGTGCGCGCCACGCTCGAGGTCCCGGCCAAGATCGGCGAGGCCGACCTCGAGGCGCTCGCCCGCGCCGATGAGCGGGTGCAGCGTGCGCTCGAGGGCAAGGAGATCGTCCGCGTCATCGTGCGCGCACCGAAGATCGTCAACTTCGCCATCAGGGGCTGATCCCGCGTGCGATCCGGGGGGAGCCGATCGCGCGGGATCCGCGTCATGCGACGCCTGCTGGGCGCACTGCTCGGCGTCGCCGTCGTCGTCGGGGCGGGGCTGCTGCTCGTATGGCAGCTGCCACGCCCGGTGAGCGACACGAGCGCGATCGGCGTGCTGTGGCATCAGCACAGCGACAGGCTGGGCGCCGCCTGGAACACCGAGGCCTGCACCGAGGGCGTCTGCCGGCAGGACTTCCGCGGCGGCAGGATCTTCGCCGCCGCGCACGGACCCGCCTTCATCGTGTACGGCAACGCGATCGGCGAGGCCTTCGATGAGCTGGGCGGGATCGAGGAGTTCGGCGTGCCGACTGCCGAGGAGAGCGGATCCGCCGACCGCCCGTGGCAGGCGTTCCAGCACGCCGGCATCTTCATCGACGGATCCGGGGCCTCTGTGCTCGTGCGCGGCACGATGTGGCAGACCTGGCAGCAGAATGCGCGGGTGCGCGGCGGGCTCGGCGTGCCCACCGGGGCGGAGCAGCGGGATCCCCACGGCACACCCACCCAGGACTTCGTCAACGGCGCGATCTACGTGCGCGACGGGCTTCCCATTCCGGTGATCTCCGACATCGCCGCCACGCACCGCAGGGCCGGCGGCACGACCGGGCCTCTCGGATACCCGAAGAGCGGACAGCAGGCGTTCGGCGACCGCCTCATGCAGGAATTCGAGGGCGGCGAGGTGTGGTGGTCGGCGGGCACGGGCGCCGTGTCGCTGCAGGCGCCGTTCCGCGGCGCGTTCCAGGAGCGTGGAGGGGCCTCCGGTGCGCTCGGGCTGCCCACCGCCGAGGCGACGACGTTCACCGGCGGAGCCAGTCAGCCGTTCCAGGGCGGTGTGCTCTATCGCACGGACGGCGACGAGGGCAGCGTGATCATCGCCACCACGGCCGGCGACATCCAGCAGCGGTACGAGCAGCTCGGCGGCCCGCAGGGTGAGTTGGGGCTTCCGACCGGAGAGAAGACCGACGTGCCCGGCGGACGCTACCAGCGCTTCGCGGGCGGGGCGCTGCTGTGGCACGAGGGCGCCGCCGTGTTCCGGCTGGATCCGGCGATGCTCGCGCTGTGGCTCGCCGATCCCGGGCGCTTCGGCTGGCCGACGGCCGACTCGACGACCGATGATCGCGGCATCCATCAGGCATGGGACAAGGGTCAGACCGTGCAGCGCGCGGGACACCTGCTGACGGTGCCGCAGACCCCCGTCGACGGGGGAACAGCCGTGCTCATCTGCGATTCGCAGTGCTCTGGTGACTCCTGGGTCGACCAGGGCGCCCGCGGCGCGGGTTTCGGGAACATCGTGAAGTTCGGTTACCCGGGATCGGGCTATCTCGCTCCTGCGGCGCCGACGAGGGCGGGAATCACCGAGAGCTTCGCGCGTGACCTGGTGCTGCTGCCGGAGGGGGATCCCGGCGTCGTGATCATCACCCTGGGCGGCAACGATGCGACACAGGGCAAGCGTGCCGCCGACGTGCAGGCCGCCGAGGCGCAGCTGGTGGACCTCCTGCGCGCGGTGTATCCGAACGCCCCCATCGTCGTGACCGGGGTGATGAGCCGCAGCGACGCCGCGCACGCCGCGCGCCGGGCGATGGATGCCGTGGTCACCCAGCAGGCGGAGCAGCTCGGCGTGCACGCCATCTCCGTGGCGGGGTGGGTGAGCACCTACGGTGCGCAGCAGGCCGACGCGGTGCATCTCACGCCGGCAGGCCATGCGAGCATCGCGCCGCACTACGCCGACGCGCTGCGCGCCGTGCTCGGGCGCTGAGACCGGCAGCGGCTACAGCAGCTCGAGCGAGTTCTCCGCGAGCAGGCGGATCAGGCGGCCGTCGACGAGTCGACGGGCGTGGACGCCGCGATCGCCCTCCACATCGGGCGTGCGGTGCGCGTTGTGCACGGGTTGCGTACTGCCCGCCCCGCGCATCGCGGCGCGTTCGTAGCGTCGAGGCGTGAGCGAACCCGCAGAGCCGGAGGGGATGCCGCCGACGGCGGTCGTGCGTGCGCCGCGCCGGTTCCGACTGGGACTCGGAGCGGCCGTGGTCGTCGCGCTGGTCGCCGTGTCGGCGACGGTCGGCATCGGCCTGCTCGGCCGATCGACCGCACCGGAGACGATCACGGCATCCCCGACGCCCACGCCCGGCGGACCCGGCATCTCCGCGGGCGCCGTGTACGTGCATGTGCTGGGCGAGGTCGCACGTCCCGGGCTGTACGTGCTCGACGACGGCGCGCGCGTCGCCGAGGCGCTGGCCTCGGCCGGTGGCACCCTGGCCACGGCCGATCTCGCCGCGGTGAACCTCGCGCGGCCGCTCGTCGACGGCGAGCAGATCCTCGTGCCCGCCGTCGGGGCCGCGCCGGTGCCGGGATCGGGCGCCCCCGGTGCTGGTTCGGCCGGCGGCGGTGCAGGGAGCCAGATCGACCTGAACTCCGCAGACCTGGCGACGCTCGACCAGCTGCCGCGCATCGGGCCCGCGCTCGCACAGCGCATCATCGACTGGCGTACCGCCAACGGCCGTTTCACGAGCGTCGACGATCTCCTCGGCGTGCCGGGAATCGGCGAGAAGATGCTGGCCGGCATCCGGGATCTGGTGCGGGTATGAGCGGCCCGCGGACGGCTGCCGACGGTGCGAGCCGGAGTGCGGCACCGCTCAGGATCCTCGACATGCGGATGGTGCCGGTCGCGGTCACCGCCTGGGTGGTCGCGCTGGTCGTCTCCTTCCTGCCCGGCCTCGCGGCGATGACAGGCGCGGCGGCGGGACTCGCCGCGGTGGTGCTGCTCGGGATGCGGCTGCACCCCGCCCGTCGGAGGCAGTGCGCGGCATCGCGGGCGGCGCCGCTCTCCCTGGTCTGCCTCGCCGTGGCGGCCGCGATCGCGGGCTCCGCCGCGCTCGATGCGCCGGCACGGACCGACGCGGCCGAGTTCGCGGGCCACGTCGTGACCGCGGAGGTGCGGCTGCGCTCACTGCCGTCGAACGGATCCGACGGCCGACTGTGGGCCGATGCCGACACGATCCGTCTGGGTGCGGGTGCGCACCCCGCGGCGCTGGCGGTGCCCGTGCGGATCGGCATCGCGCCGGACCGGCGATCCGCGACGCTCGGACCCGGCACCGTGCTGCGGGTGGTCGCGCAGACGAAGACCGCCGACCCCGGTGAGCGGGCGGCACTCGTGCTGTTCGCGCAGGGCGACGCCGAACGGGTGTCCCGCGGCAGCGCGATCGAGGCGCTGGCCGGTGATGTGCGGGCGGCGTTCATCCAGCGCACGCAGCGCTTCCCGCCCCCCGGATCCGAGCTGCTCCCCGGGCTCGCCGTCGGGGATGTGCGCGCCGTCAGCGCCGAGCTCGATGCGGCGATGAAGGCGAGCGGGCTCTCGCACCTGACGGCGGTGTCCGGCAGCAACCTCGCGCTCGTCGCAGCCGGGGCGTTCGGACTGGTCGCCCTGTGCGGCGGCGGTCGCCGATCGCGCATCGGCGCGGCGGTGCTCGCGCTGGCCGGGTTCGTGGTGCTGGTCACGCCGCAGCCGAGCGTGATCCGCGCCGCCGCGATGGCGGGGGCCGCGATGCTCGCGCTGCTGCTCGGGCGGCCTCGAGCCGGTCTGTCCGTGCTGCTGCTGGCCGTGACGGTGCTGCTGCTCGCCGATCCGAGACTCGCCGCGGCACCGGGCTTCGCGCTCTCCGCCGGCGCGACGGCGGGACTCATCCTGCTCGCCCCGCCGCTCGCGCGCGGGCTCGGGCGTTGGCTGCCGCGCCCCGTCGCGCTCGCGATCGCCGTGCCGCTGTCGGCACAGCTGGCCTGCGGGCCGATCATCGCGCTGTTCGCCGAGCAGCAGTCGATCGTCTCGGTTCTCGCGAACATGCTCGCCGAGCCCGCATCGCCGATCGCGACGGTGCTGGGGCTGCTCGCCTGCCTCGCCATGCCGGTGCCGCCGCTCGCCGATCTGCTCGCCGCGGCCGCATGGCTGCCCTCGGCCTGGATCGGGCAGACCGCGTTGGTCACCGCCGCACTGCCGCTCGCCACGCTCGAGGTCCCCGCGGGGCTGCCGACGGCGATCGGGGTCGCGGTGCTGAGTGCGGGGCTGTTCTGGGTGCTCGTGCCGCATCGCCCGCTTCCCGGGCTGCTGCGGCCCCTCGTCGGAGGAGGCCTCGCCGTCGCGATCGGCACGGTCGCGGGATGGGCGGTGCTCGTGGGTCCCGTCACCACCCTGCAGCGCCCTGCGGACTGGGCGATCGCGATGTGCGACGTCGGACAGGGTGACGCCGTGCTCGTGCGCAGCGCCGGGCGCACGATGCTCATCGACACCGGACCGGATCCGGAGCCGTTGCGCCGGTGTCTGGATGACCTCGGCATCGCGCGGCTCGACCTGCTCGTGCTCACGCACTTCGACAAGGACCATGCAGGAGCCAGCGACGTGCTCGCGGGCCGGGTCGACACCGTGCTGCACGGTCCTGTCGACACCCGCGCCCACGAACAGCGACTCGAGCGCCTGCAGCGGGGCGGGGCAGCGGTCGTCGCCGCAGCTGCCGGGATGACCGGACGGCTCGGCGACGCAGGGTGGAGAGTGCTGTGGCCCCGGCGCGATGAGAAGGTCTTCCCGCCCGGCAACGACGTCGGGATCGTGCTGCAGATCGACGGCGGCGAGGTTCCGCGCTCCGTGTTCCTCGCCGACCTCTCCGCCGCGTCGCAGGCGATGCTGCGCAGGATCGCGCACCCGCATGGCGCCGTCGTCGTGAAAGTCGCGCACCACGGCAGCGCGGATCAGGATCCGCAGCTCTACGCCGCCTTGAATCCCACACTGGCGCTGATCTCCGTCGGCGAGGGCAACGACTACGGCCATCCGCGGCAGAAGACGCTCGACATGCTGAGCGCCGTGCGCACCACCGTCGAACGCACAGATCAACGCGGCCTGATCCTCGTCTGGCAGAGGGATGACGGCCTGCATCTCTGGGCGGAACGCACCGTTCCCGCCGACACGCCGGCGCCGCCCGCGACGAGAGGTCCTGGCGGACGCGCACCGTCGCCGACCGCACGGGCACCGTGAACATTCGCGGACACCGGGGCGCGGCCGTACGGGTTCGGCCAGGGCGGCGTGGTGCCGCCTCCTGCCGTGACGTCGCGGTGTCGGGACCGGCCGGTACGCTGGTGGCATGCCTGCTCCGCGTTCGTCCTCCGCCCGTCGCGGGGGCAAGGCGACGAACATCCCGCAGGTGTCGTGGCGGGATCCGCGCCCCGCGCCGGTCGTACTGGTGTCCGGCCCCGAGGAGATCTGCGCCGAGCGCGCGATCGCCGGGGTGCGCGCGTATCTGCGCGCGGAGGATCCGGCCCTCGAGGTGAGCGACCTGCGCGCAGACGACTACGAATCGGGGAGCCTGCTCGCACTCGCCTCGCCATCGCTGTTCGGGGAGCCGCGGCTGCTGCGTGTCTCCGGCGTCGAGCGGTGCACCGATGCATTCCTGGCCGAGGCGGTCTCGTACCTCGAGCACCCGCAGGACGGCGCGACCGTGGTGCTGAGGCACACCGGCGCGAGCGTGCGTGGCAAGAAGCTGCTCGACGCGATCCGCGCCGGCACCGGCGGCGGCATCGAGATCGCCTGCCCCGCGATCAAGCGCGACGACGAGAAGGCCGATTTCGCCGCCGGGGAGTTCCGCGCGGCGGGCCGACGCATCCAGCCGCAGGCCCTGCGGGCGCTGCTCTCCGCGTTCTCCGACGACATCACCGAGCTCGCGGCCGCGTGCCAGCAGCTGATCAACGACGTGCAGGGCGACGTGACCAGCGAGGTCGTCGAGCGCTACTACGGCGGCCGCGTCGAGGTCTCCGCGTTCGTCGTCGCCGACACCGCCATCGCCGGCCGTCTGGGGGAGGCGCTCGTGGCGCTGCGGCACGCGCTCGCCTCCGGGGCGGATCCGGTGCCGATGGTGGCCGCGTTCGCCATGAAGCTGCGGTCCATGGCGCGGGTCGCGGGATCCCGCGAATCCAACGGGGCGCTGGCCGCACGCCTGGGCATGAAGGACTGGCAGGTCGATCGCGCACGCCGTGACCTCTCCGGCTGGAACGAGCGCACCCTGGGCCTCGCGATCCAGGCGACCGCGCGCGCCGACGCCGACGTCAAGGGCGCCTCCCGCGATCCCGTGTTCGCGCTCGAGCGCATGATCACGGTGATCGCCACCCGCGCCCCCTACGGCGAAGCGGCGCGCTGAGCGCCGACACCGTCCCGAAGCGATCACCGAGCCCGGCGGCCGTCCCCGCCGTGGTCCTCGCACAAGCGCCCGGGAACGGCGAAGGCCCGCCCCAGAGGGACGGGCCTTCGGCAGAATCGGATCCAGCTCAGAGAGCGGAGACCTGCTTCGCGATCGACGACTTGCGGTTCGCGGCCTGGTTCGAGTGGATGACACCCTTGCTGACGGCCTTGTCGAGCTTCTTCGAGGCGGTCTTCAGCGCGGCCTCGGCAGCGGCCTTGTCGCCACCGGCGATCGCCTTGCGGGTGTTGCGGACGGCGGTCTTCAGCTCGCTCTTGACGGCCTTGTTGCGCTCGCGCGCCTTCTCGTTGGTCTTGTTGCGCTTGATCTGCGACTTGATGTTCGCCACGGATGGAACCTTCGTTCGAGTGATGGATGGTCATGCCGGCCTGGCGGTAGAGGGGCGCCTCCGGCGGCGTGCAGGGGTGGGACCTGACACGCAAGCCAATCACCGATCTTATCAGGGATCCGGGCCATCGCCGAACGCGCAGGGCGACACGACGGCGGGCGCGTCGCGCGGCTCCGTCGCGCACGCGATGGTGCATGCTGGCCGAGGACCCGAAGGAGTCGTCCATGCCCGAACACGCCGCATCCACCACCCCGCATTCGCAGAGCGCGCCACTCGACGGCGCGCAGCTGCGCCGACTGCGGTTCTCCGCCGCGACCGCGGCATTCCAGATCGAAGGGGCGCGCGCGGCCGACGGGCGAGAACGCTCGATCTGGGATGACTTCGTCGAGACCCCGGGCCGGGTGCGCGACGGGAGCACCGCGGATCCGGGGCCGGACAGCTATCACCGCAGCGCCGAGGATGTCGCGCTGCTCGCCCGCCTCGGCGTGGACGAGTACCGGTTCTCGATCTCCTGGGTGCGCGTGCTCTCGGACGGACGGCCGAATCCGGCGGGGCTCGCCTACTACGACCGTCTGGTCGACAGACTCCTCGACGCCGGGGTGACGCCCACGCCGACGCTCTACCACTGGGATCTGCCGTCCCGCCTGGAGGCGGACGGCGGATGGCTGAACCGCGACACGGCCGAGCGCTTCGCACAGTACGCCGAGATCGTCGCCGACGCCCTCGGTGACCGGGTGCAGCACTGGTACACGATCAACGAGCCGGTATCCACGACGCTGCAGGGCTACGCGATCGGCGAGCTGGCGCCGGGGCGCACGCTGCTGTTCGACGCGCTGCCGGCCGTGCACCACCAGCTGCTCGCACATGGATACGCGGCGCGGATCCTGCACGCGCACGGCGCCACGCGCGTCGGCATCGTCAACAACCACACCCAGGTGGTGCCGGCGTCCGAGGCGGAAGCCGACCTGCAGGCCGCCTACCTGTACGACCTCATCCACAACCGGATGTACGCCGACCCCGTGCTGCTCGGGCGCTACCCCGACCTCGAGGCGCTGGGCGTGGCGCTGCCCGTGCAGGACGGCGATCTCGCCGTCATCAGCACGCCCTGCGAGGTCTACGGGCTGAACTGGTACAACCCGACCACGGTCGCTGCGGCCGGCGGGCACGTCCCGTTCGAGGTGGTGCCCACACCCGGAGCGGCGACGACGGGGTTCGGCCCGCTGTGGCCGATCGTCCCCGAGGCGCTGACCGCGTTCCTCATCGATGCGAACGAGCGCTACGGCGCCGCGCTGCCCCCGATCGCCATCGCCGAGAACGGGGCGTCCTTCCCCGAACCGGACCACGTCGACGGGCCGCTCGACGACACCGAGCGGATCGACTATCTGCACGGGCACATCGCCGCCGTGCTCGCGGCGATGCGCGCGGGCGTGGACGTCGACACGTACACCGTGTGGTCGCTGCTGGACAACTTCGAATGGGCCGACGGCTACACCCAGCGGTTCGGGCTCGTGCACGTCGACATGGCGACGGGCGCGCGCACCCCGAAGTCCTCGTTCTCCTGGTTCCGCGCGCTCATCGCGGAGGCACGCTCGTGAGCGAGCACTCCGGCGTCGCGGCCCCCCGCGCGGGAAGGCGGGTCGGCCCGGTCTGGATGACCCTGTTCACGCTCGCGTGGCTGGCGATCTGGACGGTGCAGCTCACCCCCATCCAGCTCCTGCTGCCGTTGCAGCTCGATACCGGCGCCCCCGGCGAGAACTGGATCGGCGGAGTCGTCTGGGCCGGCGTCGTGCTGTCGGTGGGCGGGCTCGTCGGCATCATCGCCGCGCCCGTCTCGGGCCGCTGGTCGGATCGCACCCGCTCGCGATGGGGACGCCGGCGGCCGTGGGCGATCGGCGGATCCCTGCTCGCCGCGCTCGGGCTGGTGCTGACGGGTATCGTGACGGGTCCCGTCGCGGTCGGCGGTGCCTGGATCGTCGTCTCGGTCGGAGTGTCGGTCGCCTCGGCCGCCCTCACCGCGATGATCGCGGACCAGCTCACCACCCAGCGGGGTGCGGCGTCGGCGGCCGCGAGCTCGGCCCAGGCCGTCGGCATCGTCGTCGGCGTGGGCGCCGTCGTCCTGATCGGCCTGAACGTGGCGCAGTCCTACTTCCTGCTGGCGGCCATCATCGCCGTGATCGGCACCGGAACGGCGCTGCTGCTGCCGGACGCGCCCGCGCACGAGCTCGCACTTCCGGCTCCGCGCACGACCGCCCGCACGGCGTCATGGCGTGACCGCGACTTCCTGTGGCTGCTGATCAGCCGCTTCACCGTCAACATCGGCAATGCCTTCGGCACCTCGCTGCTGCTGTTCTTCCTGCTCTACGGCGTGCGAGTCCCCTCGGCTGCGGCCCAGGACGACCTGCTCATCCTGATCGTGATCTACACGGTCTTCGTCGTCATCGCCTCCATCGTCGCCGGCATCCTCTCCGATCGCCCGTCGGCGGGCCCGCTGCGCCGCCGCCGCACCATCACCGCGGTCTCCGCCCTCGTGCAGGCGGTCTCCGGCGTGGTGATCCTGTTCAGCCCCACGTTCGCGATGACCGCCGTCGCCGCCGCGATCATGGGCGCGGGTTACGGCGCCTACATGGCGGTGAGCCTCGCGTTCGCCACCGACCTGCTGAAGGATCCGGACGACCACGCCCGCGACCTCGGGCTCGTGAACGTCTCCGCGCAGCTGGGCCAGCTGCTGGGCCCGCTGCTCGGTGCGGGCCTCGTCGCCCTCGTCGGAGGCTTCTGGCTGCTGTTCGGCGCCGCGGCCGTGCTCTCGGTCGTGGGGGCGGCGATGACCTACGCGGTCAGGGCGTCGTCTCCAGCGTCGCCAGCGCCAGCTGCAGCACCGCGTTGAACACCCGGGGCCGCATCGCGGTCACCAGGTGCGTGGTGCGCGGCACGATGATGAACTCCGCATCGGGCGCGAGCCGGCGGTAGAGCGTCTCGTGCGTGCGGAGCTGGTCGAACTGCCCGTTCACGAACCACGTCGGCACATGGATCCTGGGCACCGCCGAGAAGAGGTCGAGCGCGGCCAGCGACCGCAGGGCGTCGTCCTGCGCCTGCATCGCGTATCCGCCGGCGCCGAAGTCGTCGCGAGTGGCCTCGGGCAGCGTCGCGTCGAGCACCTGGCGACTCAGCCACAGGCCATGGTCGGGCATCGCATTCAGCGCTCCCGCGAGCACGCGATAGGCGGCGAGTCCCGCGCCGCGGGGCAGCGCCGTGCAGGAGGCGCCGATGAACGCGGCCACCGGCGGAGCCGGATCCGCGCCCGTGTAGGCCGTGCACAGCAGCCCGCCCATCGAATGCCCGACGAGCAGCACGGGTCCGTCGGGCGCGCGCACTGCGTGATCGATCGTGCGCATCGCCTCATCGAGGGTGAACGGCTCATCCCTGCGCGTGCCGTGGCCGGGCAGATCGACGGCGACAGACGGATTCCCTCGCGCGGTCAGATACTCCTGCTGGGAGCGCCACATGGTCGCCGAGGTGCGGATCCCGTGCACGAAGACCACGGAGACGGGCGGACGGCGCATGCGCGCCAGTCTAGAGCTCGGCCCGGGGCGGATCCCGGGACGCCGCACCTCGCCGTGCCGCTCCCGTAGAATCGAACGGATCCCCAGATCAGGCTCGGGGACCGCCCGATCCGCTCGCCGGACCCGCATCGTTCAGGACCCCATGTCACCTCGCGCACTCACCCCGCTGCAGCCGGCCGCCACGCCGCCCGCGCAGATCCGCAACTTCTGCATCATCGCCCACATCGACCACGGCAAGTCGACCCTGGCCGACCGGATGCTCCAGATCACCGGCGTCGTCTCCGACCGTGACATGCGCGCGCAGTATCTCGACCGCATGGACATCGAGCGCGAGCGCGGCATCACGATCAAGAGCCAGGCCGTGCGCATGCCCTGGCAGATCGGCGGCGAGACGTTCGCCCTGAACATGATCGACACGCCGGGCCACGTGGACTTCACGTACGAGGTGTCCCGGTCGCTCGCCGCCTGTGAGGGTGCGATCCTGCTCGTCGACGCCGCGCAGGGCATCGAGGCGCAGACCCTCGCGAACCTGTACCTGGCACTCGAGAACGATCTCACGATCATCCCGGTGCTGAACAAGATCGACCTGCCTGCCGCCGAGCCGGAGAAGTACGCGAAGGAGCTCGCCGATCTCATCGGCGGAAGCCCTGATGACGTGCTGCGCGTGTCGGGCAAGACCGGCGTCGGCGTCGAGGATCTGCTCGACCGGCTCGTGCAGGAGATCCCCGCGCCGGCCGGCGACGCCGACGCCCCCGCCCGTGCGATGATCTTCGACTCCGTCTACGACGCCTACCGCGGCGTGGTCACGTACGTGCGCATGGTCGACGGCCAGCTGTCGCCGCGCGAGCGGATCCAGATGATGTCCACCGGCGCCAACCACGAGCTGCTCGAGATCGGCGTGTCCAGCCCCGAGCCCGTGCCGTCGAAGGGGCTCGGCGTCGGCGAGGTGGGCTATCTCATCACGGGCGTGAAGGATGTGCGCCAGTCGAAGGTCGGCGACACGATCACGAACGCCCGAAAGCCCGCCGCCGAGGCGCTGGCCGGCTACACCGACCCCAAGCCGATGGTGTTCAGCGGCATCTACCCGATCGACGGCAGCGATTACGCCGAGCTGCGTGAGGCGCTCGACAAGCTCAAGCTGTCCGACGCGTCGCTGCAGTACGAGCCGGAGACCTCGGTCGCGCTCGGCTTCGGCTTCCGCTGCGGCTTCCTCGGCCTGCTGCATCTGGAGATCATCACGGAGCGGCTCAGCCGCGAGTTCGGTCTCGATCTCATCACCACCGCGCCGAGCGTGATCTACGAGGTCGTCACCAGCGACACGGGGGAGACAGTCACGGTCACCAACCCCTCCGAGTACCCCGACGGGCGGATCGGATCCGTCTCCGAGCCGATGGTGAAGGCCGCGATCCTGCTGCCGAAGGACTACGTCGGCACGGTCATGGAGCTGTGTCAGTCGCGCCGCGGGTCGCTGCTGGGCATGGAGTACTTCTCCGAGGAGCGGGTCGAGCTGCGCTATCTGATCCCGCTCGGCGAGATCGTGTTCGACTTCTTCGACCAGCTGAAGTCGAAGACGCAGGGCTATGCCTCGCTCGACTACGAACCGGCCGGATCACAGGAGGCCGACCTCGTCAAGGTCGACATCCTGCTGCAGGGCGACAAGGTCGACGCGTTCAGCTCGATCGTGCACCGCGACAAGGCCTACGCCTACGGCACGATGATGGCGGAGCGGCTGCGCAAGCTGATCCCGCGGCAGCAGTTCGAGGTGCCGATCCAGGCCGCGATCGGCGCGCGCATCATCGCCCGCGAGACCATCCGCGCGATCCGCAAGGACGTGCTCGCCAAGTGCTACGGCGGCGACATCACCCGCAAGCGCAAGCTCCTCGAGAAGCAGAAGGAGGGCAAGAAGCGCATGAAGATGGTCGGCCGCGTCGAGGTCCCCCAGGAGGCGTTCATCGCCGCGCTCTCGGGCGACGTCGAGGGCAAAGAGAAGAAGTAGGTCGCTCCTGGCCGCTGCTCGCGCGGAGGCAGGCGGTCGCCGCGACCCTGATGGGGCTACCGTGGTGGCATGCGGGATGCAGTGCTGCGGGGCCGCGCCGGACTGCCGATGGGCAGGAGGACGCCGTGAGCTCGGGCGACTGTTCTGTGGCGATCGTCGATGATCAGCCCCTCATCAGGGCGGCGCTGCGGATGGCGGTCGAATCCCAGCCCGACCTCCGGCTGGTCGGAGAGGGCCAGAGCGGCGCGGAGGCGATCGCGGTGGCACGCGAGCATCGACCCGACGTGATGCTCCTCGATGTGCGGATGCCCGGCATGGACGGGATCCAGGCGGTGCCGAGGATCCTCGACGCCAGCCCGGCCACCCGGATCCTGATCCTGACCACCTTCGACCTCGACGAGTACGTGTATGCGGCTCTGCGGGCGGGCGCGAGCGCCTTCCTGCTGAAGGATGCCGGACCGGAGCAGATCCTCGCGGCGGTGCGCCAGGTCGCGGTCGGGGACATGCTGCTCGCGCCTGCGGTGACCCGCCGTCTGGTCGAGGTCTACGTGGCGCGTCCGCCGCACGGCGCGGCGGATACGGGCGTGCTGGCTGCGCTCACCGTGCGCGAGCGCGAGGTGCTGACCGCGCTCGCGCAGGGGCGCAGCAACGCCGAGATCGGCCTGGGGCTGCACGTGTCCGAGGGCACGGTGAAGACGCACGTGAGCCGCATCCTCGCCAAGCTCGACCTCCGCGATCGCGTGCAGGCGGTGATCGCCGCCTACGAACTCGGCCTCATCGTGCCCGGAGAGCCGCCTTCCTGATCGCGCGTCCCGGGGTCTGCATCTCCGCCTTAGCGGAACCTGGGTGAGTCGGCGGCGACTGGCAAGTAGGCTGGTGGTCATGCGTCGCGGCACATTCCGAGAAGGCACGGTGGACTATGCCGCCGTGGGTGCGACTCACGCGCCCGACCTCATGCAGTACCCGCCGGAGCACAGCGTGCCGGCTCAGGAGTCCTGGCGGCTCGGCAGCGGCGAAGAGCGGTTCCGCACCGCCGGTGACGCCCTGCTGTCGTGGACCGCGCAGCGCGCAGCCGGCCTGCAGCTCACCGACGTGCGTCCGGCATCGAGCCCCGGCTACGCGGGGGTGAGCTTCGACGCGGAGGGTGCGCCGATCGCGCCGAGCTCGACGCAGGTCGAGCCGCGCTACGACGAGGACGGCACGCCGTGGGCCGGCCCCGGCATGACGCTGAAGCTGCACGGCCGCGTCGCCGGCATGCGCGCGGACGCGGAGTTGCGCGTGATCTCCGTCACCGAGCAGACCAGACGGATCGGGTTCGTGCTGGGCACGGTCGACGGATCCGTCGTGAGCGGCGAGGAGTCGTTCGACATCGAATGGAACGACGCCGATGAGGTGTGGTTCACGGTGCGCGCGTTCGACCGTCCCAACAGCGTGCTCTATCGCACCCTCCCGTTCCTGGTGAAGCGTCGCCGGCGCGAGCTGTTCGCCCGCTACCTGCGCGCGATCTCGCCGCTGTACGCGACGCCGCTCTGATGGCAGGACCCCTGCCGCTGGGGGACCCGGCGCCGCCGGACGGGCGCCTGCCCGCCGATCTGCGGATCGATCCGCACGCCGCGTTCTCCGCATACCTGCACGTGCCGTTTTGCCGGGTGCGCTGCGGCTACTGCGACTTCAACACCTACACCGCCTCGGAACTGCGCGGAGCCCGTCAGGATGCCTATGCCGACACGCTGATCCGCGAGATCGACCTCGCCCGCGCGGTGCTCGATGAGGCGGGCGCGCTGCGGCCGATGGACACCGTGTTCTTCGGCGGGGGCACGCCGACACTGCTGCCCGCCGGTGACCTCGCCCGCATGCTCGGGGCCGCCGTCGACGCGTTCGGCATCGCCGGCGATGCCGAGGTCACCGTGGAGGCCAATCCCGACACCGTCACCCCGGAGGTCGTCGCCGAACTCGCCGCCGCGGGCGTGACGCGCATGTCGATCGGCATGCAGTCATCGGTTCCGCACGTGCTCGCGGCTCTGGACCGCACGCACCGTCCCGAGAACGTGCGCACCGCGGTGCGCTGGGCCAGGGAGGCCGGTCTCGCGGTCAGTGTCGACCTCATCTACGGGGCGCCGGGGGAGTCGCTCGACGACTGGCGTGCGTCGCTGGAGACCGCGATCCGGCTCGAACCCGATCACATCTCGGCGTACGCGCTGATCATCGAGGACGGTACGAAGCTCGCCCGGCAGATCCGCCGCGGTGAGGTGCCCGCGCCGGACGACGACCTGCAGGCCGACATGTACGAGCTCGCGGACGAGCTGCTCGCCGGCGACGGCTTCGACTGGTACGAGGTCAGCAACTGGGCGCGGCGCGGGACGGACCGCGATCAGCGTTCCCGGCACAACATGGCGTACTGGCGCGGCACCGACTGGTGGGGGTTCGGGCCCGGCGCGCACAGCCACGTCGCAGGACTGCGCTGGTGGAACGTGAAGCATCCCGCCGCCTATGCGCAGCGGCTGGCCGCCGGGGAGTCGCCCGCGGCAGGCACCGAGCGGCCGGATCCGGATGCCGCGAACCTGGAGCGGATCCTGCTGCGCACCCGGATGGCCGAGGGGCTTCCCGTGGACCGGCTCGAGCCCGACGCGCGTCCGCGGGTGGCGGGGCTCATCGCCGACGGGCTCGTCGATCCCGTCGCCGCGCTGCGCGGCACTGTGGTGCTCACGCTGCGCGGGCGTCTGCTCGCCGACGCGGTGGTGCGTACGCTCACGGACTGACCGGGGCTCACACCTTCAGATCGGGCAGCAGCTCGAGCGTCGCCGCGCGTCGCTGCGCTGCGATGGTCGGATCCGCTCCGGTGCCGGAGAACAGCGCAGCGGTGCGCTCCCGCGCGAACGCAGGCCAGCCAGGGTCGCCGTCGCGGATGAACCGCACCCACGCGTCGTGCATCGCGGACGCCAGGGCCTGCGGCGCCCCGGCGCCCGTGATCCGGGCGCTTTCCGGGTCGCCGAGCCGGTCGAAGACGAAGGGCAGCTCCAGGGCATGCGCGGCCCCCAGATCGCGCACCGGACTCGGCCAGGCGAACTCGTAGACGTAGGTCGGCGCCGTGCGGGCGCGCGCGATCCGGGTCGCCGGTGCCCGCAGCAGCAGGTCGGTGGCGAGCTGCCCGAACACCTCTCCGGTACTCGCACCGGGATGATCCGCTCGCACGGACCGTGCCGCAGCGGCCGGGATCCGCAGCGCGAGCCGGGCGAGCAGCAGCTTCAGAGGCCGGATCGCGGCGAGCGCGGCGGGCGGGAACCAGAGCCGGTATTCGTCGGCGTTCGTGCCGATCAGCAGCGGGACATCGGCGTCGGCGAGCGCCTCGTGCGGTGACTGCGGCAGTGACTCCGGATCGATCGCGAACTGGAAGCCGGGCGCTCCGCCCATCGGCGACGACCCGGCGGCCTGGGCGCGGCGTGCTTCCAGGAGCACCTCGGGGTCCAGGGCCGCGAACGCCTCCCGCGTCGGCGCCACGCCGAGCCTCTTCGCCAGCTGCCGGGAGACGCGCCCCGCCCGTTCGGGGCGCTGCGCGTGCAACGGGCCGGACTGGATGATTCCGGCGCGCACCAGTGAGCGGGTGTCCTCGCGGGCGAGCAGCGCGGCGACGATCGCGCCACCCGCGGATTCGCCCATGAGCGTGATGCGGTCGGGGTCGCCGCCGAAGGTCGTGATCTCGTCGCGCACCCAGTGCAGTGCCGCCACCGCGTCCTGGATGCCCAGGTTGCGGGGCGCGCCGTCCAGCACCGAGAACCCCTCGGATCCCAGCCGGTAGTTGATGCTGACGAACACGATGCCGTCCCGCGCGAAGGCGGAGCCGTCGTACATCGACAGCGCGGCGGCGCCGCGTTCGAGCGCGCCGCCGTGGATCCACAGGACCACGGGTGCGGCGTCGGCGCCGGCCGGGCTCCATACGTTCGCGGTGAGGATGTCGTCCCCATCGATGCGGACGGTGCCGAGGATCTCCGCGAGCGCCGCACCGTACGGCAGCTGCGGCGCCGTCGGTCCGAAGGCATCGGCGTCGCGGGGCTCGCTCCACGGTGCCACGGGCTGAGGTGGCCGGAATCGTCCCGGGCCGAACGGCGGTGCAGCGTATGGGATGCCGAGATGGCGGTCGATCCCGTCCGCACGGCGCCCCAGGAGCTCGCCGGAGGAGATCCTCGTGCGCACGACGTCGTGATCCATGGCCACATCTTAGAAGCGCGTGCGGATCCGGCCGGGTTGCTGAGCGTGGCGCGTGCACGACGCGATAGGATTGGCACTCAGGACGCACGAGTGCCAGCGGTGAGGAGGAGCGATGGTCTCTGAACGAGGACTCCAGGTGCTCCGCGCCATCGTCGAGGACTACGTCGAGACGAACGAGCCGGTCGGCAGCCGCTCGATCGTGGAACGCCACGCCTTCGGGGTGTCGGCCGCCACGATCCGCAACGACATGGCGCAGCTCGAGGACGAGGATCTCATCGCCGCCCCGCACACCTCGTCGGGTCGGGTGCCGACCGACAAGGGCTATCGGGTGTTCGTCGACCACCTCGCGCAGGTGCGTCCGCTCTCCGCGGCCCAGCGCAGCGCGATCACGGCGTTCCTCGCGGATCCCGCCGATCTCGACGACCTCATGGTGCGCACCGTGCGGGTGCTCACCCGGCTCACCGGACAGGTCGCGCTCGCGCAGTACCCGTCATTCGCCCGGGCGCACATCACCCACGTCGAGCTCGTCGCGCTCGCGGCGAACCGCCTCCTGATCGTGCTGGTGACGGATGCCGGCGGGGTGTCCCAGCGGATCGTGCCGTTGCCGGCCGACCTGGACGAACCCGAGCTCGGGCTGCTGCGTGCGGTCATCACCGAGCTGCTCACCGGTCGCTCCGTGCGCCGAGGGGCGGAGCGCGTGGAGGCGGCGGCGGACACCTCCTACGGTCCGCGCATCGACGCGGCGCGGGCCGCCGTGCTGCGCGCGGTCGCCGAGGAGCTCGCCGAGTTCCGGCAGGAGCGCCTGGTGATGGCGGGGGCGGCGACACTCGCCCGGCGCGAGCACGACTTCCGCGGAAGCATCCACCCGCTCCTCGAGGCGATCGAAGAGCAGGTCACGCTGCTGCGGCTGATGAGTGAGATGCGCGTCGACGAGCACGGACTCGCGGCGAGCATCGGCACGGAGAACGCGGCATTCGGCCTCGGTGAGGCGTCGATCGTGGCCAGCGACTACCTGACCCCCGGTGGCACCGCACGCGTGGGCGTGATGGGACCGACCCGGATGGACTACCCGAGCAATCTCGCAGCGGCGCGGGCCGTGGCCCGCTACCTGTCGAAGCTGCTCGAAGAGGACGAGAACGGCCGCTGAGCGGCCGTACGAACACACGCGCCGCCGAACGGCGGCCCGGAAAGGCGACAGTGGCGGATCACTACGAGGTCCTCGGCGTCTCGCGCGATGCGAGCGAGGACGAGATCAAGAAGGCATACCGGCGGCTCGCGCGTCAGCTGCACCCCGACGTCAACCCGAGCGAGGACGCGGCAGAGCGGTTCAAGCTCGTCACGCACGCCTACGACGTGCTCAGCGACGCCGACTCGCGCCGCCGCTACGACATGGGCGGCGACCAGAACGGCAACGCGGGATTCGGCGGGTTCGGCGGGTTCGGCGACATCTTCGAGACCTTCTTCGGCGGCGGGGGAGCCCGGGCCGCCCGGCCGCGCTCGCGCCGCGAACGCGGTCAGGATGCCCTCGTGCGCGTCACGCTCGAACTCGGAGACGTCGTCTTCGGCGTGCACAGGGACATCGAGGTCGACACCGCGGTGCTCTGCGAGACCTGCCAGGGATCGTGCTGCCAGGAGGGCACGTCGCCGGTCACCTGCGACATCTGCGGTGGATCCGGTCACGTGCAGCAGCAGGTGCGCAGCCTGCTGGGCAACGTCGTCACCACCGCGCCCTGCGGATCCTGCGAGGGCTACGGCACCACGATCCCGTTCCCCTGCCAGACCTGCAACGGCCAGGGCCGGGTGCGCTCGCGGCGCACGGTCGGCCTGGACATCCCCGCGGGTGTCGAGACCGGGCTGCGTCTGCAGCTGCCCGGATCCGGCGAGGTCGGCCGCGCCGGCGGGCCCAACGGGGATCTCTACATCGAGGTCTCGGTGCAGCCGCATGCGCGCTTCAGCCGCGAGGGGGATGACCTGCTCGCGACCCTCGAGGTGGCGATGAGCGACGCGATCCTCGGCGCGACGACGACGATCGAGTCCCTCGACGGGCCGGTCGACCTCGAGATCCGCCAGGGCCTGCAGTCGGGCGACGTGCTCACCATCAAGGGCCGCGGCATCACCCCGCTGCGCGGCACCCAGCGCGGCGACCTCCGCGTCGGCGTGCAGGTGCTCACCCCCACCAAGCTCGATCACAAGCAGCGCCAGATCATCGAGGACTTCGCCAAGCGCACCAAGGCACCGGCACCGAAGCTCGCAGAGTTCCACCAGGGCCTGTTCTCCAAGCTGCGCGATCGCTTCCGGGCCTGACATGGCGCTGCACTTCGTCACCGCGGCCGCGTCCGCCGCGCAGCCGGGCGGCGTGGTGCCGCTGACCGGCGCAGAGGCCAAGCACGCCGCGGTCGTCCGTCGCGTGCGCGTCGGCGAACCGGTCACCCTCGGTGACGGCGCCGGCGTATGGCTGCACGGCGAGGTCGCCTCGGTCGCTCCGGCGCTCGTCGAGGTGCGGATCCTGTCGCGCCGGGAGGACCCGCGCCCTGATCCGCGCATCGTGCTCGTGCAGGCGCTGGCGAAGGGTGATCGCGACGAGCTCGCCGTGCAGGCTGCCTGCGAACTCGGCGTCGACGAGATCGTGCCCTGGCAGGCCGCACGCAGCGTGTCCCGCTGGGACGGGGTGAAGGCGGCGAAGGGCCGTGAGCGCTGGGCGACGATCGTGCGCGAAGCCGCGAAGCAGGCGCATCGCAGCTGGATCCCCGAGGTCGCGACGGTCGCATCCACTGCCGAACTCGCCCGCCGTGCGGAGACGCAGCGGGTGCTGATCCTGGATCCGACCGCGCCCGCGGCGCTGTCCGCGCTGATCCCGGATGAGCGCGACATCGTGCTCGTCGTCGGCCCCGAGGGCGGCATCTCGCCCGAGGAGATCGAGCGGCTCGTCGCCGCGGGGGCCGAGCGGGTGCTGCTCGGCGACACGGTGCTGCGCACCTCGACCGCGGGTCCCGCCGCGATCGCCGTGCTCAACGTCGCGCGCGGCCGCTGGTAGCCCGCCGTCGCTCGGCACCGCGCGGATAGACTGATCGCATGAGCGAACCCTCGATCTTCACGCGCATCCTGAACGGGGAGATCCCCGGCGAGATCCTCCTGGAGACCGACGACGTCTTCGCGATCCGCGACATCAACCCACAGGCGCCGCTGCACGTGCTGGTCATCCCCAAGTCCGCGCAGTACCGCGACGTCACCGAGCTCGCCGCCGGCGACCCGGGGCTAATGGCGAAGATCGTCGCCGCGGCGAAGCAGATCGCCGTCGACCACGCCAACGGCGAATACCGGCTCATCTTCAACAACGGCGCGAGCGTCGCGCAGTCCGTCTTCCACGTGCACGCCCATGTGCTCGGCAATCTCGAGGAGAACAAGCTCGTTGGCTTCTGACGACACGGCCGGATCCACCACGGCCCGGATCGAGGTGGACGGCATCGCGATGGTGCAGCTGCTCGGCCCGCAGGATCGCCTGCTGCGCATGCTCGAGAAGGAGCATCCCGCGGTCGACGTGCTCGTTCGCGGCAACGAACTCACGCTCACCGGCGCGCCGGAAGCGGTCGGTGCGGCGCAGAAGCTCGTCGACGAGCTCATCGCGCTGACCCGATCCGGGCACGCGCTCGCACCGAGCGACGTCGCGCAGTCGGCGCGCATGCTCGAGCGTGAGGGGGTGCGTCCCAGTGAGGTGCTCGGCGAGGCGATCCTCTCCACGCGCAACCGGGTGATCCGGCCCAAGACGCTTGGCCAGAAGGAGTACGTCGACGCGATCGAGCAGAACACCATCGTGTTCGGCATCGGACCGGCCGGCACCGGCAAGACCTACCTCGCGATGGCGAAGGCCGTGCAGGCGCTGCAGCGCAAGGAGGTGGAACGGATCATCCTCACCCGCCCGGCGGTCGAGGCGGGGGAGCGGCTCGGTTTCCTCCCCGGCACCTTGACGGACAAGATCGACCCGTACCTGCGCCCGCTCTACGACGCCCTGAACGAGATGATGGATCCGGAGATCGTCCCGAAGCTCATGGCGACGGGCACGATCGAGGTGGCGCCCCTGGCGTATATGCGTGGTCGTACGCTCAATGACTCCTTCGTCGTGCTCGATGAGGCGCAGAACACCACGCCGGAGCAGATGAAGATGTTCCTCACCCGACTCGGCTTCGGCACGCGCATGGTGGTCACGGGCGACATCACCCAGGTGGATCTGCCGACCGGTGCGAGCGGCCTTCGCCTGGTCACCCGGGTGCTCAAGGAGATCGACGACATCCACTTCTCCCGGCTCACGAGCGACGACGTCGTGCGGCACTCGCTGGTCGGACGCATCGTCGACGCATACACGGAATACGACGAGCAGCGCACGGCCGCGCGCGCCGAGCGCGACGAGGCCGCGCAGTTCGCGAACCGTGCCGACCGTCGCGCCGGGATGCAGCGTCCCGGCCCCCGAGACCGTATGCCGAAACGAGGCCTGAAGTGATCGAGATCAACAACGAGTCGGCCATCGCCGTCGACGAGACGGTGCTGCTGCGCCTCACCGAGCGCAATCTCGCCGAGCTCAACGTCAGCGCCGACGCCGACGTCGCGATCGTGCTCGTCGACGAGGGCGCCATGGAGGCGCTGCACGTGCAGTGGATGGACGAGCCGGGGCCCACCGACGTGCTGAGCTTCCCGATGGACGAGCTGCGTCCCGGCACCGTCGACCGCCCCACGCCCCCCGGTCTGCTGGGCGATATCGTGCTGTGCCCGCAGGTCGCCGAGACCCAGGCCGCCGCGGCCAAGCACACGCTGATGGATGAGCTGATCCTGCTCACCACGCACGGACTGCTGCACCTGCTCGGCTTCGACCACGCCGAACCCGAGGACGAGAAGGAGATGTTTGGCCTGCAGCGCGAGCTCATCGCCGGCTTCGGCGCCGACGAACGCCACCAGGGGCGATGACCGCAATCCTGCTGCTCGCCGGGGCGGTGCTGCTGGTCGCCTTCGGCGGTCTCATGGCGGCGATCGACGCGGCGCTGTCGGTGACCTCGCGCGCCGACATCGCAGAACTCGGATCCGACGGGCGCCATGCGGCCGCGCTGACCCGCATCGCCGACGACCCCGAGACGCACGCGAACGCGGTCTCGTTCATCCGCGTGCTCGCGGAGACGACCGCCGCGGTGCTCGTCACGGTCGCGTTCGTGCTGCTGTTCGACGACCAGATCTGGTGGGCGATGCTCGCCGCCGCGGTGCTCATGACCGGCACCACGTTCGTGCTCGTCGGGGCGAGCCCGCGCTCGTTCGGCCGTGCACACGCCGACGCCCTGCTGCGCGCCTGCGCGCCGACCGTGCGGGGCGTGCGCATGATCCTCGGTCCGCTGGCCCAGGCCCTGGCCGTGTTCGGCAGCCGCGTCACCCCGGGCACCGGACGCAGCACGTTCGCCAGCGAGGAGCAGCTGCTCAGCATGGTCGACGAGGCCGCGTCGAACGACCTGATCGAGGCCGATGACCGCGAGCTCATCCATTCGGTGTTCGACTTCACCGACCAGTACGTGCGCGCGATCATGGTGCCGCGCACCGACATGGTGACCGTCGATCATGCGGCCACGACCTCCGAGGCGATGGACATCTTCCTCGGACAGGGGATCTCGCGGATCCCCGTCGTCGACGACGATGCGGACGACGTGGTCGGGGTGCTGTATCTGAAGGATCTGGTGCAGTTCGCGTACCGTGACGACCTCAGCTGGCGAGCGGAGTCCGTGCGCCAGATCGCGCGCCCTGCCGTCTTCGTGCCCGAGTCCATGCGTGCGGAGACGCTGCTGCAGCAGATGAAGCGCGAGGCCGTGCACGTGTGCATCGTCATCGACGAGCACGGCGGCATCGCGGGGCTCGTGACGATGGAGGACCTCATCGAGGAGCTCGTCGGCGAGATCTCCGACGAGTACGACCGTCGCAGCGCGGAGGTCGTGGAGGTGGGGCCGGGACGCTATCGGGTGAGCGGCCGGCTCAGCCCGGAGGACGTCGGTGAGCTGTTCGGCATCGAGCTCGAGGACGACGACGTCGACTCGATCGGCGGTCTGCTCGGCAAGGAGCTCGGCCGCATCCCCACTCCCGGCGCGACCGCTGTCGTGCGCGGGCTCCTCCTCACCGGCGGCGTCTCGCGAGGGCGCGGCCGGGGCATCGAATACGTCTTCGTGGAGCGGGCCGAGGAGCCGCTCGCGGAGGATCAGGATGGATCCGAGCGGTCCGGCAAGGAGAAGCACGATGACCGATGAGCGCGAGGCCGGAACCGGCGAGGCTGAAACCGACGAGGTCGTGCACCGCAGCGGGTTCGTCACGTTCGTGGGCCGCCCGAATGTGGGCAAATCCACTCTCACGAATGCGCTGGTGGGGGAGAAGATCGCCATCACCAGCGAGAAGCCGCAGACGACCCGCCGCGCGATCCGCGGGATCGTGAACCGCCCCGACGGGCAGCTCGTGATCGTCGACACCCCCGGGATCCATCGTCCGCGCACCCTTCTCGGGGAGCGCCTGAACGACCTCGTCGAGCAGGTGCTCGGTGACGTCGACGTGATCGGCTTCTGCGTTCCGGCGACCGAGAAGGTCGGGCCGGGCGACCGTCGCATCGCGGCGTCGCTGGACGGGTACGCGCGGGCCAAGAAGATCGCGATCGTGACCAAGGTCGACGTGGCGGAGCGCGAGGAGATCACCGAGCGGCTGATGGAGGTCGACGCCCTCCGTGAGGACTGGGCCGCGGTCATCCCGCTGTCCGCGCTCACCCGGGTGCAGCTGGACGTGCTCGCTGACGAGGTGCTCGCGCTCATGCCGGTGGGTCCCGCACTCTACGACGATGATGTGGTCACCGACGAGTCCGTGTCCGACCGCATCGCCGAGATGATCCGCGAGGCCGCACTCGAGGGCGTGCGCGACGAGCTGCCGCACTCGATCGCGGTCGTCGTGGACGACGTCTCGGCGCGTGAGGACTCCGACCTCACCGACGTGCATGCCTCGATCGTCGTGGAGAGGGACAGCCAGAAGGCGATCATCATCGGCCGCAAGGGGGCCCGGCTGCGCGAGGTCGGAGCGACCGCCCGCGTCGGCATCGAGGAGCTCCTCGGCACCCGGGTGTTCCTCGGGCTGCATGTCAAGGTCGCCAAGGAGTGGCAGCGCGACCCGAAGCAGCTGGGCCGGCTGGGGTTCTGAGATGCCCTTCGCGGCACGGCAGTGGATCGCCCCGACGTGGGGGCCGGCGGAGAACTGGCGTCTCGTCGACGCGACGGCGCCGGATCCGCGGCAGGGCGAGGTGACGGTCCGGGTGCACGCCGCGGGCATGAACCCGGCCGATCGCAAGCACGTCGCGGCTTCGCGCACCGGTGTCGTCCTGCCCGTGCCGATCGGCTACGAGATCTCCGGGGAGATCGTTGCGATCGGGCCGGACACCCGCATCGGATCCGGTGAGGCGCGCGTGGGTGACGAGGTCATCGCGTTCCGCGTGCAGGGCGGGTACGCGACCACGCTCACGATCCCCGCCGACAAGGCGTTCCGCAAGCCCTCGCCGCTGTCGCACGCCGAGGCGGCGAACCTGCTGCTCGCCGGCACCACGGCCGCGGAGATGCTCGAGCGCGTGCATGCCGCTCGGGGCGAGACCGTGCTGCTGCACGGAGCATCCGGCGCCGTCGGCGTCACGGTGCTGCAGCTCGCGGCGCTGCGCGGAGTGCGCGTGATCGGCACGACGAGCGAAGCCGGCGCCGAACGGGTGCGCCGCTTCGGCGGGATCCCCGTCCCCTACGGCGACGGACTCGAAGGCCGGGTTCGCGCGCTCGGATTCCCCGTGCACGCCGCGCTCGATGCCGTCGGCACCGACGAGGCCGTTGACGTGTCGCTGGCGGTCGTCGCTGACACCTCCCGGATCGTCACGATCGCGGCACCGGCCCGTGCCGCCCGGCACGGCTTCCGCAGTATCGCGGGCTCTCAGCCTGCCAGCGCCGCCTTCCGCGACGGGATCCGCGGGGAGCTCACGCGGCTCGCCGACGAGGGGATGCTCACGGTGCCGCTCGCGCGCACCTATCCGCTCGCGGATGCCGTCGAGGCGACGCGATTCCTTGCCGAAGGACACCCCGGCGGAAAGCTCGCGCTGATCCCCTGATCCGGTCGGTGCGCACTCACCAGCCGCCGGACGACCCGCCGCCCCCGCCGCCGCCGGAGAAGCCGCCGCCGAACGAGCCGCTCGAGCTCGAGCTCGAGGACGTGCTCGGCGTCGGCGTGGGGCTGAGCGAGCTGTTCATGCCGTCGAGCGAATGGGCGAAGCTCGCGCCGGTGTAGCCGGCGTACCAGCCGGGCACCACGTCGTCGCGTTCGTACTGCACGGCGAGCACCTTGCCCCACTCCCGCTCCATCCCGAACAGCATCGCGTACGGGAGGAGCCGCTCGTACAGCACCACCACATCCGCGTTGCCGTCGGCGCGCCGCTCGGCGCCGCGATACGACTGCAGCATGCGGATCCGGTCCGCCTCCGCGAGCCGGATGTATTCGCGCACGCCGAGCAGATACTCGCGCGCCTCGGCACCCTGCGGGGTGAGCACCGCACGCCGCGGCAGCGCCACGATCAGGCACGCGACCGCGACTACGGTCAGCACGATCGCGACGACGAAGGACGCGATCGCCGCGGGACGCCCGACGGCCATGCCTGGCACCGCGAGAGCGACCGCGGCGAGCCCGGTGGCGACGCCGATGGCGCTCATCACGACGGCCAGGACGGGGCGGCGTCGCTCCCGCAGACCGCGCTGCAGCGCGGCGACGCCCGCGGATCCGTCGAGCGCCTTCAACCGTGCGACGAGCGCGTCGTTCGGCTGGTCGAGATGCAGCGTCGCGCCTGCCTGAGAGCCGGGGAAGAGAGCGGTCAGCGCCTGCGCATCGAGCGGATCCGCCGCGAAGGACGGATCCTGCAACTCCAGCACCGGCTTGCTCTCGCCATCGGAGATGCGGATCGCCTTGTGCACGGCGAGATGCACGATCTCGGCGGAGGTCGCGGCGGATCGCCGCCCCTCGAGCTCGGCGGCGAGGACGGGTGGCAGGTTCGCGGGCACGTCGTACTGGGCCACGACGATGCCGCGACCGCTGCGGCGCCCCTGCCGGCGCAGCACGGCGATGCCGATCACGGGGCCACCGATCCCGAGCAGCGCGCCGAGCGCGGAGAAGGGGTACGGTGCGACGTCGGTGGCCGGATCCGGAATCCGCGCGGGCGCCTGGGCGAAGGTGCCGAGCGTCATCGGGAAGGCGACGGTGACGCCGGATCCGGCCGGGATGTCGTCCTTGGACACGGTGAAGCTCTGCTTCGACGACGCGTCGGGTGCGAGCGTGCACGTCTGCGTGGAGCCGGCGGCCCCGTCATAGCAGGACGGTGCTCCGATCATCGCCGCGCTGATCGCGGGATCGAACGTCAGGATCGCGGAGAACCTGGCGATCGGCTGCGACGAGTTCAGCGGCAGCAGGTTCCAGTACCACTCGTCGATCGCACGATCGGACGGACGATGCACCACATCGCGCATCGTGTACGTGATCCGGTAGGTGGTGAGCCCGTGCTGGAAGGTGTCGGGATCGCCGATCCTGATCTGACGTTCGCCGTTCTCCGTCTCATCATCGTCATAGGGCAGGTTCTTGCCGGAGCCATCGGTGATCGACACGATGCGCAGATGCAGCGGGGCGCCCTCGTACCAGGTCGGCAGTCCGCGGATGATGCCGTGATTCTGATCGAAATCGGGGAAATCGGCCACCAGCGTCTCGGTGACCCGCAGTTCGGCCCGCCCCTGGTCATCCCGGCTGAGCTGATAGTCGCTGTCCCAGGACGCATAGGAGAAGTCGTCGGCGTCGGCGAAGGCCGCGGGCGCGGCGAGCAGCGGGACGAGCACCAGCGCGATGGCGCCGAGGAACGCCAGCAGTCGAGGGCGCAATCGAGCCGTCATGCCAGCCAGCCTAGGGTGAAGCGCGCTCAGTGCAGGGCGGAGGTCTCGATGATTTCGCGCAGCACGGCCTCGTCGTTCGCGATCTCCACGACGCGCTGTTCGGCGGCGAGCAGCGCCTGCAGCTCCTCGGACAGCGGAAGGTCGATGCCGAGCGCCTCGGTGATCGTCTCGCCGAACTTCTCCGGCTTGGCGGTCTCCAGCACGAGCATCGGCACGCCGTCCTCCACGAAGGACGCCGCCACATGCACGCCGTCGGCTGTGTGCGGGTCGATGATGGTGCCGCTGGACGCATGCACCGAGCGGATCGTGGCGAGGCGGTCGGCATGCGTGCTGGTGCCGCTCACGATGCCGAACTCGTCGGCGAAGCGGGCGAGGTCGGCGGTGAAGTCGAAGGCGCCGGTGGCGGCGAGGTCGTCCCAGGCGGCGACGACGCGACGCGGATCCCGGCCGACGAGGTCGAAGATGAAGCGCTCGAGGTTGGAGGCCTTGGAGATGTCCATCGACGGGCTCGAGGTCGCCAGCGTCTGCTCGGCGCTGCGCGGGCGGTACACACCGGTGCGGAAGAACTCGTCCAGCACGTTGTTCTCGTTGGCGGCGAGCACGAGGCGGCGCACCGGAACGCCCATGCCCCGGGCGAAGAAGCCGGACAGGATGTTGCCGAAGTTGCCGGACGGCACGGCGAACGAGACCTCGAAGCCCGCGCGCTCGGTCTCGGGCAGGGCATCGGTGGCGCGCAGCCAGGCCCAGAAGTAGTAGACGACCTGCGCGGTGATGCGGGCGAGATTGATCGAGTTGACCGCGCCGAGGTGCTGCGCCCGCTTGAAGTCGAGATCGCCGGCGAGCGCCTTGACGAGGTTCTGGCAGTCGTCGAACACGCCCTCGACCGCGATGTTGTGCACGTTCGCGTCCTGCAGCGAGTACATCTGCGCGCGCTGGAACGCGCTCATCCGGCCCTGCGGCGAGAGCATGAACACGGTGATGCGGTCTTTGCCGCGCAGGGCGTGCTCGGCGGCGGATCCGGTGTCGCCGGAGGTCGCACCGACGATGTTCAGCACGCCGCCGGTGCGCTCGAGCGCGTACTCGAGGGCCTGGCCGAGGAACTGCATCGCCATGTCCTTGAACGCCAGCGTCGGCCCCTCGGAGAGCCCGACCAGAGTGATCCCGTCCCCGATCGGGCGCAGCGGCACCGGCTCCGCGAAGACCGCGGGGGAGTACGCGGCGGCGCACAGGCCCGCCAGATCGGCGCGCGGGATGTCGGTGGCGAACAGGCCGAGCACCTCGGTCGCGAGCTCCGCGTAGCCGAGCGCGCGCCAGGACTCGAGCGTCGCAGCGTCGACCTCGGGGAGGCGCTCGGGCACGAGCAGTCCGCCGTCGACGGCGAGACCCTCCAGCAGTGCCTCGCTGTAGGTCTTCGGCTCTCCGCCACCGCGGGTCGAGATGTACTGCACGCGAAACTCCTCAGATCGTCTGCCGGCGTGCATCGATTCTCGCAGGTCCGTCGCGGCGCTGAGGCCCGGATGACGCCGTGCTAGCATGGGCGCATGCGCGCAGGCGGTCTGCTCCTTCTTAGCTGCCGCGACGAGTCCCGTTTCTGAGGGCCCCACTCGTCGCGGTGTTCGCGTTGGCCCGCCCCCTTTCTGAAGCGAACATTCTGAAGCGACGAGAAGAGCACAACCCTCATGAAGAACAATCAGCGTCCCACCGAGATGCCGATCCACAAGTACCGTCCGTTCCACGAGCAGATCCGTGTCGACCTGCCCGACCGCACCTGGCCGTCCGCCCGGATCACGACCGCCCCGCGCTGGTGCGCGGTCGATCTGCGCGACGGCAACCAGGCGCTGATCGACCCGATGTCGCCGGAACGCAAGCGGGTGATGTTCGAGCTGCTCGTCGGCATGGGCTACAAGGAGATCGAGGTCGGCTTCCCGTCCGCGAGCCAGACCGACTTCGACTTCGTGCGGCAGCTCATCGAGGAGGACCTGATCCCCGATGACGTCACCATCCAGGTGCTGACCCAGTGCCGGGAGCACCTCATCGAGCGCACCTACGAGGCGATCGCCGGGGCGAAGCAGGCGATCGTGCACTTCTACAACTCCACCAGCGTGCTGCAGCGTGAGGTCGTCTTCCGCACGGACCGCGAGGGCGTGAAGCAGATCGCCCTGGAGGGCGCGCGCCTGTGCCGCGAGTTCGAGAAGCGCATCCCCGGCACCGAGGTCTACTACGAGTACTCGCCGGAGAGCTACACCGGCACCGAGCTGGAGTACGCGGTCGAGGTCTGCAACGAGGTGCTGGAGATCCTGGAGCCGTCTCCCGGACGCAAGGTGATCATCAACCTGCCCGCGACGGTCGAGATGGCCACGCCCAATGTCTACGCCGACTCGATCGAGTGGATGAGCCGGCACCTGAACCACCGCGAGAACGTGATCCTGTCACTGCACCCGCACAACGACCGTGGTACCGCGATCGCCGCCGCCGAACTCGGATACATGGCCGGCGCCGACCGCATCGAGGGCTGCCTGTTCGGCAACGGCGAGCGCACCGGCAACGTCGACCTGGTCGCGCTGGGCATCAACCTGTTCACGCATGGCATCGACCCGCAGATCGACTTCAGCGACATCGACCAGGTCAAGCGCACCGCGGAGTACTGCAACCAGCTTCCGGTACCGGAGCGCAGCCCCTGGGCCGGCGACCTCGTCTTCACCGCGTTCAGCGGATCCCACCAGGACGCCATCAAGAAGGGCTTCGAGGCGATGGCCGCGAAGGCCGAGGAGCGCGGCGTCACTGTCGACGACATCGAGTGGGGCGTGCCCTACCTGCCGGTCGACCCGAAGGACCTGGGCCGCTCGTACGAGGCGGTCATCCGGGTCAACTCGCAGTCCGGCAAGGGCGGCGTCGCGTATCTGCTGAAGACCGACCACGCGCTGGATCTGCCGCGCAAGCTCCAGATCGAGTTCTCCGGTGTGGTGCAGGGCAAGACCGATGCCGAGGGCGGCGAGGTCACGAGCGAGCAGATCTGGGAGATCTTCACGGACGAGTACCTGCCCGCGTCGGCAGACGACGCGAAGTGGGGTCGGTTCGAGCTGCTCGGCACGCGCACCAACAGCGACATGTCCGGCGAGGTCGCGCTCGACGTGGTGCTGCGCGACGACGACGAGCGCGTCGAGGCGCAGGCGAAGGGCAACGGGCCGGTCGCCGCGTTCATCGAGGTGCTGCGCGAGCGCGGGTTCGAGATCGCCCTGTACGACTACGTCGAGCACACGCTGTCCACGGGCGGCGACGCCCAGGCCGCGTCGTACGTCGAGTTGCAGGTCGGCGACCAGCGCCTGTGGGGCGTCGGGATCGACGGCGACATCTCCACCGCATCGCTGAAGGCGATCGTGTCGTGCGTGAACCGCTCCATCCGCGCGGCGCAGGCCGCGGAGGCCCAGCTCATCGGGGTCTGACGCCCGCGCGCTCGTCATCGAGCGCGCCGCACACGAAGAAACGCGGCTCCCCGCAGGGGGCCGCGTTTCTTCGTCGACGTCGTCTTCCGTCGCTAACCGGGGCGGGCGTGCCCGCTGGCGTCAGGGCTTGATGATCGGGATCATCCCGGTCTCGACCGCGACCCGGCGCCGGTACAGGGCGCGCTGCTCCGGCAGCGACAGGTCGAACACGACCGCCAGCACCCGGATCACCGCGGTCACGACGATCGCGATGATCGCGGCCAGGACGATCGGCATGCCGAGCTCGTGCGCGACGACGATGAACGTGCAGCCGGCGCCGGCGGCGACCGCGTAGAGGGATCCGACGTGCATGATCGACACGGGCAGCCCCATCAGGATGTCCCGCAGCACGCCGCCGCCCACCGCCGCACACACGCCGATGAACACGGCGGGGATCTCCGGCACCCCGAACGCGACGGCCTTGCTGGTGCCGAATGCGCCGAACATGCCGATCACGACGGCGTCGAGCCCGACCACCACCGCGTTCAGACGCTGGAACACGCCGGCGAGCAGCATGCCGACGAGCGCCGCGCCTGCGGCGGTGATGAGGTACCAGTTGCTCTGCAGCGTCGCGGGAGGCTGACCGAGCATGATGTCGCGGATGAGGCCGCCGCCCATCCCGATCATGATGCCGATGATCGCGACGCCCAGCAGATCAAGTCGCCGTTCGCCCCGGAACCCGCTCGCGAACATGGCGCCCTGCACGCCGCCCAGGCCCACGCCCAGCAGATCGGCCCAGAGCGGGATGGTGAAGGTCGGTTCGGTCACCGCTCCATTCTCCTCGGCGAGTGGGATGATCGTTCAATGCCCACTTACCGAGACGAAGCGGTGATCCTGCGCACCCACAAGCTCGGCGAGGCGGATCGGATCGTGACGATGCTCTCGCGCGCGCACGGCAAGGTCAGGGCTGTGGCGAAGGGCGTGCGCCGCACCTCGTCGAAGTTCGGATCCCGCCTCGAGCCCTTCATGGTGGCGGATGTGCAGCTGTACCAGGGGCGCTCGCTCGACATCGTGCAGCAGGCCGAGTCGCTCGGATCCTACGGCGCCGACATCGCGCTGCACTACGACCGGTACACCGCCGCGAACGCGATGGTGGAGACGGCCGACCGGCTGGGCGACGCCGAGGCGACGCCGGAGCAGTACCTGCTCCTCGTCGGGGGTTTGCGCTCGCTCGCGCGCGGTGAGCATGCGGCGCGCAGCATCCTCGACTCGTATCTGCTGCGGGTGATGGCGCTGAGCGGCTGGGCGCCCTCGTTCGACGACTGCGCCCGCTGCGCCAAGCCCGGCCCGCACACCGTGTTCGTCGCGCAGATGGGCGGTATCGTGTGCGACGACTGCGCGCCGGTCGGCAGCCCGCGGATCCCCGCGACCGCGCTGGAGGTGCTCCGCGCTCTCATGGCCGGCGACTGGGAGCGCGTCGACGCGGCGCCCGACCGGGATGCGGCCGCGGCATCCGGGGTCATCGCCGCCTACGCCCAGTGGCATCTCGAGCGGGGGATCCGCTCACTCTCGCTCGTGGAAGGAAACCGGTGAGTCCGCTCTCCCGCACGCCCAAGCCGTACACGCACAAGGACGCGGTCCCGTACCGCCCGCTGGACTGGACCGGCGTTCAGCCGCCGGCCTTTCCGGCGGTGCCGGAGCACGTGGCGATCGTGATGGACGGCAACGGCCGCTGGGCGAACCGCCAGGGGCTCAACCGCATCGAAGGACACAAGGCCGGTGAGGAGGTGCTGCTCGACGTCGTCGCGGGAGCGATCCAGGCGGGCGTCAAGCACCTCAGCGTGTACGCGTTCTCGACGGAGAACTGGGCGCGCTCGCCCGAAGAGGTGCGGTTCCTCATGGGCTACAACAGGGATGTGCTGCACCGTCGTCGCGATCAGCTCAACGAGTGGAACGTGCGGATCCGGTGGGCGGGGCGCAAGCCGCGGCTGTGGGGCTCGGTGATCAAGGAGTTGCAGATCGCCGAGCAGCTGACCCGCGGCAACGACGGGCTCACGCTCACGATGTGCATCAACTACGGCGGCCGGGTCGAGCTCGTCGACGCCATGCGCGCGATCGCCGAGGACGTGAAGGCCGGGCGGATGCGCCCCGGGGCGATCACGGAGAAGACGATCCGCCGACACCTGTACATCCCGGACATGCCGGACGTCGACCTGTTCCTGCGCAGCTCGGGTGAGCAGCGCACCTCGAACTTCCTGCTCTGGCAGTCGGCGTACGCGGAGATGGTGTTCCTCGACACGCTGTGGCCGGACTTCTCGCGCGAGGAGCTGTGGCGTGCGATCGGGATCTACCTCGACCGGGACCGTCGGTTCGGCGGCGCCGTCGACACGCCCGATGAGCTCGACGAGGCCTGAACTGCCTCTGTCCCGTTCGTCGATGTGGTGCGATTCGAAGGACGAGACGGGGCAGTCGCAGCCGACATTCGAAGTCCAGGTCGGCGGATCCTCCCCAGAAAGTGGATGACTCGATCTCGGACCCGATTGTGCAGGACGATCGCCAGGCCGGAGCCGGGTGACTCGAGCCCACCCCGTGGGTCCGATAGACTGAGATCCGCGAAGGGGAGTATCCCGCTTTCACACGATCGTCATCACGAGGCCCGCCGTCGGGCCTCCGGGCGTGTGGCCGCCGACCGGCGGGGGAGAGACTTTCGGTTCCTGCCGACCCCCTCGAAAGGCCCTTGTGGACGTTCCCGTCTGGTTCGAAATCGCCTCCCTCGCCGTCCTGCTGCTGATCCTGGCCGGCGACCTGCTCATCGTGCGCTGGCGACCGCACATCCCCTCCACCAAGGAGTCCACCCTCTGGGTGGTGTTCTACGTCGCGCTCGCGCTCGGCTTCGCCGGACTCCTGCTCGCCGTCGCGGGTGCACAGCACGCCGGAGAGTTCCTCACCGGCTGGGCGCTCGAGTACAGCCTCTCGATCGACAACCTCTTCGTGTTCGTGCTGATCATGGCGCAGTTCTCCGTGCCGCGGAAGCTGCAGCAGGAGGTGTTGATGGTGGGAATCATCATCGCCCTCGTGCTGCGCGGCATCTTCATCCTGCTCGGCGTCACGATCATCGAGAACTTCGCGCCGGTGTTCTACCTCTTCGGTGCCTTCCTCATCTACACCGCGATCCGCCAGGCCATGCCGGAGAAGGAGCAGGAGGACCAGACCGCCGCCAAGGAGAGCTTCGCCGTGCGTCTCGTGCGCCGCGTCGTCCCTGTCAGCGACGAGTTCGACGGCCCGAAGCTGCGCACGGTCATCGACGGCAAGCGCGTGTGGACCCCGATGATCATCGTCTTCGTCACGATCGGCGTGACGGATCTGATGTTCGCGATCGACTCCATCCCGGCGATCTTCAGCATCACCCAGAACAGCTTCCTGGTGTTCACCGCGAACATCTTCGCGCTGATGGGCCTGCGCCAGCTCTACTTCCTGCTCGGCGACCTGCTCGACCGCCTGCGCTACCTGCACTACGGCATCGCCATCATCCTCGCCTTCATCGGCGTGAAGCTCGTGTTGCACGCGATGCACGAGAACAGCGTCCCGTTCATCAACGGCGGCCAGCCCATCGAGTGGGCGCCGGATGTGCCGATCTGGCTGTCGCTGACCGTGATCGTCGTCGCGATGCTCGGCGCCACCGGGGCGAGCCTGATCGCATCCGGCCGGGAGAAGCGCCGGGAGCGCACCCTCGCGGAGTGACGGGAGTCCGGCAGCCAGGGTGGGTGGGATACTCCTACCTTGGCCGCCGGTAGACTCATCGGCATGCAGGCGGTGCAGCTTCTCCTTAGCAGCCGCGGCGAGACCTCGATCTAGGCCTTCCTCGCCGCGGAGTCTCACCCTGTCTTCCACGGGATGTGGCCGCACCATCAACCCAGGAGAAGCAACGCATGAACGACGCATCCCCCCGGCCCCGCACCCTGGCGGAGAAGCTCTGGGACGACCATCTGGTCGTCAAGGGCGCTGACGGCGAGCCGGACCTCATCTACATCGATCTGCACCTGGTACACGAGGTCACCAGTCCGCAGGCGTTCGACGGCCTGCGCGCAGAGGGGCGCCCGCTGCGCCGCCTCGACCTGACCATCGCCACTGAGGATCACAACACCCCGACGCTGGCGATCGACAAGCCGATCGCCGATCTCACCAGCCGCACGCAGATCGAGACGCTGCGTCGCAACGCCGAGGAGTTCGGCGTGCGCCTGCACTCGCTGGGCGACGCCGAGCAGGGCATCGTGCACGTCGTCGGCCCGCAGCTGGGCCTGACCATGCCGGGTATCACCGTGGTCTGCGGCGACTCGCACACGTCCACGCACGGCGCATTCGGCGCGATGGCCTTCGGGATCGGCACCAGCGAGGTCGAGCACGTCATGGCCACGCAGACGCTGCCGCTGAAGCCGTTCAAGACCATGGCGATCACCGTCGAGGGGACGCTGCGTCCCGGTGTCACCGCCAAGGACATCATCCTCGCCGTGATCGCCAAGATCGGCACCGGCGGCGGCCAGGGCTACGTGCTCGAGTACCGCGGCAGCGCGATCCGCGCCCTCTCCATGGAGGGCCGCATGACGATCTGCAACATGTCCATCGAGGCCGGCGCGCGCGCGGGCATGGTCGCCCCCGACGAGACCACGTTCGCGTACGTGCAGGGCAAGCCGCACGCGCCGCAGGGGCAGGACTGGGACGACGCTGTCGCGTACTGGCGCACGCTGCCGACCGATGAGGGCGCGGTCTTCGACGCCGAGGTGTTCATCGACGCCGACGCGCTCGAGCCGTTCGTCACCTGGGGGACGAACCCCGGTCAGGGCGTCTCGCTGTCCGCCGAGGTGCCGAACCCCGCCGACATCGCCGACCCGAACGAGCGCAGCGCAGCCGAGCGCGCACTCGAGTACATGGACCTGGCTCCCGGCACCCCGCTGAAGGACGTCAAGGTCGATGCCGTGTTCATGGGATCCTGCACCAACAGCCGGATCGAGGATCTGCGCGCGTTCGCCTCGGTCATCAAGGGCAAGACGAAGGCCGACGGCGTGCGCGTCATGGTGGTCCCCGGATCCGCCCGGGTGCGCCTGGAGGCCGAAGCCGAGGGCCTGGACAAGGTGTTCACCGACTTCGGCGCCGAGTGGCGGTTCGCCGGCTGCTCGATGTGCCTGGGAATGAACCCCGACCAGCTGGCACCGGGGGAGCGGTGCGCGTCCACCTCGAACCGCAACTTCGAGGGCCGCCAGGGCAAGGGCGGTCGCACGCACCTCGTCTCGCCCCTCGTCGCCGCGGCCACCGCCGTGCGCGGCACCCTGTCCAGCCCGAGCGATCTGGAGGCCTGATCGTGGAGAAGTTCACCACCCACACCGGCGTCGCCGCGCCCCTGAAGCGCTCGAACGTCGACACCGACCAGATCATCCCCGCGGTGTTCCTGAAGCGGGTCACCAAGACCGGCTTCGATGATGCGCTCTTCCACGCCTGGCGGCAGGATCCTGAGTTCGTGCTCAACCAGGAGCCGTTCCAGGGCGCGTCGGTGCTCGTCGCCGGCCCCGATTTCGGCACCGGATCCAGTCGCGAACACGCCGTCTGGGCGCTGCGCGACTACGGCTTCAGAGTGGTGCTGAGCCCTCGGTTCGCCGACATCTTCCGCGGCAACTCGGGCAAGCAGGGCCTGCTCGCGGCGACCGTCGACGAGGCAGACATCGAGCGGATCTGGGCCGAGATCGACGCGGATCCGGGTCGCGAGATCACCGTCGACCTCGAGGCGCGCACCGCCACGATCGGCGACTTCCAGACCTCCATCGGGATCGACGATTACACTAGATGGCGGCTCCTCGAAGGGCTCGATGACATCGGGCTCACGCTGCGCAACGAGGACAAGATCGCGCAGTTCGAGGCCCGCCGCGAGTCGTGGCGGCCACGCACGCTTCCTGTTCTCTGAATCGGACGCGGCCGTGAGCCCAGGGCATCCGCCCGACGGCTCCGGCCGCGCCCGTTCCACAAGAAGAGGCCCTGAATGACGACACCGCTGCACGACACGACGCTCGCATCGAAGCCTTCGGGTGATGTCCTGGCGATCCGCGGCGGGCGCCCGCTGCGCGGCAGGGTCGACGTGAAGGGGGCGAAGAACCTCGCCACCAAGGCGATGGTCGCGACCCTCCTGGGCGAGACGGCGAGCACGCTGCGCGATGTGCCGGATCTCAGCGACGTCGCCGTCGTGCGCTCGCTGCTCGAGGTGCACGGTGTGCGGGTGACGGAGGGCGATGAGCCCGGCGCGCTGATCTTCGACCCCAGCGAGGTCGAGTCCGCGCACTTCGAGGAGATCGACGCGCACGCGGGCGCCTCGCGGATCCCGATCCTGTTCTGCGGACCGCTGCTGCACCGCCTCGGTCAGGCGTTCATCCCCGACCTCGGCGGCTGCCGCATCGGCGACCGTCCCATCGACTTCCACCTCGACGCGCTGCGCAAGTTCGGCGCGAACGTCGAGAAGCTGCCCAGCGGGATCCGCCTCTCCACCGGCGGCACCCGTCTGCACGGTGCGAACATCCACCTGCCGTACCCGAGCGTCGGCGCGACCGAGCAGGTGCTGCTCACCGCCGTGCGCGCCGAGGGCACGACCGAGCTGCGCAACGCCGCCATCGAGCCCGAGATCATGGATCTGATCGCCGTGCTGCAGAAGATGGGCGCGATCATCTCCTACGAACCCAACCGGGTGATCCTCATCGAGGGCGTCGAGACGCTGCGCGGCTACGACCACCGCTCGATCTTCGACCGCAACGAGGCCGCGTCCTGGGCCTCGGCGGCGCTCGCGACCGATGGCGAGATCTTCGTCGGCGGCGCCCGGCAGCAGGAGATGCTGACCTTCCTGAACGTGTTCCGCAAGGCCGGCGGCTGGTTCGACGTGCAGTCCGACGGGATCCTGTTCCGCCGGGACGGCGAGCTCAAGCCGGTCATCGTCGAGACCGACGTGCACCCCGGGTTCATGACCGACTGGCAGCAGCCGCTGGTGGTCGCGCTCACGCAGGCGAACGGCCGCTCCGTCGTGCACGAGACTGTGTACGAGAACCGGATGGGCTTCACCGCCGCACTGATCAAGATGGGCGCCGACATCGTCGTGCACCCGCATGGCCTGCAGGACGGCCCCCGCCGCGTGCCCCGCCGCGACCTCGAGCAGGCTGCGGTGATCACCGGTCCCACCCCGCTGCACGGCGCCGACATCGTGGTGCCCGACCTGCGCGGCGGCTACAGCCACGTCATCGCAGCGCTCACCGCGACGGGCGAGTCGCGGGTCTCCGGCGTCGACATCCTCAGCCGCGGCTACGAGAAGTTCCTCGACAAGCTGACCGCGCTGGGCGCCGACTTCGACGTGATCGGCTGACATGCGCGCCACCGCCGAGAAGAGCCGCCCGAGCCTGTTCTGGTTCCTGGCCGTCTTCGTGGTGCCGTTCGTGTCGGTCCTCGCGAAGATCCGGATCCGCGGCGCGGAGCGGATGCCCCGCACCGGCGCGTTCGTCCTCGCACCGAATCACTACTCCGAGTTCGACCCGCTGATCGTCGCGGTCGCCGTCTGGCGCCTCGGCCGCGCGCCGCGGTTCATGGCGAAGGAGAGCCTGTTCCGCGTGCCGGTGCTCGGCTGGGCGCTGCGTGGCACCGGGATGATCCCGGTGGCCCGCGCGTCGTCCGCCGCCGCCGCGAAGCAGACCCTGCAGCAGTCGCGCGAGCTCGTCGAGCACGGCCGCGGCGTGATCGTCTATCCGGAGGGCACGCTCACGCGCGACCCCGATCTGTGGCCGATGCGCGGCAAGTCGGGTGCGGTGCGGCTCGCCCTCGCCGGCGAGATCCCGCTCATCCCGATGGCGCAGTGGGGCACGCAGAAGATCATGGGGCGCTACCAGAAGGGCCTCAGCCTCTGGCCGCTGCGCAAGAAGGTGGACGTGCTGATCGGGGATCCGGTCGACCTCTCCGACCTGTACGGGCGCGCCGGCGAGAGCGCCGCGCTCACGGAGGCGAACGAGCGGCTGATGGGAGCGATCACCGCGCTGCTCGAGGAGCTTCGTGGCGAGAAGGCCCCGGCCCAGCGCTGGAACCCGGCCGAGCACGGGCAGAAGGAGACGGGTCGCCTTGACTCCTAGAACCGGAGCGAACCGCGTCGTGGAGGCCCCGTCCGGGCCGCACGTGACCGTGATCGGCTCCGGAAGCTGGGGCACGACGTTCGGAAAGATCCTCGCCGATGGCGGTGCCCAGGTCACGATGTGGGCGCGTCGCGAGGAGCTGGCGCGCGAGATCGCGGAGGCCAAGCGCAACTCGCAGTACCTGAAGGGCATCAACCTGCCGCGCAGCATGACCGCGACGAGCGACCTCGAAGCGGCCATCGACGATGCCGAGCAGGTGTATCTGTCGGTGCCGAGTCAGACCCTGCGGGAGAACCTCACCGCGCTGCGTCCGCTGCTGCAGCGCTCGGACATCCCCGTCGTCAGCCTCATGAAGGGCGTCGAGAAGGGCACCGGCCTGCGGATGAGCCAGGTCATCGAGCAGGAGCTGCGCTGCGACCCCGACCGCATCGCCGTGGCGAGTGGGCCGAATCTCGCCCTCGAGATCGCGCGTGAGCAGCCCACCGCGGCAGTCATTGCCTCGAACAGCGAGGAGACAGCGGACATCGTCGCCCGTACGGCGCGCAACCGCTACTTCCGCAGTTTCGTGAACACGGACGTGATCGGCACCGAATTCGGCGGCGTGCTGAAGAACCTCATCGCCGTCGCCATCGGCATCGTGGACGGCGTCGGCTACGGCGAGAACACGAAGGCGTCGATCATCACCCGCGGGCTGGTCGAGATGACCGACTTCGCCGTGGCGAACGGCGCCCAGCCCGGCACCCTGCAGGGTCTGGCCGGGCTCGGCGACCTGATCGCGACGTGCCAGTCGCCGCTCAGTCGCAACAACACCGCCGGGCGCCTGCTCGGCCAGGGATACAGCTTCCAGGACGTGGTCAAGCAGATGCAGCAGACAGCAGAGGGGCTCGCCTCCGTCACGCCGATCCTGCAGCTGGCCCGCGCCGCCGGCGTGGAGATGCCGATCGTCGAGCAGGTCAAGATGGTGCTGGACGGCGCCATGGATCCGCGTGACATCGCCCCCCACCTGACCACCGACGACGACACCCCGCAGGGGGAAGGGACGGGCAATGGACAAGCAGACGGTGGTGGTGCTCTTCGGCGGGCGCTCCAGCGAGCACTCGATCAGCTCCGCCACGGCGGGCGGGGTGCTGCGGGCGCTTGATCGCGAGCGCTACGACGTCATCCCGGTCGGCATCACGCGTGAAGGCGCGTTCGTGCTCGAGGACGACGACCCGGACAAGTTCCCGCTCGACGCCGGGCATCTGCCGTCCGTGGCAGACAACGGCACCCGGATCCAGTGGCCCGAGCCCGGTGGCGACCGCTCGCTGCGCGTGACCCGCGCCGACGGCGCCGTGCAGGACCTCGGCCCGATCGACGTGGTGCTGCCGCTGCTGCACGGACCGCACGGCGAGGACGGCACCCTGCAGGGCTACTTCGACACGCTCGAGGTGCCCTATGCCGGTGGCGGCGTGCTCGATTCCGCGCTCTGCATGGACAAGCACTTCATGAAGGTCGCGCTGCAGGCGGCCGGCATCGCCGTGGCCCCGTGGATCACGGTGCGCGCCCGGCAGTGGGCGGCGGATCCCGGGGCTGTGCGCGCACAGGCCGCCGAGCTCGGCCTGCCGTTGTTCGTGAAGCCCGCGCGCGCGGGATCCAGTGTCGGCGTGTCGAAGGTGACCGATCCTGCCGAGTTCGACGACGCGATGCGGATCGCCCTCGCCGAGGACGACAAGGTGCTCGTGGAGACGGGTGTCGTGGGCCGCGAGATCGAGGTCGCCATCCTCGAGGGTGCTGAGGGACCGCGTGCGTCGGTGCCCGGTGAGATCGTGCTCACCTCGCGTGGCTTCTACGACTTCGAGGGCAAGTACCTCGGCGGCGACGGCGTCGACGTGGTGTGTCCTGCCGTGCTCGAGGATGCCGAGATCGCCGCGATCCAGCACGCCGGGATCCGCGCCTTCGAAGCCGTCGACGGGCGAGGGCTTGCGCGCGTCGACATGTTCCTCACCGCCGACGGCACCCTCGTCGTGAACGAGCTGAACACGATGCCCGGCTTCACGCCGATCTCGATGTTCCCGAAGTGCTGGATCGCGACGGGGCTCAGCTACGGCGACCTCATCACGGAGCTCATCGAGGCGGGACTGCGCCGCTAGTCCGCGGTCTTACACTCGCGGTGCGTGCCCTCGTGGCGCGCCCAACTTCGGAGCTGACGGTCGACACGCCGTGTCTGGCGACGCAGCCCGCGGCGTGTCGAGGACGTGCTCCGAAGTTGGGCGCGGCACGGCAGCGGCAGCGCGCGGCACTTGTGCGGGGCACGGCGGCGGGTGGCACACCGGGCGAAGGCGGTGGTCCACAGCGCGTGCCCCCGGGGCCCCAACTTCGGAGCGCGTGGCCGACACGCCGTGCCTTTGCGCTGAGGCCACGGCGTGTCGCGGCGTTGCTCCGAAGTTGGGCGCGGCACGACGGGGGCAGCGCGCGGCACGGGCGCAGGGCACGGCGCGCGGCTCGACCCGCGGAGGACGCCGCGTCAGGGCGTGGGGGTGGGATCCGGTGTCGCATCCGACCCCGGACGGGCGATGCAGGCGTGGTCGGCGGGGATCGTCGCGATCGCGGCGGCGAGCGGCTTGTCGCCGATCACGTCGTTCGAGCTCACGCCCTTGTTCGGCTCGTCGGGCTTCGTGTTGATGAACAGCTGCACGGCGGGATTGCGCCCGTACGTCGTGAGGGTCAGGTTCGGGCTCTTCGAGTCGTCGACGAGCCAGTCGATGCCCTGCAGCGTCACGCATTGCAGCGTGCTCGTGGGGGCAGCCTCGGGCAGGCCGCAGGTGAGCAGCACCGCGGCGGGATCGCCCCACGCCGCCGTCGCCTGGGCATCCGTCCAGCGCCGCTCCAGCCCCGCGACCGAAGGCACGTTCTTGTTGATCCGCGCCATCACGTCGGCGCAGCGCGGATTGTTCGCGTCCTCCGCCGGATCCAGGTGCACGGTCGTGCTGCAACCCGCCAGAAGTCCCGCCGTCAGTATGAGCAGAGCAGGGACGGCGAGACGGCGCGGCATGCCTCCAGGCTACCGTTGACACCATGGTCGACCTGTCAGCTTCCGGATCCGCCAGCGCGAGCTCCGATCCATCCCTCGGTCCGGGTTCCGCACCCGAGGATCCGATGATCGGCGAGGTGTCCGAGGGCAGGATCCTGCGCACGATCCTCGAGCGGACGCCCGCGAGCGCGTTCTCGCTGCTGGGCCCCGGTGACGATGCCGCGGTGATCTCCGCGCCGTCCGGCGCCGTCGTCGCGACCACGGACACGCTGGTTGAGGGCCCCGACTTCCGGGCCGCATGGACGAACGGCTACGACCTCGGCTGGAAGGCCGCGGCGGTGAATCTCGCCGATGTCGCGGCGATGGGTGCGCGACCCACAGCGCTGCTGGTGGCACTGGCGGTGCCGAAGGAACGGCGGCTGTCCTTCGTCGCCGCGCTCGCTGACGGCTTCCGCGACGCCTGTGACGCGCTGGCACCCGGGTGCGCGGTCGTCGGCGGCGACCTCACCGTGTCGGCCACGCTCACGGTGGCCGTCACTGCGCTCGGCGACCTGGAAGGACGCACCGCGGTCACCCGCGCCGGCGCACGTGCGGGCGACGACGTGGCGATCGCGGGGGAGATGGGGGTGGCGGCGCACGGGCTGTCGGTGCTCTTCTCCCGTTTCCATCCGGACGGCACCGCCGTGCCGGTGGATCCGACGAAGCTCGCCGAGGGCGAGGCGGAGGCGATCGCCGCGCAGCTGCGTCCGGTGCCGCCGATCGGGCTCGGGCCGGTCGCGGCGGTAGCGGGAGCGACGGCGATGATGGACGTCTCGGACGGGCTCGCTCTCGATGCGCGGCGCCTGGCCGAGGCCTCGGGGGTGACGCTCTCGCTCGAGGCGTCCGCGCTCGGCGTGCACCCACGTCGGGCTCTCGCCGGCGGGGAGGACCATGCGCTGCTCGCGACGTTCCCCGCGGGTGCTCTGCCGCCCGGATTCCGTCAGATCGGATCCGTCATCCCCGCGGTCGAGAACGCACCCCTGCTGTGCGACGGCGAGCCGGTCGGGCCGCTGGGCTGGGACCCCTATCGCGACGCGGGCGCTGACGCGGTCTGAGTCACGCAGCCGGCTCCGCCCACCACAGCGCCGTGTCGCCGTAGACCTTCTCCCGGATCGGCGAGAGACCCGCGGCCGCGAGATCCGGCGGGGTCGAGCGCTTCGCCCGCTCGATCACGACGACCGCGTCCGGCGACAGCAGCGGCGCGACCGCGATGAGATCCGCCGTCATCTCGACGTCGGAGAGGTCGTACGGCGGGTCGGTGAACACCAGATCGAACGGGCCGGCCGCACGGGCGAGGAACGCCTGCACGGAGCTCTCCTGCACGGTCGCGGCGGAGGAGGCACCGTCGGATCCGGACGCGGCGAGCGCCTTCGCGACCGCTGCGACGTTGCGACGCGCCACCGCGGCGGCAGGTCGGCCGCGCTCCACGAGCACCGCGCTGCGCGCGCCGCGGCTGAGCGCCTCGAGACCGAGCGCTCCGGAGCCCGCGTAAAGGTCGAGTGCGCGGGCGCCCGCGATCACATCCATCGACTCCAGCGCCGCGAACAGCGACTCCCGCACACGGTCGCTGGTGGGGCGGGTGCCGTGGCCGGGAACCTCCAGGCGGGTGCCGCCGGCCGCTCCGGCGATGATTCTCGTCACCCGCTAACCCTATGTGCCGCGCGGGGAGCACCGCCGGATTCGCCCTGGCACCGCCGGATCCACCCCGCGGCCCGCGGATCCGGGCCATGATGGGATCGTGGCCGATTCCCTCGCAGAGCTCAGCACCATGCCCCACCCGCAGATCATCGAGGTGGGTGAGGGCGTGGGCCTTGCGACGTACACCTGGGGCGATCCCGATGCACCGGTGGTCGTGATCGTGCACGGTTTCGCCTCCAACACGCGCGACAACTGGGTGCTCACGGGATGGGTGCGGATGCTGGAGCACGCCGGCCTCCGCGTGCTCGGCATCGATCTGCGCGGGCACGGTGAGAGCGAGAAGCCGCACGACCCCGAGGGGTACAACGTGCGCACGCTCGCCGCCGATGTCGAGCAGGTGCTCGACACCTACCTCGTCGACGAGGCGGTCTACCTCGGCTATTCGCTGGGTGCGCGCGTCGGCTGGCAGGTGCTCCGGGACCTGCAGGACCGCATCCCGCGCGGCGTGCTCGGAGGTGTGCCGGACGGCATTCCGCTGGAGCGGCTCGACCTCGACCAGGTGCAGCGACTCATCGACGACGGCACGCCGGTGACGGATCCGGTCACGCTGGACTACATCGAGCTGACCGAACGGGCCCCGGCCAACCACCTGCCGGCGCCGCTCGCCCTCGCGCAGCGGATGCGCGCGCCGCGCACCCTCCACCCCGCTCCGCCGCCCCCACCGTCACAGCCGGTCCTGTCCGCAACCGGATCTCCGGATGCGGTGATCGAGGAGTCGCGTCGGCTCGTCGACGCCTGCCGGCAGGGCACGTTCTTCGAGATCCCCGGGCGGCACCACTTCAATGCCCCCGGATCGAAGGCGTTCCGCGAGGCCGGACTCGCGTTCCTGCAGGGGTGAGACCGCCCGCGCACGGCCGCGGTCCGGCTGTCGGCGGCCCGTCCTAGACTTCTGATCATGCCGTTGCGCCTCGAATCCCCGCTCGCCGTCGCGGTCGGAGACGGCAACGCGAAGGCGCTGCAGAAGTCGTTCGGCATGAGCACGGTGTGGGATCTGCTCTCGCACTACCCGCGCCGCTACGCCAACCGCGGCGAACTCACTCCGATCATCGAACTGCCCAAGGGCGAGACCGTGACGATCGTCGCCGAGGTGATGAGGGTCGAGGTGCGCGACATGAAGAACCGTCGCGGCGCGATGATGACGGTCGACATCGGCGACGGCGTCGGCCGCATGGTGCTGACCTTCTTCGCCAAGCACCGGGGTCAGCTCGAGTGGCGCGAGAAGGAGCTGCGGGTCGGGCGGCGCGGCGTGTTCACCGGCAAGGTCGGTGATTATCGCGGCGTCACCCAGTTCGCGCATCCGCAGTACGAGATGTTCGACGATGAGCTGCGCGCACGCGCCCAGGCCGATGTGCTGGTCACCACTCCGCTGCCGATCTATCCGGCGACGGCGAGTCTCACCACCTGGCAGATCGAGAAGATGATCGGCACCGTGCTCGACGATCTCGGCCCGGTGCCGGAGCCGGTGCCCGACGCGGTGCGCCGGGATGAGGACCTGCTTGAGGCGCGTGTCGCGCTGGAGCGGATCCACCGGCCCGCATCGAAGACCGAGATCGCGCCCGCGATCCGCACGCTGCGCATGCACGAGGCGCTCACTCTGCAGACCGCGCTGATGCAGCAGCGCTACCTCGTGCGCATGCTCGACGCCACGGCACGGCCGGCGAAGCCCGGCGGGCTGCTGGAGAGATTCGACGCGGGCCTGCCGTTCACACTCACTCCCGATCAGCAGACCGTCGGGGCCGCGATCGCCGCGGATCTCGTCGGCGGCGCGCCGATGAACCGGCTCGTGCAGGGCGAGGTCGGATCCGGCAAGACGCTGGTCGCCCTGCGCGCGATGCTGCAGGTCGCCGAATCGGGTGGGCAGGCCGCGCTCATCGCACCGACGGAGGTGCTCGCGGCGCAGCATCTGCGCTCGATCACGAAGATGCTCGGGCCCCAGCTCGCGCCGCTGGTGATGCCCACGCTGCTCACCGGTCAGATGTCGGCACCGGAGCGACGCAAGGCGGCCCTGCGCGTCGCCGCCGGCCAGGCGCTCATCGTCGTCGGCACGCATGCGCTGCTGGGGGAGAAGACCACGTTCGCCGACCTCGGACTGGTCGTCGTCGACGAGCAGCACCGCTTCGGCGTGGAGCAGCGCGAGGCGCTGCGCGCAAAGGGCACCAGCCCGCACGCGCTCGTACTCACCGCGACTCCCATTCCGCGCACGGTCGCGATGACGGTGTTCGGCGACCTCGACACGTCCGTCATCCGCACGATGCCCAGCGGTCGGGCCGGGATCCAGACGTTCGTCGCACCCCTCGCCGATCATCCCGGCTGGTTCGCGCGTGTCTGGGAACGGGCGGCCGAGGAGATCGAGAAGGGCCGGCAGGTGTTCGCGGTGTGCGCGGCGATCGACACCGACAGCGGCGCGGAGGAGGCCGATCAGGAGCATTTCGCGGACGGCGCGGAGGAAGCGGCGCGCGGACCGCGCTGGGGTGTCGTGCAGCTGCTGGCCGCGCTCGCGACGCACCCGAAGCTGTCCGCGCTGCGGGTGGCCGGCCTGCACGGCAAGATGCCCGCCGACGAGAAGGACGCGATCATGCAGTCGTTCGCGCGCGGCGAGATCGACCTGCTCGTGGCGACCACCGTCATCGAGGTCGGCGTCGACGTGCCGAACGCCTCCACGATGATCGTGCTCGAAGCCGACCGCTTCGGCGTCTCGCAGCTGCACCAGCTTCGCGGACGCATCGGGCGCGGCGGCGTGCCGGGGCTCTGCCTTCTGGTGACCGAGGCCGAGCAGGGAACGCCGGCGCGCGACCGGGTCGATGCGGTCGCCGCGACGCTCGATGGATTCGTGCTCGCCGAGGTCGACCTCGATCTGCGCGGTGAGGGCGACGTGCTCGGCGCGCGTCAGTCCGGAGCGAAGTCGTCGCTCAAGCTGCTGCGCGTCATCAAGGACGCCGACCTCATCGGCCAGGCGCGAGAGCTCGCCGGGGAGATCGTGGAGGCGGATCCCGCACTCCAGGAGCATGAGGGCCTCCGGCAGGCGATGGCGCAGCGCCTCAGCATCGAGGACCGCGCGGCTCTCGCCAAGAACTGACCTCGGATCCACTCGGCCGACGCATCGGATCTCGCCGCTAGTCTGGATCCATGAGCGCTCGGATCGCCGTCGTCCCCGGTTCCTTCGACCCGCCGACCCTCGGCCATCTGGATGTGATCCGGCGTGCCGCGGCCCTCTACGACGAGCTGCACGTGCTGGTGGTGCACAACCCCGACAAGCAGGCGATGCTGCCGGTCGCACAGCGTCTGGCGCTGCTCGAGGAGTCGATCCACGATGCGGGTATCGCGGGCACCGTGATCGTCGCGTCATGGAGCATGGGCCTGCTCGTCGACTACGCCCGCGACGTGAACGCGGGCGTGCTCGTCAAGGGCATCCGTTCGCAGGTCGATGTGGCCTACGAGTCGCCGATGGCGATCGTGAACCGCCACCTCGCCGACATCGAGACCGTCTTCCTGCTGCCGGACCCCGCGCATGCGCTGGTCTCCAGCTCGCTGGTGCGCCAGGTCGCGGGCCTCGGTGGGGATGTTGCGCCGTTCGTGCCGGCTCCCGTGGCACGCTTCCTGGACACCGGCGCGCGCGGGCTCTGACCGGCTTCCGTCCAGGTCGGACCGGTAGACTGCACAGGTGAAAATCCGTCTCAATGGACCGTTCGTGCTGCCCGTGCGCGACATCGTCCGCAGACCCGGCGAGATGCGCGAGCACCGCCTCACGATCCCGTTGACCGAGCGCTGGGGCGAGGGGCTCGTCTCCGTCGCCGAAGGCGAGCAGCTCGACCTGGATGTGCGTCTCGAGTCCGTGCACGAGGGCATCCTCGTCACCGGCGAGGTCGATGTGACCTATCGCGGGGAGTGCGGCAGGTGCCTGAATCCGATCGAAGAGCCTGTCGAAGTCGAGTTTCAGGAGCTTTTCGCGTACCCTGGAGAAGAAGCGAACGACTTCGAGGTTCAAGACGACCACGTGGATCTTGAAACTCTGGTCAGGGATGCTGTCGTACTGGCGCTCCCGTTTCAGCCGGTGTGTCAGCCGGATTGCCCTGGTCTCGACCCCGAGACCGGCGAGCGGCTGACCGGAAGCACCGGGAAAGAGCAGGACGCTCCCCTCGATCCTCGATGGGCCGCGCTCCAGCAGATCACAGACCAAGGAAACGCAGCGGAATAGCTGCGCGCCCAGAACACAGAAGGTAAGAAACCATGGCCGGTAACCCCCCGAAGCGCAAGGTCTCCCGTTCGAACACCCGCTCGCGTCGCGCGCAGTGGAAGGCGGAGGTTCCCGCCCTCGTCAAGACCATCGAGAACGGCAAGGTCGTCTACAGCCGCCCGCACCAGGCGAAGGTCGTCACCGACTCGCAGGGCACCGAGCTGTTCCTCGAGTACAAGGGCCGCAAGGTCGCCGACGTCTGATCGATCCGTCGATCATGGCAGGCGTCCCCGACCCGTCTTCTGACGGCGCAGGGGAGCAGTCGCGCCGCCTTTCTGAGCAGCTCGGAGTCGATATCGACCCCGGGCTGCTTCAGCTTGCGCTGACGCATCGCTCCTTTGCGTACGAGCACGGCGGTATCCCTCACAACGAGCGGCTCGAGTTCCTCGGCGACTCCGTGCTGGGGCAGGCCGTCACCGTCATGCTGTACACGACGCATCCCGACCTCGATGAGGGGTCCCTCGCCAAGCGCCGGGCCAGCGTCGTGTCGACCCTCGCGCTGGCGGAGGTCGCGCGCGGCATCGGCCTGGGCGCGTACATCCTGCTCGGCAAGGGCGAGGAGCGCACCGGCGGTCGCGACAAGGACTCGATCCTCGCCGACACCATGGAGGCCGTGTTCGGCGCGACCTTCCTCTCGGCGGGTCCCGAGACCGCGACATCGCTCGTGCTGCGTCTCGTCGAGCCGCTGCTCGCCGACCCCGAGCGGTATGGCGCGGCGATGGATCCCAAGACCGCACTGCAGGAACTCGCCGCGCGGCTGGGCATCGGTGCGCCCGTGTACGACGTGGTGTCGACCGGGCCCGATCACGATCGGCGCTTCACGGCGACGGTGGCGGCCGGGGAGCACCGGGCCGATGGCACCGGCACCAGCAAGAAGACCGCCGAGATGGCGGCCGCGCTGTCCGCGTGGCACGCGCTCAGCGACCGCGGCTGATCGTTCATGCCAGAGCTGCCCGAGGTCGAGGTGGTCCGTGCCGGGCTCGCGCCCGCGATGACCGGCGCGACGATCGTCTCGGTATCCGTGCTCGACGAGCGCGCCCTCACCCGGCATCCCGCAGGGGCCGCCGACTTCGTCGCCCGGCTCGAGGGCGCGACCGTGCGCACGGTCGCGCGCCGCGGCAAGTTCCTGTGGCTGCCGCTCGCAGGCTCGCCCGACACGGCAGCACGGGCGATCGTCGGCCACCTCGGCATGTCCGGGCAGCTGCTGCTGCGCCGCCCCGAGGCTGCGGCGGAGCGGCATGAGCGGATCCGCCTCTTCGTCGAGCATCCGCAGCATGGCGAGCTCGCCGTCGTCTTCGCCGATCAGCGCACCTTCGGATCGCTTGCGGTCGACAGCCTGGTGCCGACCGCCGATCGCCGCGCTGCCGGATGGGGCAGCGAGGATCCGCTGATCCCGTCGCAGGTCGCGCACATCGCCCGCGATCCGATGGATCCGGCGTTCAGCGACCGTGCCTTCCGGGACGCACTGCGCACGCGTCGGAGCGCGATCAAGCGGGTGCTGCTGGATCAGAACCTGATCAGCGGCGTCGGCAACATCTATGCCGACGAGTCGCTGTGGGCGGCGCGGATCCATCCGGAGAAGCCGGCATCCGATCTTTCCACCGTGTCGGCGCACCGCCTGCTCGCCGAGGTGCGGGCCGTGCTGCAGAAGGCCCTGGCCGAAGGCGGTACGAGTTTCGACGCGCAGTACGTGAATGTGAACGGGCAGGCCGGCTACTTCGCGCACTCGCTGAACGCCTACGGCCGCACTGGCGAGCCGTGCCCGCGCTGCGGGGGCCCGATCCGCCGCGAGGCGTTCATGAACCGGTCGAGTCACTTCTGCCCGAGGTGCCAGCGCACGCGCTGACGATCGACGGCCCTGTCACTCTGTGCGGCTCAGGATCGGCAGTCCCGTCAGCCGGCGAACGCGCGCAGCAGCAGCGGCCGCGTGAGACGGGTGGCGATCCAGACCAGCAGGATCCCGGCCGTCAGCACGGCGGCGATCGTCAGCAGCGACAGGGGCGCGATGATCAGGGTGATGCCGAGCAGCGGGAAGACCAGTACTGCGGCGCACAGCGCCGAGCCCAGCGAGGTGAGCAGCAGCGGCGACATCACCGCGCGACGTCGAGCCGAATCGACGGTGTCGGCCGGCGCACCGAGGAAGTGCAGGCTGCGGTGCAGCGGACGCTGGTCGAGGACCTCCGATGCCTGGGTCACTGCGACCGAGCACGCGACCATGACGAACGACGCGACGAGGGTGATGATGAGCCCCGTGCGCATGTCGGTGAGGAGCGTGAGATCGGCGGAAGACATCGCGGCCGAACCCATCAGGTCCATGAGGGCCACGCCCGTCCCGGCGAAGACCGCCATGAAGCTCGTCATCGCGATTCCGCCGACCTGGCGCCAAGCGGCCTTCGGATCATCCAGCACGATCCGCGCGGCGAGCAGCCGGGAAGGAGTGCGTGCGCGCCGCAGCTGCCGACGCGCGCCGATCTTGAGGGTCCACGGCCCGACGAGGTTGAGCACGAGAAGGCCGACGGCGAAGATGGCGACCATTCCTGCGATGAGCGCGATGACATCGCCGTACTCGGGTAGAAGCTTCGCCGCGACGAATCCGGCGGCGATCGCGCCGACGCCGATCAGCGCCCGCAGCCAGTGCGGTGCGGGCGGGGTGGTGCGCGTGCGCACTCCGAGCGGGGAGATGATGACGCGACGCAGTCCGATCACGGCACTGAGCGTCGCGAGGAGGACTGTTCCCGCCGCGATGGCGGCGGTCGCCCACGGCGGCAGCAGGACAGTGGATCCGAGCGGGGCCCCGCGGAACGGGATGAGCCCGACGAGGGGTGACGCCGCGAGCGACAGCAGGATCCCCCCGACCACACCGATCGCCGCGATCAGTGTCGACTCGATGACCGCGAGCACGCCGACCCCGAACCCGGTCACCCCGAGCAGACGCAGCGTGGACAGACGCTCGTCGCGTCGGCGGGCGCTGAGCCGGGCCGCCGCGGCGCCGAGCGCGCCGAGCGGAACGACCAGCAGCACCAGGGCGACGGCAGCGAGAAGCTGATAGATGATCGCGGCGTCGTCGTCCCAGAGCCAGAAGGCCTGAGCGCCGCCGACGACGGTGAGCACGAGCGCCGACACCACGGCGAAGGCGATCGTCGGGATCACGACCACACCGAGCGAGCCGGGGGCCGGGCGCAGCAGCAGGCGCAGAGTCGCCGCGTTCATGCGGCGACCTCCGTGCTCTGCACGACGCCGTCGCGGACCGCGATGATGCGCGAGCACCGTGCGGCGACCTGCGCATCGTGGGTGACGAGCACGAGGGTGCGTCCCTGACCAGTGGTCGACCAGAGCAGCGCATCCATGACCTCGCCGGACGTCGTCGAGTCCAGGGCGCCGGTCGGCTCGTCGGCGAAGACGACGCCGGCCCCGGTCACCTGGGCGCGCGCGATCGCCACCCGCTGCGCCTGGCCGCCGGACAACTCGCCGATGCGTCGATCCTCCATGCCCTGCAGCCCGAGCGCGGCGAGCCAGCCGGCCGCACGCTGGGTCGCCTCGGCGCGCGAAACACCGGTGATCATCGCGGCCAGAGCGACGTTCTCGATCGCGGTGAGCTCGGGGATCAGCAGCCCCTGCTGGAAGACGAAGCCGAAGGACTCGCGTCGCAGCCGCGACCGCGCCGCCTCGCCGAGCGCGCTCACCTCGACGACGCCACCGCCCTGCGGCCGGAACAGTGCGCGTCCGGCGTCCGGGCGGGTGATGCCCGCCAGCACATGCAGGAGCGTCGTCTTGCCGGAACCGGAGGCGCCCATGATCGCGACGGACTCGCCGGGCGCGATCTGCAGATCCACCCCGGCGAGCGCGCGCGTCGCGCCGAACGTCTTGACCAGGCCCTGTGCTTCGATGACCGCTTCACTCATGCTTCCAGTCTTCCCGGCCGGGCTCGTGCAGTCATGCGCCTGCGGATGCAGATCCGCTCCCGGACGTCATCCGGGAGGATGATTCCTCGCCATCCGGCGACGCCGAGGAACGCATCCGCGATCCCGCCTCCTGCGTGGTCACGATGCTCACAGCATCTGCCGGGGGAGCGTGTGGCGGATCCGAAGCTGCTCGGTCTGCGCCCTGAGGAGTTCGTGCGCCCGTTCGCGCTCGCACCGGGCGAGGTCGTGCTCGAGCACGCGTACGCGCACGATCAGGCGCAGAGCCACGCGGAGGGCCACGCGCTGGGCGAGGCTCAGCCGGCGCAGCTCCTCCTCTCGGGGAAGGGTGATGGACAGGTCGCGCTCGGGATGAGCGCCGTGCGTCGACTCGGTGGGAGGCGAGGCGTGCAGTGCGGAATTCACGAGGATTCGCTTTCGTTGGTCGTGCCGGAAGGCGGTGCGCGGCATGCCGCGGCGACCAGGTGGGACGCCGGGGCGTGTCGCGGCAGAGGGGGATCCGCAGACGGATCCGACGATCCTGGTTCGGATCGGGAGGCGATCGACGCGGCCGCCGGACAGGCGCTGCGGATCGCGGACGCACGGGGCGTCAGGCCGGCGGAGCCGACGCGGGACGACGTATCGAAGCCTCCGTCAGGGACGGACGAGCCTCAGCGACGCGCTATGCGGCCGCGAGGATCGAAGAGCAGAGGAGGGTGGCTGCCGAGTACGCGGGGAACCCGTCGAATGGGTTCTGATCGGTGCGGATCATCATGGCGGCGCCTCCTCTCGTCTGTCGCGGGTAGCCACGCTAGCGGCACTTCGCGGCAGACGTCAAGGATGCGTTCAGAAATCCCTGGACCCCGCGCGTTTCCCTTCCGGGACGGCGCCGCGCGGGCGATAGCGTAGAGGCCGTGACCTGCGTCGATCGCCGAGCGTGCCCATGCACCTGAAGAGCCTGACCCTGAAGGGGTTCAAGTCCTTCGCGCAGCCGACGGTGTTCGCCTTCGAGCCGGGTGTCACGTGCATCGTGGGCCCGAACGGATCCGGCAAGTCGAATGTCGTCGACGCCCTCGCCTGGGTGATGGGGGAGCAGGGTGCGAAGACGCTGCGCGGCGGCAAGATGGAGGACGTCATCTTCGCGGGCACGTCCACCCGCGGGCCGCTCGGTCGTGCCGAAGTGCAGCTGACGATCGACAACGCCGATGGGGCTCTGCCGATCGAGTACGCCGAGGTGACGATCAGCCGCACGCTGTTCCGCAACGGCTCCAGCGAGTACGCCATCAACGGCGAGAGCTGCCGGCTGCTGGACGTGCAGGAGCTGCTCAGCGACTCCGGGCTCGGCCGGGAGATGCACGTCATCGTCGGCCAGGGACGCCTCGACACCGTGCTGCAGGCGTCACCGGAGGACCGCCGCGGATTCATCGAGGAGGCGGCGGGAATCCTCAAGCACCGCCGCCGCAAGGAGAAGACGCTCCGCAAGCTCGACGCGATGGAGACCAACCTCACCCGGCTCAGTGACCTCGCGGGGGAGATCCGCCGGCAGCTCAAGCCCCTCGGACGCCAGGCGGAGATCGCCCGGGAGGCGCAGACCATCGCTGCGGTCGTGCGCGATGCGAAGGCCCGGCTGTTCGCCGACGACGTGGTCGCACTGCGCACGGCGCTGGCCGATCACACCCGCAACGAGCATGAGCGCCACGCCGAGCGCGTGGTGCTCAGCGAGCAGGGGGATCGGGTGCGCGCGGAGATCGCGCGCCTGGAAGCGCTGCAGAATTCCGCCGCCGTCGATGAGGCGCGGCGGGTGGCGTTCGGCCTCGAGCAGGTGCAGGAGCGCGTGCGCGCGCTGTTCACCCTCGCCAATCAGCGTCTGGCGCTGCTGGGCTCGGACGAGGACGACGCGGTCACGGCGATCACCGTGACGCAGGTGAGCATCGATGAGGCCGTGCACGAGGTGGAGGACATCTCCTCCGGAATCGGGCGTGCGCAGGACGCCGCGCAGCAGGCGGTGCGTGACGTCGCCGGCGCGCGCGCCGAGCTGGACGCGCTGGACGTCGACATCGCCGAGCAGAGCGCCCTCGTCTCCGCGCACGACATGCGCGTGAACACGCTGCGCGGGCAGGCGGAGGCGGCGGCTTCCGCGCTCGCGGCCGTGCGCGGTGCGGTGCTGCGCCAGGAGAACGCGCTGGAGTCCGCGCACGAGCGCCGACGCCAGGCCGCGGAGGTGCGCGATCGCATCGAGGAGGGCGAGGCGCCTGAGGGTACCGCAGCCGAACACGCGGAGGCGTACGAGCGGGCGCAGGCCCGTGCGGTCGCCGCGGAGACCACGCTGGAGGGGCTGCGCGAGCGCCTGCATTCGGCGGAGCGCGAGACCGAGGCGCTCCGGGCGAAGGCCGCGGCGCTCGGCAGCGCGATCTCGGTCTCCGGGGGAGCGGCCGAGATCGTCGCCGCGGGCCGCCCCGGCGTGCGCGGTCTCGTCGGCGACGCCGTGCAGGTCACGGCCGGCTTCGAGGCGGCCGTGGCAGCCGTGCTCGGCCCGCTCGCGGAGGGTGTGCTCGTCGACGACGCGGCCGCCGCCTTCGGGCTCGCCGCCGACGTCGATCGCGGCGTCGACATCGTGATCTCCGAGGGCGCCGCGATGGCGGTCGCCGACGCACGGATCTCGGGAGCGACCCCCGCGGCGGAGGTCGTCACGGCACCGGCCGGTGTCCTCGGGATCCTCGCCCACGTCGTCGTCGTCGATGACCTCGCCGCGGCGCGATCCGCTCACGCCGCGGCGGCGGCCGCGCTCGGTCTCCCGCTGACCGTCGTCACGCGCGCCGGCGAGGTCGTCACTGCGCACACCCTGCACACCGGTTCCGGCGGCGAGCGCTCCCGGCTCGAACTCGTGGCCGAGCGCGACGCCGCGATCGAGCGGCTCGACGAGGTGCGCGTCGTCGTCGACGCACTCCGCGACGCTCGCGAGGGGGGATCCGAGAAGCTCGAGGTCGCCCGGCGCGAGTCCCGCGACGCGCTGCGCATCCTGCGCGAGCATGACGCGGCGCTGGCCGCCCACACGGAGCAGATCAACCGCGTCGTGGTGCAGCACGAGTCCGCGATCGCGGAATGCGAACGCCTGGAGAGCGGGTTGACCCAGGCGCAGTCCGCCGTCGCCGACGCGGAGCAGAACGCCGACTCCGCCAAGATCGCGCTCGCGCAGGCGGAATCGATGCCGCGGCCGGTGCTGGACGTGTCGGCCCGGGACGATCTGCTGGAGGCGCTCGAGGCCGCGCGCGAGACCGAGATCGAGGCGCGCCTGGGTGTGGAGACCCTGCGCGAGCGCGTGCGTGCCGCGGAGGCGCGCGTCGCGTCGCTGGAACGCCAGCGGGAGCGCGAGCGCGAGGCCGCCGCGGAGGCGGCTCGCCGGGCGGTGATCCGGCGTGCTCAGCGCGAGACCGCCTCCGGCGTCGTCTCCGAGCTGCCTCGCATCCTGGATTCGCTCGATCGCTCGGTGGCCGAGGCGCGGCTCTCGCTTGCCGCCGCAGAGACCGCCCGCTCGGCGCAGAACGAGGAGCTCGGCGAGCTGCGTCGTCAGGACTCATCGCTGCGCGAGCGTCTCGCCGGTCTCACCGAGAGCGTGCACGGCCTCGAGCTGCAGATCCATGAGAAGAAGCTGCATCTGAGCAGCCTGCTGGAGCGCGTGCAGTCCGAGCTTGCTCTCGACGAAGATATTCTCGTTGCGGAATATGGACCCGATCAGCTTGTTCCCGGCGATCCGAACGGTCCGTCCGACGCGGATGAACCGGAGTCGAACGGCATCCGGTATGACCGCGGCATCCAGCAGCGGCGGCTGCAGGAGGCGGAGCGCAAGCTCGCCCAGCTCGGCCGGGTCAACCCGCTCGCGCTCGAGGAGTTCGCCGCGCTCGAGCAGCGACACGCCTTCCTCACCGAGCAGCTCGCCGACCTCAGCAAGACCCGGCAGGATCTGCTCACGATCATCGGCGAGCTCGACGAGCGGATGCAGGCGATCTTCGCCGCGGCGTTCGAGGACACCAGGCAGGCGTTCGGCGAGGTGTTCCCGCTGCTGTTCCCGGGCGGTGCGGGCAGCATCTCGCTCACGAACCCCGACGATCTGCTGAACACCGGCATCGAGGTCGCGGTGCGCCCTGTCGGCAAGAAGATCGAGCGCCTCTCGCTGCTCTCCGGTGGCGAGCGCTCGCTTGCGGCCGTCGCGCTGCTGGTCGCGATCTTCAAGGCGCGACCCAGCCCGTTCTACATCCTGGACGAGGTCGAGGCGGCCCTCGACGACGCGAATCTGGGCCGGCTGCTGACGGTGTTCGAGCAGCTGCGCGCGAACTCCCAGCTGCTCGTGATCACGCACCAGAAGCGCACGATGGAGATCGCCGACGCCCTGTACGGCGTCTCGATGCGCCAGGACGGGGTGTCGGCCGTGGTCGGGCAGCGCGTCGGCGACCGCGCCGCCGCGATCCCGGCCTGATCGGGACAGCGACGAGCAGGGTGCCCGCTGCGTGCCCTCGGCGAACACGCCGGATCCGCCGGACGGCTGGCCCTAGGCTGGAGCAATGGCGGAGAAGTCCTGGTCCCTCGGTCGCGCACTGCGCGGCATGTTCGTCAAACCCACCATCGACGACGAGACCTGGGACGACCTCGAGACCGCGCTGCTCACGGCCGATTTCGGGCCCGACATCACCGAACGGCTCGTTGACGAGCTGCGCGCGAAGGTGGAGCGCTACCGCACGACGGATCCGAAGGACCTGCAGCGCATGCTGCGGGAGACGCTGGAGGAGCACTTCGCGAAGTTCGACACGACGCTCAAACTCACCGAACGCCCGGCGGTCGTGCTGGTGGTGGGCGTGAACGGGGTCGGCAAGACGACCACGATCGGCAAGTTCACGAAGTTCCTGCGGGGTTATCAGCGCTCGGTCGTGGTCGGCGCCGCAGACACGTTCCGTGCGGCCGCCGTCGAACAGCTGGGCACGTGGGCACAACGAGCGGGAGCCGCGATCGTGCGCCCCCAGCAGCACGGCCAGGACCCCGCATCGGTTGCGTTCCAGACCGTCGAGTACGCGAAGACGAACGGCACCGAGATCGTGATCATCGACACCGCGGGGCGACTGCACACCAAGGGCGGACTGATGGACGAGCTCAGCAAGATCCGCCGGGTTGTGGAGAAGCAGGCGCCGATCAGCGAAGTGCTGCTCGTGCTCGACGCCACGACAGGCCAGAACGGCGTGATGCAGGCCGAGGCGTTCCTCGAGCACGCCGGCGTCACGGGCCTCGTGCTCACGAAGCTGGACGGCTCCGCGAAGGGTGGTTTCGTGCTCGCCGTGCAGGAGCGCACAGGCATCCCGGTCAAGCTGCTCGGGCAGGGCGAGGGCATCGACGACCTCACCGGCTTCACCCCGCACGTGTTCGTGCAGCAGCTCGTCGCATCGTGAGCGCGAGTCGGGTCCGCGAGTTTCCTCACGCGGATCCGAGCGAGCTCGTGGCGCACGACCGGTGGACTACCGCGGAGCGCGCAAGGCTGGTTTCATAGCGGTATGGCGATCGAACACGACTTCTTCGGACTGCTGTCCTCGGGACCGGACGGATCGATCTTCTGGTCCGAGACGGTGGAGTTCGGCGACCACGCCCTGACGGTGGATCTGACCGCGCCGGATCAGGAGGACGTGTCGCCCGAATCGCTCGACATCGCCGCGGCCTTCGTCTCCGGCCTCGAGAAGATCGACGCCAAGGCGCGGCACGGGATGCTCGCCGAGGTCGACGATCGCACCAGTGAGGTGACCGAGTACATCCTGCAGCAGCAGGAGCTTTACGGCGAGGACCTCGTCGAGCATCTGGTCGACGTGAGTGGCGACGCCGCCGTCGACATCATCCGCGCACTGCAGCTGATGAGCATGACCCTCCTCGTCGACGAGCATGGCGGCAACGAGCCGTTCGCGGTGCTCGAGTACGCCCTCGACGCCGACGGCGACGACGATGTGCTCCTGGTGAACTTCGGATCCGACGGCTCTGTGCTGTCGGTCATGAGCGCCGACTGACATCCTTCGCGGGGCCGTGAGCGCAGACATCGAGCTCGCTCGACGGCCCCGGAGAGACCCCCGCGTCAGACGGCCTGGGCGAAGCCGAGGTCGGCGCCGGCGGCGATGTGCGCGAGGTGCGGCGGAATCTCCCGGCCCTTCGAGATCATCGACTGCGCCCACAGGCGACCCGCACGGTACGACGAGCGCACCAGAGGGCCGGCGAGGACGCCGAGGAATCCGATCCGCTCGGCCTCCTCTTTGAAGCCCACGAACTCGTCCGGCTTGACCCAGCGCGACACCGGGAGGTGGCGCGGCGTCGGGCGCAGGTACTGGGTGATCGTGATGATGTCGCAGCCCGCGTCGTGCAGATCCTGCAGCGCCTGCACGACCTCCTCCGGCTCCTCGCCCATCCCGAGGATGAGGTTCGACTTCGTGATGAGCCCCGCCTCGTGCCCCTGGGTGATCACGTTCAGCGAGCGCTCGTACCGGAACGCGGGGCGGATCCGCTTGAAGATGCGCGGAACGGTCTCCACGTTGTGCGCGAACACCTCGGGACGGGCATCGAAGATCTGGCCGAGGAAGGCCGGATCCGCGTTGTGCTCGTTCGCGAGCAGCTCCACGCCGGTGTTCGGGTTCAGCTCGTGGATCTTGCGCACCGTCTCGGCGTTGAGCCACGCGCCCGTGTCGGGCAGGTCGTCGCGCGCGACGGACGTGACCGTCGCGTATCGCAGGCCCATCTGCTGCACGCTCTCGGCCACCCGGCGCGGCTCGTCGGTGTCATAGGCCTCGGGCTTGCCGGTGTCGATCTGGCAGAAGTCGCAGCGACGGGTGCACTGGGATCCGCCGATGAGGAAGGTCGCCTCCCTGTCCTCCCAGCATTCGAAGATGTTCGGGCAGCCGGCCTCCTGGCACACGGTGTGCAGATCCTCGTCCTTGACGAGCGCGTGCAGGGCCTGATATTCCGGACCCATCCTGGCCTTGGTCTTGATCCACTCGGGCTTGCGCTCGATCGGGGTCTCGGCGTTGCGGACCTCCAGTCGCAGGAGCCTGCGTCCGTCGGGTGCGGCGCTCACGCGGCGACCTCCGCCGCGTACTCGGCGGCGAACGCTGCGGCGACGTCATCGATGATGTCGGCGGGGGAGACTTCGCGGCCCACCACCTCGCTGACGGTCGTCACCCCGGCGTCGGTGATGCCGCACGGGATGATGCCGCGGAAGCCCGAGAGCGTGTTGTCGCAGTTGATTGCGAAGCCGTGCATGGTCACGCCCTGCTGCACGCGCACGCCGATCGCGGCGACCTTGTCCTCGCTGAGAGGGCGGCGCACCCACACGCCGCTGCGCCCCTCGACCTGGTAGCCGTCGACGCCGAGCGGACGCAGCACGTCGATGAGCACGCTCTCCAGCCGGCGCACGTGCGCGACCACGTCCATGGGCTCCGGCAGGCGCACGATCGGGTATCCGACGAGCTGTCCCGGCCCATGCCAGGTGATCTTCCCTCCGCGGTCGACATCGATCACCGGGGTGCCGTCCTGCGGTCGCTCCTGTGGTTCGGTGCGCTTGCCCGCGGTGTACACGGCCGCGTGCTCGAGCAGCAGCAGAGTGTCGGGACGCGAGCCGTCGACCACGCCGGCGTGCACGCGGCGCTGCAGGTCCCAGCCCTCCTGGTACGGGACGAACGAGGGGGCGAGCCCCACCGTCTGGATGTCGATCATGTCGACCCTCCGGATTCGAGTTGATGGATGCGGTTCAATAATAGGGTCGATCTCGCACGGCGGCATGACAGGACAGGCGCGGCGCGCGACGCGATACGGTGTCGGGATGATCAATCCCGCCCGCGGCGTCGGCCGCCCCCGCGTCTCCTCGCGCGAGACGATCGCCGAGGCCGCGTGCGAGCTGTTCCTCGAGGCGGGCTATGAGGGCACCTCGATCGCCGACATCGCGCAGCGTGCGGGAGTGAGCCGCTCGAGCTTCTTCAACTACTTCGCCTCGAAGAGCGATGTGCTTTGGTCGGGTCTCGACGCGCGCATCGACCGCGCCGTCGTCGCGCTCTCCGCATCCGGCGTCGATGCGGCGGGAGTGCAGACGGCGCTCGAGAGCATCGTCGACGGTCTCGAACCGGATCCGCTCGCGCTCGCCTTCGGAAACGTCACCGCGATGGGCCTGGAGGCCGATCTCGCCCGCGAATCCGCGGTGCGGCAGGGGCGTCTCGCCGCGGCGCTGGCGGGAGCGGCACGCGCGGCCGGTGTCGAGCGGATCCGCGCCGACGTGCTCGGCGCGGCCTACGCCGTCGCCGTGCTGAGCTCGCTGCGGGTCTGGGCGGAGGGCGGTGCCGGCCACGGCTCGCCCCTGGCGCAGCTGCGGCATGCACTGCCGCGCATCGCCGATCTCCGTTGGGGCTGAGGCGCATGCGTGAGCGGATCCCGCTCGCGTAGAATCGGAGCACCATGGCAACTTTTGGCACGCTCTCCGATCGGCTCACCGAGACCTTCCGCAACCTGCGTACGAAGGGCAAGCTGACCGCATCCGACGTCGACGGCACCGTCCGCGAGATCCGACGCGCTCTGCTCGACGCCGACGTGGCGCTCGTCGTCGTGAAGGACTTCACGGCGAAGGTGCGAGAACGCGCGCTCGGCGACGAGGTCAACAAGGCGCTCAACCCCGCGCAGCAGGTCGTGCAGATCGTCAACGAGGAGCTCATCCAGATCCTCGGCGGCGAGCAGCGCCGCCTCGAGTTCGCGAAGAACCCCCCGACGGTCATCATGCTCGCGGGCCTGCAGGGCTCGGGCAAGACCACCTTCGCCGGTAAGCTCGCCAAGCAGCTGCAGGGCGAGGGGCACACGCCGCTGCTGGTCGCCGCCGACCTGCAGCGGCCGAACGCCGTCACCCAGCTGACGGTCGTCGCCGAGCAGGCCGGGGCGACGATCTTCGCGCCCGAGCCCGGCAACGGCGTGGGCGATCCGGTGCGCGTGGCGCGCGCCGGCGTCGAGCACGCCCGTCGTCAGCAGCACGACATCGTCATCATCGACACCGCGGGCCGGCTCGGCGTGGACGCCGAGCTGATGAAGCAGGCCGCCGACATCCGCAAGGCCGTGGATCCCGACGAGGTGCTCTTCGTCATCGACGCGATGATCGGCCAGGACGCGGTCAACACCGCCAAGGCCTTCCAGGACGGCGTCGACTTCACCGGCGTGGTGCTCTCCAAGCTCGACGGCGACGCCCGCGGTGGTGCGGCGCTCTCGGTCGCCTCCGTGACCGGCCGGCCGATCATGTTCGCGTCCACGGGCGAGGGCCTGGGCGACTTGGAGCCGTTCCACCCCGACCGCATGGCGAGCCGGATCCTCGACCTCGGTGACATCCTCACGCTCATCGAGCAGGCGCAGCAGGCGTTCGACGAGGCGGAGGCCCTCAAGGTCGCGGAGAAGCTCGCGACCGAGACCTTCACGCTCGAGGACTTCCTCGAGCAGATGCAGCAGCTCAAGAAGATGGGCTCGATGAAGAAGATGCTCGGGATGCTCCCGGGCATGGGCCAGATGAAGCAGCAGCTCGAGGACTTCGACGAGCGCGAGATCGACCGCACCGAGGCGATCATCCGCTCGATGACGCCGGGGGAGCGCCGCAACCCGAAGGTGCTCAACGGATCGCGGCGGCTGCGCATCGCGCGCGGTTCCGGTATGACGGTGACCGACGTGAACCAGCTCGTGCAGCGGTTCGAGCAGGCCGCGAAGATGATGAAGACCGTCGCCCGCGGCGGCACCCCGAACATCCCCGGCATGGGTCCGATGGCAGGGATGGGCCGTCCCGGCGCCTCGGCCAAGCGCGGCAAGAAGGGCAAGAGCTCCGGATCCCGCTCCGGCAACCCTGCCAAGCGCGCCGCGGAGAACTCCGGGCTCGCAACCAGTCAGGCCCCCACCGGCACCGGCTTCGGCCTCGGTGGCCAGAAGGCGCCGAGCGAGGCCGACATGGCCGAGATCCAGAAGCTCTTCGGAAAGAACTGATCCGGCGAGAAACCAACTTCCGCATGAGACACCACGCCAGGCGTGGTGTCTCATGCGGTTTCTGGTTTCTCGGGCGGTGCGCGCACGCGAAAGGCGGGCCCGGAGGACGGATCCTCCGAGCCCGCCTTCGCGTTCTCCGGTCACCTCACGGCGATCACTTCACGTCGTCGTCGACCCAGTCCATCGACTTCGTGACCGCCTTGTGCCACAGCCGCAGCTGGCGGTCGCGCTCGGCGGCATCCATGCTCGGCTCCCAGCGGCGGTCCTCCTGCCAGTTCGCGGACAGGTCGTCCAGGCCCGTCCAGAACCCGACCGCGAGGCCGGCCGCGTAGGCGGCGCCGAGCGCCGTGGTCTCGGCGACCACGGGGCGCACCACCGGCACGCCGAGCACATCGGCCTGGAACTGCATGAGCGCATCGTTCGCGACCATGCCGCCGTCCACCTTGAGCTCGGTGAGGTCGACCCCGGCGTCGGCGTTGACCGCGTCGAGCACGTCGCGGGTCTGGAAGGCGACGGCCTCCAGCGCGGCGCGCGCGATGTGGTTCTTGTTCGCGTAGCGGGTGAGACCGACGATCGCGCCGCGGGCGTCCGGACGCCAGTACGGCGCGAACAGCCCAGAGAACGCCGGCACGATGTACACGCCGCCGTTGTCCTCGACCTGGTGGGCCAGCTCCTCCACCTCGGGGGCCGAGGAGATGATGCCGAGCTGGTCGCGCAGCCACTGGATGAGGGATCCGGTGACCGCGATCGAGCCCTCCAGCGCGTAGTGCGTCGGCCCGTCGCCGAGCTTGTAGCCGACGGTGGTGAGCAGTCCGTTCTTCGAGTGGACGATCTCCTCGCCCGTGTTGAAGATGAGGAAGCAGCCCGTGCCGTAGGTGTTCTTGCTCTCTCCGGAGTTGAACGCCGCCTGCCCGAAGGTCGCCGCCTGCTGGTCGCCGAGGATGCCCGCGATCGGGGTCTCGCGCAGCAGCGAGGAGTCCTCCGCCGCGCCGTACACCTCGGAGGAGGAGCGGATCGACGGCATCATCGAGCGCGGCACGCCGAACGCCTCGAGGATGTCGTCACGCCACTGCAGCGTCTCGAGGTCCATGAACATCGTGCGCGAGGCGTTGGTGACGTCGGTCGCGTGCACGCCGCCGTTCACACCGCCCGTGAGGTTCCACAGCACCCAGCAGTCGGTGGTGCCGAAGAGCAGGTCGCCGGCTTCCGCCTTCTCGCGCGCACCCTCGACGTTCTCGAGGATCCATGCGATCTTCGTGCCGGAGAAGTAGGTCGCCAGGGGGAGACCCACGACCGGCTTGAAGCGGTCGACGCCGCCGTCCGCCGCGAGGCGGTCGACGATGGGCTGGGTGCGGGTGTCCTGCCAGACGATCGCGTTGTAGACCGGCTTGCCCGTGGTCTTGTCCCAGACCACTGCGGTCTCGCGCTGGTTGGTGATGCCGACCGCGGCGATGTCGTGCCGGGTCAGGTGCGCGCGGGTGAGCGCGAGCCCGATGACCTCCTGGACATTCGCCCAGATCTCGGCGGCGTCGTGCTCGACCCAGCCGGCCTGCGGCAGGATCTGCTCGTGCTCCTTCTGACCGGTGGCGATGATGCTGCCCTTGCGGTCGAAGATGATGGCGCGACTCGAGGTCGTGCCCTGGTCGATGGCGATGACGTAATCAGCCATGTGCAGTTCTCCTTTGAATAGCGGTTCGGGTCAGTGGGCGAAGTGCAGCAGCACGTTGGCCGCGAGGGCGGCGATCACACCGCCGATGAGGGGGCCGACGACCGGCACCCAGGAGTAGGCCCAGTCGCTCGAGCCCTTGCCCTTGATCGGCAGGATCGCGTGCGCGATGCGCGGGCCGAGGTCACGGGCGGGGTTGATGGCGTATCCGGTCGGGCCACCGAGGGAGGCGCCGATCGCGACGACGATCAGCGCGACGGGCAGCGCCGTCAGCGGGCCGAGGCCTCCGGGCGTCCCCACCTTGATGTCACCGGAATCGGCGAAGGCGAGCACGACGAAGACGAGGACGAACGTGCCGACGATCTCGGTGACGAGGTTCCAGCCGTAGGAGCGGATCGCCGGTCCGGTCGAGAACACGCCGAGCTTGTTGGCCGGGTCGGGCTCCTCGTCGAAGTGCTGCTTGTACGCGAGCCAGCACAGCACGGCGCCGATGATCGCGCCGAGCAGCTCCGCGCCGGTCGCGACCATGAACTGGGTGACGCTGATCTTGCCGGCCGTGAGCAGTCCGATGCCGACAGCGGGGTTCAGGATCGCACCCGAATAGGTGGACACGAGGACACCGGCGAAGACCGCCAGACCCCATCCCCAGTTGACCATCAGGAATCCGCCGTTGAAGCCTTTGTTCTTGGCGAGAGCGACGTTCGCGACGACACCGCAACCCAGAAGGAGCAGCATCGCCGTACCGACGAGTTCGGACAGGAAGTAGAGTCCGAGGTTGACCTCAGTCATGTCTTCATTGACCTTTCGCAGAGCATCGGCCCCTCTGCCGATGCGGTGTTCGAGTAGACGCCGATGAGGGCGGCGGTGAGTCCTCGCTACCCGTGGGTGTGGGCGGAGAGGGACAGTCCGTGACGGGTGTTCAGCAGATCGCGGGTCAGCTCGATCTCGCGCGCGGTGCGAGCGCGGTCCCAGCCGAGCAGCGGCGCGAGGGCCTCGGCGACCTCCTCGAGGATCTCCTCGGTGATGTCTCCGGTGAAGGCGAGGCTGGTGCGGCGCAGCACCACATCCTCCAGCCGCACGATCAGCTCGTTCTGCACCATCCACTCCAGCTCCCGCGTGGAGAGCTGTCCGGCGGCGAGGGGCGCATCAGGACCCTGCTCGACGTACTGCCACACGTCGGCGGCACGCGTGCCGTAGCGCTTGAGCAGCCGTTCGGCACGGTCTCGGGCACCCGGGAGGTTCTGCGAGATCCAGTCGGCGCGAGCCGCATCGCCCTGCGGGTAGCCCTTGCCTCCGCCGATTGCGCGCCCCAGGGTGGAGACCACGCGCGGGCGGCCGAGCAGTTCCAGGATCCTGTCCGCGAGGGACTCGCCGAGCGCGCGGAACGTCGTCCACTTCCCGCCGACGAGGCTCAGGTGCGGCACCGCGTGGCTGTCGTCCACCTCCACGCGGTAGTCGCGGGAGACGAAGCCGGGCGCGGTGTCCTCATGGCGGGGGAGCGGGCGGATCCCGCTGAAGCGATAGACGATCTGCTCGCGGGTCACGGCGATCGTCGGGAAGACGTGGTGCACGAGGTCGAAGAAGTAGTCGATCTCCTCCTCGGTGCACAGCGGCACCTCGTGCGGGTCTGCGTCGATGTCGGTGGTGCCGACCATGACCTTGCCCTTGAGCGGGTAGATCAGCACGATGCGCCCGTCGGAGTGCTCGAAGAAGATCTCCCGGCCCTTGGTCGCGGCGATCAGCTCGGGGTTGTCCAGCACGATGTGCGAGCCCTTGGTGCCGCCCATGAAGCGGGTCAGCTGGCCCATGGCCTCGTTCGTGAGATCCGTCCACGGCCCGGAGGTGTTCACGACCACATCGGCCGCGATGGCGAACTCGGTGCCGCTCTCGCGGTCGCGCACGCGGACGGCGTCGCCGTCGTGGCCGATCGCCTCGACGTAGTTCAGCGCGATCGCCCCGGGGTGCGCGGCGCGGCCGTCCTGCAGCACGTCGAGGGCGAGCCGCTCGGGGTCGTGCATCGAGGCGTCGTAGTAGGTCGCGGTGTACTTGATCTTCGGATCCATCGCAGGCAGCTCGGCGAGCGACTTCTTGCGCCCGAGGAAGCGATGCCGAGGGACGCTTCCGCCGTCGCGGGAGAACGTGTCGTAGATCGTCAGGCCGACCTTGATGAGGAACGCGCCGCGCTCCTGCGGCTTGCCGGACTTGTGCGTCAGGAACCGCAGCGGAGCGGACAGGATGCCGGAGAACGTGGAGTAGATCGGAATCGTGGTCTCGAGCGGCTTGACGTAGTGCGGGGCGATCTTGATCAGTCCGTTGCGCTCGGTGACCGACTCCTTCACGAGGCGGAACTCGCCGTTCTCGAGGTAGCGGATACCGCCGTGGATCATGTGGCTGGATGCCGAGGACGCCCCGGAGGCGAAGTCGCCGCGCTCGACGAGGACGACGTCGACGCCCTGCAGCGCGAGGTCACGGAAAGTCGAGATGCCGTTGATCCCGCCGCCGATCACGAGCACTGTGGTGCGTCCCGCTTCGCGGACCTGGGCGACCTCGGGGCGTTCCGCGGCGCTGTGGATGTGGTCGGTCATCATCGTTTCCCTTCCCGATTTCTCACAGCATTCCCCCAGGCGCCCGTATGGTCAAGGAACGTGCACGAATGTGCAAGAATCGTCGGATTGACGCGGGGAGAACACCGAATGGCTGAACGGAAGCGCCAGAACAAGGCCGTGTCCGCGCTCACCGCGGCTCGCTTGTACTACCTGCAGGACAAGACGATGGACGTGATCGCCGAGGAGCTCGGCACCTCGCGGTCGTCGGTCTCGCGGCTGCTCAGCTACGCCAGGGAGGTGGGGCTGGTGGACATCCGCATCAACTCACCGCTCGAGCATGCGGGGGAGCTGGAGCAGGAGCTGCACGACCGTCTGAACGTCACGACGCACGTCGTGCCGATGCCGGAGAGCGTGACGGAGGTGGAGCGGCTCGAGCGGGTCGCGCGCACCGCCGGCCGGCTGCTCACGCAGATGATCGACTCGACCATGACCGTCGGCGTGGCATGGGGGTCCACGATCAGCGCGGTGAGTCGGGAGCTCGGCCAGAAGCAGACCCACGGCACGACGATCGTGCAGCTCAACGGTGCGGGCAACACGCTGACCAGCGGCGTGGAGTACTCCAGCGACATCCTGCAGCGCTTCGGCTCGGCCTTCACCGCGCAGGTGCAGCAGTTTCCTGTGCCGGCGTTCTTCGATGATCCGCTCACCCGTGAGGCGATGTGGCGAGAGCGCAGCACCCGGCGGGTGCTCGATCTGCAGGCGAAGATGGACCTTGCCGTGTTCAGCCTCGGCTCACCCACGGCGGAGGTGCCGAGCCGCGTGTACGTCGGCGGGTATCTGGGCCGCGCCGACTACCAGAGTCTCAGCGCCGATCGGGCGATCGGCGATGTGGCGACGGTGTTCTTCCGCGCCGACGGCACCTGGAAGGACATCGCCCTCAACGCGCGGGCGACGGGCCCGGGGCTCGACCGCCTGCGGCGGGTCGCACGCCGCGTCTGCGTCGTCGCGGGCGTGCAGAAGCTCCCGCCCCTGCGGGCGGCGATCGCGTCGAAGCTCGTGACCGATGTCGTGCTCGATGAGGGACTCGCGCGCCAGCTGTTCGAGAGCTGACGCGCCGGATCCCGGTACCCGGCCTCGAGCCGACGACCGCCGAGTGGCACCGGAGACGCCGGATTCGATCAGATCGTCTCCGGACCGGAGCGGAACTCGCGGATGAGGTGCGCGACCACCTCATGCAGATCTCCGCCGCCGGCGTCCGCGACCGCGACCTGGCGCTCGTAGCTGGCGCCGTCGCGCAGGATCTCTCCGACACCGGCGAAGGGCGTGGCGCAACCCAGGTCTGCGGCGATCGGTGCGAGTCGTTCGAGTTCTTCGGCGAGATGGTCGCGCACGCCGCGCAGGGCGCCGTCGGGGCTCACGATCACCTCGGCGTCGAGCCCGTAGCGAGCGGTGCGCCACTTGTTCTCCCGGTGGAACCACGGCGCCAGGATCGGCAGCGTGCGGCCCTCGTCCAGTGCGCGCGAGAACGACTCCACCAGCACCTGGGTCAGCGCCGCGACTGCCGCGAGCTCGCGCAGCGTGGACATGCCGTCGCACGCGCGCACCTCGATGGTGCCCCAGCGCGGGGCGGGGCGGATGTCCCAGCGCACCTCGGTGGCGTCGGCCATCACCTCGGTGCGGATCATGTCGTCCAGGTAGGACTCGTAGGAGGCCCAGTCCGGCAGCGGCCACGGCAGGCCGGCCGTGGGTAGCTGCTGGAACACGAGCGCCCGGTTCGACGCATAGCCGGTGCGCTCGCCGGCCCAGAAAGGGCTCGACGCGGCGAGCGCCTGCAGATGCGGCAGGTAGGCGCTCAGCGCGCCGATGATCGGCATGACCTTGTCCCGGTCCTCCACGCCGATGTGCACGTGGATGCCCCAGATCATCATGTTGCGGCCCCACCACTGCGTCTTCTCGATCAGTGAGTGGTAGCGGGTCTTGTCGGTGACCTGCTGCTCATACCACTGCGCGAACGGATGGCTCCCGGCCGAGAGCAGCTCGATACCCGCCGGATCCGTCGCCGCGCGTACCGAGGCGATCGCTGCGGCGATGTCGCCGACCGCGGCGGCGACCGTGGATCCGATGCCGCTCGTGACCTCGATGGTGTTCGTCAGCAGCTCGCCGGTGACGGTGTGGCGCTCGTCGGCGCTTGCATGCTCCAGATCCCGCAGCAGCTCGGGCGCCCGGCCGACGAGATCGCCGGAGACCGGATCGGCGAGCATGAGCTCCCATTCCAGCCCGACCGTGGATCGTGGTGAGGAGGCGAACTCGATCGGCATGGTGTCCCGTTCCGTACAGGAAGTCGATGGCTCATCATGGCATGCACGGCGCTAGCATGTGCCGTATGACGTTCTACTACGGTCGCCGCGCATGAGTGCCGAGCCCATTCTCGTGCCTGCGGAGAGTCTGCGGGAACAGGTCGAGCGCAGGATCGCCGCGCGGATCGTCTCCGGTCAGGCGCAGCCCGGCGAGGTGCTCACCGTTCCCACGCTGGCCGGCGACTTCGGCGTGAGCGCCACCCCCGTGCGCGAGGCGATGCTGAATCTTGCGCGCCGGGGCTTCCTGCGCCCGCTGCGCAATCGCGGCTTCGTCGTGACTGAGGTGTCCGTCGAAGAGCTGAACCAGCTCACCGACGTGCGCATGCTGCTGGAGGCGCCGCCCATGCGCTGGGTCGCCGGATCCATCGGATCGGAGCTCGAACGCGAACTGCGCGAGCTCGCGGACCGGATCGTCGCGGCGGGGGAGGGACGCCGGTTCGAGGAGTACCTGGAGGCGGACACGGCCTTCCACCTGCGCATCCTCGCCGAGACCGGCAACCAGAAGCTGCTCGACACCGTGCGTGAGCTGCGGCAGCAGACCCGCCTGGTCGGGCTGGTCCGGCTCGCGGACGACGAGACGCTGCTGCAGACGGCTCTGGAGCACGCCGCGCTGGTCGACCTGCTCGTCGCGGGCGACGGGGAGGGCGCCGAGGCGCTCATGCGTCGCCACCTCGGCCATGTCGGCGGCGTCTGGAGCGGACACGCCGAGGACTGATCGGTGGCCGCGCTTCCTTTTCCGACGTTCGAGAAGGTAATGTGTCACATGGTATTTACCACGAATGCAGTGTCGCATCCAGGAGGCCATCACATGCACACCAGAACAACGCGCGCCCTGCGTGCTCTCTCGGTCGTCGTCGCGGCGGGAGCACTCGTGCTCACCGCCGGCTGCTCCGGCGGGCTCGCCGGCGGAGGCGGCGGCGCCACCGGCGACTCCGGGCCGATCAAGCTCGGCATGCTCGCCCCGTTCTCCGGCAGCGAGTCGGCGTTCGGCAACTACATGAAGAACGGCGCGCAGCTCGCCATCAACGAGATCAACGCCAAGGGCGGCATCGACGGTCGCAAGCTCTCGCTCGAGGTGCAGGACGACGCCTGCGACGCCACGACCGCCGTCGCGGCCGCGAACAAGCTCGTCACGGATGGCGTGGTCGCCTCCGTCGGCGGCTACTGCTCCGGCGCGACGCTTCCCACGCTGCCGATCTTCAACGAGGCGAAGATCCCGATGGTGATCCCCGCGGCGAACTCGAACGAGCTCGTCAAGCAGAAGCTGCCGGGCGTGTTCCTGATCAACGGCACCGGCACCCAGCAGGCCGCCGCCGCCGTGAAGTACGCGCAGAAGTCGGGCATCAAGACGGTCGCGGCGATCAATGACGCCACGGCGTACTCGAAGGACCTCGCGGACTCCTTCGCCCAGCAGGCCAAGGACGCCGGACTCACGGTCGACTTCAACGCCGTGATCACCCCCGGCGAGAACGACTACTCCGCCGTGGCGACCCAGCTGGCGAACGCGAAGCCCGACCTCGTCTACTGGACCGGTTACTACCAGGAGGGCGGTCTGATCGCCCGTCAGTCCAAGGACGCCGGCTACTCCGGCACGTTCCTCGTCGGCGACGGATCCGTCGACGCGAAGTTCGCCGAGATCGCCGGCAAGGGCTACACCGAGAACGTCCTCGGCACCTTCACGCAGACCCCCGACATGCTCAAGGGGGCGGACCAGTGGATCGCCGACTACAAGAAGCTCGCGGGCGCCGCACCGGGACCGTACTCGACCCAGTCCTACGACGCGGTGAACGTCGTGGCTGAGGCCATGAAGACGGCCAAGGGCACCGACTTCGACGGCGTGGTCAAGGCGCTCGAGGGTCTGAAGGACTTCAAGACCCTCGCCGGGCCCCTCACGTTCCTGCCCGACCACACCCGTTCGGGTGGCGGCTTCGTGATCGTCTCCATCGACCCGTCCACCGGCCAGTTCGTCCTCAAGGACGACCTGCAGGGCTGATCCCGGTCGTCGGGGGCGACCCTCTGGTCGCCCCCGACGCCGGCCTTCGCCGACACCGGAAAGGACATCCGTCGTGATGCAACTCATCTGGAACGGCCTCATCGTGGGCTCGTTCTACGCCCTCGTCGCGCTCGGCTACAGCATGGTCTACGGGATCATCAAGCTGCTGAACTTCGCGCACGGCGACATCTACATGCTCGGCGCATTCGCCGGATTCGCCACGCTCTCCGCGTTCGGCATCTCCAACGAGACGTCGATCCCGCTGCTGCTGATCATCCTGCTGCTGTCGATGGTGATCACGGGACTGATCGGCGTCGGGATCGAGCGGATCGCGTACCGTCCGTTGCGCAAGAGCCCCCGGCTCGCGGTGCTGATCACCGCGATCGGCGTCTCGTTCACCCTCGAGTACGCGGTGCGGCAGATCTTCGGCCCGAACCCCGAGGCGTTCCCGGTGCGTCTGGAGTCGGCCGGCTTCGACTTCCTCGGCATGCGGATCACCCCGGCGCAGATCGTGCTGGTGATCATCGCCGCCGGCCTCATGCTGGTGCTCGCACACATCGTCGAGCGCACCCGCCAGGGCAGGGCGATGCGTGCCATCGCGCTCGACCCGCAGGGCGCCCAGCTGATGGGCATCAACGTGAACCGCGTGATCGCGACCGTGTTCTTCATCGGATCCGCACTCGCCGGCGCCGCGGGCGTCATGGCGGGCGCGTACTACGGATCCATCGACTTCCTGATGGGCTTCATCATCGGCCTGAAGGCGTTCACCGCCGCCGTGATCGGCGGCATCGGCAACCTCTACGGGGCCATGCTCGGAGGCCTGCTGCTCGGACTGCTCGAGTCGTTCGGATCCGCCTGGTTCGGCGGCGAATGGCGCGACGTGTTCTCCTTCGCCTTCCTCATCCTGTTCCTCACCTTCAAACCGACGGGGCTTCTCGGCGCCCGCGTCGTCGAGAGGATGTGACATGTCCGGTACTGCGACCAGGGGTCTGCGCGACCTGAATCTGCGCGCCCCCGCCCCGCTCTTCGACCGGCCGCCGGCACCCCGCGGCGTCTTCACCTCGCAGCAGGGCTTCCTGCGCGCGCTGGGCGCCGTCTGCATCGTGCTGCTGCTGGTGCTGCCGTTCATCGACGCGTCCCGCTACACGATGTCGATCGCGACGAGCGCCCTCATCTACGTGATGCTGTGCATGGGCCTGAACGTCGTGGTCGGCTACGCCGGGCTCCTCGACCTGGGCTACATCGCCTTCTTCGCCGTCGGCGCCTACGTCTCCGGCATCCTGACCACCGTGGTCGGGCTGCCGATGTGGGCAGCGCTCCCGGCCACGATCGTGTGCTGCATGGTGGCGGGCATCATCATCGGCGCCCCCACGCTGCGGCTGCGCAGCGACTACCTCGCCATCGTCACCCTCGGGTTCGGCGAGATCATCCGGATCACGGCGAACAACCTGCAGATCACGGGAGGCCCCTCGGGCATCCACGGGATCCCGACCTGGAGCTTCGGTGACTGGAGCTTCGCGGACGGCCTCGTGATCGGCGGGATCGAGTTCCCGCAGCGCGTGCTGTTCTACTACTTCGTCGCCGCGATCGTGGTGCTCGTCGGCGTCATCGGCGCCGGCCGGCTCGCGAAGGGCAAGATGGGCCGGGCCTGGAAGGCCGTGCGCGATGACGAGGACGCGGCCGAGGCGATGGGCATCAACACCTATCTCGCCAAGATCTCGGCGTACATCATCGGCGCGGTCTGGGCGGGCGTTGCCGGGCAGCTGATGGCCACGCACCTCAGCGCGATCAGCCCGAACAGCTTCCAGTTCCTGTATTCCGCGCTGATCCTGATGGCGGTCGTGCTGGGCGGCATGGGATCCACTCCCGGCGTCATCATCGGCGCGCTCTTCGTGTCGCTCGCCCCCGAGCTGCTGCGCGAGTTCTCCGAGTGGCGGTTCCTGATCTTCGGACTGCTGCTCGTGATCGTCATGCTGTTCCGCCCCACCGGGCTGTGGCCGTCGACGGCGATCCTGCCCTGGCTGAAGCGGCAGCGGCCGGTGCCGCCGCCGACGCAGGAGTTCCTGTCGCCGGTGCCGGTCGAGGACGAGGTCCCGCCGGCGGCGGAAGCCGTCGTCACGGACGAGGAGGAGGGCCGATGAGCGCGCTGCTGGCCGTGTCCGAGCTGCGCCTGCAGTTCGGCGGGGTGAAGGCCGTCGACGGGCTGAGCTTCTCCGTGCAGGAGGGCGAGATCCTCGCGGTGATCGGTCCGAACGGCGCGGGCAAGACCAGCGCGTTCAACTGCATCTCCGGGTTCTACCTGCCGACCTCCGGATCCGTCGTCTTCGACGGCAGGGACATCGTGCGCGAGGCGCCCGGATTCTGGCGGAAGCTGCGCCTGGTGGATCTGCTGCAGAGCTTCGGCTTCTACCGGGTGCTGCCCTCGCGGGTGACGAAGTGGGGCATGGCGCGCACGTTCCAGAACCTGCGGCTGTTCCGGGAGCTCAGCGTGCTGGACAACGTCAAGACGGCGATGCACGCGAATCTCCGGGAGGGGTTCTGGGCGACGTTCCTGCACACTCCGGGCTACCGGCGGGCGGAGCAGGCCTGTGCCGAGCAGGCGCGCGGATGGCTGGACTTCGTCGGCTTCACCGGCGACGAGGACCTCTACGTCACGCAGCTGCCGTACGGGGAGCAGCGCCGCGTGGAGATCGCGCGAGCGCTGGCGACGAGTCCGAAGCTGCTGCTCCTGGACGAGCCGGCGGCCGGTCTCAACTTCAACGAGAAGCAGTCGCTGATGCAGCTGATCCGGCGGATCCGCGACCTCGGCATCGCCGTCGTGCTGATCGAGCACGACATGGGATTGATCATGGAGCTCGCCGAGCGGATCGTGGTGCTCAATTACGGCAAGGAGATCGCCGTCGGCACCCCCGACGAGATCAAGCACGATCCGATCGTGATCGAGGCGTACCTGGGCGTCGAGGACGAGCCGCTCGACGCGACGAAGCTGCAGACCGGCACGGTCGATCTGTCCCTGCTGACGTCGGATGACAAGGACACGCGGAAGGGTAAGCGGTCATGAGCGCGCTCACGGTTCAGGACGCCGATGTCTACTACGGCCGCGTGCACGCGCTGCGCGGCCTCAGCTTCACGGTGGAAGAGGGCGAGATCGTCTGCCTGCTCGGCAACAACGGCGCCGGCAAGTCGACCACGATGAACATGCTCTCCGGGCTGGTGCGGCCCAAGAGCGGCACGGTGCGCTGGGGCGACATCGATCTCGCGACGGCCAAGCCCTGGGACATCGTCTCAGCTGGTCTCATCCACGTGCCCGAGGGGAGGCGGATCTTCTCCACCATGAGCGTGCATGAGAACCTGCTGCTCGGCGGGTACACCGTCGCCGATCAGAAGCTCATCGCGCAGCGGGTCGACCAGGTGTATGCGCTCATGCCGAGACTCGCCGAGCGGCGCAAGCAGCAGGGCGGCACCCTCTCCGGTGGTGAGCAGCAGATGGTCGCGATCGGACGCGCCATCGTGGGCGGCCCGAAGCTGCTGCTGCTCGATGAGCCGTCGATGGGCCTCGCGCCACTCGTCGTGAAGCAGGTGATGGAGACGATCCAGGCGGTGAACGCTCAGGGCACGACGGTGCTGCTCGTCGAGCAGAACGCCCGTGCCGCGCTGCGCATCGCCGACCGCGCGTACGTGGTGGAGACCGGGCGGGCGACCCTTTCCGGCACCGCGGCGGAGCTGGCCGCGGACGGACGTGTCGTCGACGCGTATCTCGGTGGCTGAGCGCCGCCGGGCGGGGATCCGCATCGAGGATTCGAAGACGGGAGACAGCTGATGCGGGTCGTCGTGGTCGGCGCCGGAGCGATCGGCGCCGCGTGCGCGCTCGCGCTCACGGAGGCCGGAGCCGAAGTGATCGTTGTCGACCGTGCCGGGGTCGCGGGGGAGACCTCGAGCCGGTGCGAGGGGAACATCCTCGTGTCGGACAAGGAACCGGGCGCCGAGGCGCAGCTCGCGATCGAGGCCAACCGCGCGTGGCGCGACCTCGCCGCGCGCCTGGACGGTGATCTCGTTCCGGGGCAGCCCGCGACGGAGTTCGAGGCGAAGGGCGGCATCGTCGTCGCCTTCACCGGCGGTGCGGACGCACTCGGGCGGTTCGCCGCGGCGCAGCGCGGAATCGGCATCCGTTCAGAGGCGTTCGACGAGAACGCGCTGCGGGCCGCGGAGCCGCATCTGAGCCCGGAGGTCGCACTGGGCGTGCACTACCCCGACGACGCTCAGGTGCAGCCGTCGCTTGCGACGCAGGCGATGCTCGCGCGCGCGAGACATCTCGGCGCGCGGCTGCGGGTCGAGGAGATCATCGGCGGCGTCGTGAGCGGCGCACGCGCGACGGGCGTGCGCACGGCGACCGGCGTGATCGAGGCCGATGCCGTGATCAACTGCGCCGGCCCGTGGTCGGGGGAGGTCGCGGCGCTGTTCGGCAGCGCCCTGGACATCCGTCCGCGCCGCGGCACGATCCTCGTGACCGCCGCCATGCCGCAGCGCGTGTTCCACAAGGTGTACGACGCCGACTACGTCGGGGCGGTCGGATCCGGCGATGCGGCACTGCAGACGTCCACCGTGGTCGAGTCCACGCCGTCCGGCACCGTGCTCATCGGATCCAGTCGCGAGCGGGTCGGGTTCTCCGCGGACGGTCTGCTCGCGCCCCTGTCGGAGATCGCGGGCAAGGCGTCTCGGCTGTTCCCGTTCCTGCGTGACACCATGCTGCTGCGCACCTATCACGGCTTCCGGCCGTTCGCTCCGGATCACCTCCCCGCGATCGGAGCTGACTCGACCGTGACGGGGCTGTTCCACGCGGCCGGGCACGAGGGCGCGGGCATCGGCCTCGCCCCGACCACCGGGGTGCTCATCGCGCACGCCGTGCTGGGCACGCCCGCACCGCTGGATCCGACGCCCTTCCTGCCCTCCCGGGCCACACTGCAGGGCGCGGACGGACACGGGGCGCAGGCGACGGCGCATGATCGAGGGGAGAGCGCCGCATGAGCGTACGCATCACAGTGGACGGCGTCGACCTCGAGGGGCGCGACGGCCAGACCATCGCCGGCGTGCTGCTCGGCGCGGGCAGGCGCACGTGGCGCACCGCCGCAGGATCCGAGCGGGGGATCTTCTGCGGGATGGGCATCTGCCAGGACTGCGTGCTGACGGTGAACGGCGTCGAAGGCGTTCGGGCGTGTCAGCGCGCCGCCTGCGACGGCGACGTGGTGCTGCGGGAGGTGCGGGCATGAGCGCCCGTCGGGTCGTCGTGATCGGCGCCGGCCCCGCCGGTCTCGCCGCTGCGTCCGCCGCGGTCAAGGCGGGGGCGGAGGTCACGCTGCTCGACGAGGGCGAGCGCGTCGGCGGACAGTTCTGGCGGCATCATCCCCAGCTCACGGATCCGCATCTGCAGCACCAGACCGCGCGGTTCCGCATGCTGCAGGATGAGCTCGCCGGCGCCCGTGTCGTCTCCTCTGCCACGGTCTGGCGGATCGACCCCGGTGCGCCGTTGCGCGTGCATGCGCTCGTCGGCCCCGCGGACGCCGCGCAACGCCGCGGCGAGACGATCTCCGCCGATGCCCTCGTGATCGCCACCGGCGCCCATGACCGCGTGCTGCCCGTGCCCGGCTGGACGCTTCCCGGCGTCACCTCGGCCGGCGCCGCGCAGGCACTGGCGAAGCGCGACGCCGTGCCGCTCGGCGCACACACCGTGGTGGCGGGCGCAGGGCCCTTTCTGCTGCCCGTCGCTCAGAGCATCGGCCGTGTCGGCGGCGAGGTCGTCGAGATCGTCGAGGCGGCGACCGCCGCCACGATCCTCCGCGGCTGGGGCCGGCGTCCGTGGGAGCTCACCTCCGCGGCCGGCAAGGCCGGGGAGCTCGCGTCCTATCTGGGTTCGCTGCTCGCTCACCGCACGCCGTACCGGTTCGGATCCGCCGTCACGAGGATCCACGGCGGGTCCTCGGTCGAGGCGGTGACGGTGCAGCGCATCGATGCGGACTGGCGCCCGATCGACGGCACCGCCCGCACAGTCCCGTGCGATTCCGTCGCGCTCGGCCACGGCTTCACGCCGCGGCTCGAAGCCGCCATCCAGGCCGGCTGCGAGATCGGATCCGATCGCTTCGTGCGCGTCGGATCTCAGCAGGACACGAGTGTGCGCGGCGTGTATGCGGCGGGGGAGATCACCGGCATCGGCGGTGCGGACGCCGCGCTGGCCGAGGGCGCCGTGGCAGGGCTCGCCGCGGCCGGCGTCGCCCCGGCAGATCTGCGGTACCGCGATCCGCTCGCCGCGCGCCGGCGCATGCGCGCCTTCGCCGCGCGGCTGCAGACGCACCGGATCGGATCCGGATGGACGGGCTGGCTGGACGCGGAGACGATCGTGTGCCGTTGCGAGTCGGTGCGCAAGGGCGCCCTCGACGAGTACGGGGATGGCTCCTCGCGAGCGCTGCGGCTGTCGACGCGGGCAGGGCTCGGCCCCTGCCAGGGCCGCACCTGCGGTCGCAGCGTCGAGGACATCCTGGGCGCGCAGGTCGGCTACGACCGGCGCCCGGTGCTGGGTTCGGTGCGCATCGGCGAACTCGCCGCGGCGCGGCCGGACCGGGAGGGCTGAGCCCCCGTCGCTTGCGTGCCGAGCGCTTGCCTGCCGTACGCGACGTGAGGTAGTATGTTACACATTACAGGCGGCGAGAGTCGCCAGGGTTTTCCCGCCGGCCTCGTCGCCGACGCCGGCGGATCACGCAGGAACCGGCCGGACCGGCCTTGGAGCAGAGAGAATGGACAACGTAATGTCGGAGCAGACCATGGACCTCGGCGGCGTCGTCGTCGCGACCACCCTCGCGTTCAAGGAAGACGCCTCGGCCCCCGCGGGGCTCGCCGTCGACTACGACAAGTTCGGTGAGCACGTCGACTTCCTGATGTCGAACGGATGCCGCGGCGTGGGCCCGAACGGATCTCTCGGCGAGTACTCCTCGCTGACCGACGAGGAGCGCCGCAAGGTCATCCAGGTCGCCGTCGAGGCGGTCGACGGCCGCGGGATCGTCATCGCCGGCGTGCACGGGGTCGGCAGCCACCAGGCCAGGCAGTGGGCCGAGTACGCGCGCGAGGACGGCGCCGACGGCGTGCTGCTGCTCCCGCCGACGATTTATCGCGCGAACGAGACCGAGGTCATCGCGCACTACGAGGAGGTCGCGAAGGCGGGGATGCCGATCATGGCGTACAACAACCCGTTCGACACCAAGGTCGACCTCGTGCCGTCGCTCGTCGCCAAGCTCGCGCAGATCCCCGAGGTCGTCGCGATCAAGGAGTTCTCCGGCGACGTGCGTCGCGTCTACGAGATCAAGGAGCTGTGCGACATCGACATCATCGCCGGTGCCGACGACGTGCTCTTCGAGCTCATGGTGAACGGCGCGGTCGGCTGGTTCGCGGGCTACCCCAACGCGTTCCCGCGCGAGGCCGTCGAGCTGTACACCCTCTGCGCCGAGGGCCAGTGGCACGAGGCGAAGGCCCTGTACGAGCAGCTCGTCGCCGTGTTCCGCTGGGACTCGCGCACCGAGTTCGTGCAGGCCATCAAGCTGTCCATGGACATCTGCGGCAACTCCTACGGCGGCCCCACCCGTCCGCCGCGCGGCCCGCTGTCGGCCGAGCAGCGCGCGCAGGTCACCGCGGACACCGAGCGTGCCCTCGCCGCCCTCGCGGCACGGCGCGCGGTCGTCGCCTGATGCGGGCGCGCAGGGCGATCCAGGCCGTCGACTCCCACACCGAGGGCATGCCGACCCGCGTCGTCACCGGCGGCGTGGGCCGGATCCCCGGCGCGACCATGAACGACCGCCGCCTGTACGCGATGGAGCACCTCGACGGCCTGCGCGGGTTCCTGATGAACGAGCCTCGCGGCCACGCGTCGATGTCCGGCGCGCTGCTGCAGCCGCCGGCGAGGGACGATGCCGACTGGGGAGTCGTGTTCATCGAGGCGTCCGGATTCCTGCCCATGTGCGGTCACGGCACCATCGGCGTGGCGACGGTGCTCGTCGAGACCGGCATGGTGGAGGTCACGGAGCCGGTGACCGAGATCCGTCTCGACGTGCCGGCCGGTCTCGTCATCGCGCGCGTCGCGGTCGAGGACGGCCGCGCCGTGAACGTGACGATCGAGAACGTGCCCAGCTTCGTCGATCGCCTCGACGAGCGGATCCAGGTGCCGGAGATCGGCGAGATCACGTACTCGGTCGCCTTCGGCGGCAATTACTACGCGCTCGTCGACCTCGACGAGGTCGGGCTGCCGTTCGACCGGTCACGTCAGGACGACATCGTCCGCGCCGGGCTGCGGATCATGGACGCCATCAACACCCAGGCGCCGCCCGTGCATCCGGTGCTCGAGGGGGCGAACCACGTGCACCACGTGGAGTTCATCGCCCCCGGATCCGACGCGGTCCGCTCCCGCCACGCCATGGCGATCCACCCGGGCTGGTTCGACCGGTCGCCGTGCGGCACCGGGACGAGCGCGCGGATGGCGGAGCTGCACGCGCGCGGCGAGCTCGCCCTGGACACCCCGTTCGTGAACGAGTCGTTCATCGGCACGGAGTTCACCGGCCGCCTGGTGGGGGAGACCGTCGTCGGCGATCGCCCCGCCGTGATCCCCACCATCACCGGCCGGGCCTGGGTCACCGGGCTCGGTCAGTATCTCCTCGACGGGGACGATCCGTTCCCCGAGGGTTTCGTGTTCTGAGAGGCCAGCATGACCGACACCACCTCCTCCGCGACCACTGTCGCCGACGTCGCCGCCACGGCCGCACACGCGGCTCGTGCGTTCGCCCGCGCTTCCCCGCGGGAGCGCGGTGCGGCTCTCGTGGCGGCGGCGGACGCGCTCGACTCCCACGCCGCGGAGCTCATCGCGATCGCCATGCGCGAGACCGGCCTCGGCGAGGCCCGGCTCACCGGCGAGGTCACGCGCACGTCGTGGCAGCTGCGTCTGTTCGCCGACGCGATCGTCGACGGCGCCTACCTCGACGCCCGCATCGACGACGCCGACCCGGACTACGTGATCGGCCCGCGCCCCGACGTCCGGCGCGTGCTGGAGCCGCTCGGGCCGGTGCTGAACTTCGCCGCATCGAACTTCCCGTTCGCGTTCTCCGTGGCGGGAGGCGATACCGCGGCCGCTCTCGCCGCGGGATGCCCTGTGGTCGTCAAGGCGCACTCGGGGCACCTCGAGCTCTCCCGCCGCACCGCCCAGGTGGTCGCAGCGGCGCTGGCCGACGCGGGCATGCCGGACGGCGTGTTCCAGCTCATCGAGGGCCAGCAGAACGGCGTCGACCTGCTGCAGGACGATCGGATCCGCGCGGGTGCGTTCACCGGATCCACCCACGTGGGGCGTCTGCTCGCTGACATCGCCGCGACCCGGTCCCGGCCGATCCCGTTCTACGGGGAGCTCGGCTCGGTCAACCCGGTCTATGCCACCTACGCGGACGCCGAGCTGCTGCAGGGCTTCGTCACCTCGGTGGCCGGATCCGCTGGGCAGCTCTGCACCAAGCCGGGCTTCCTGTTCGTGCCCTCCGATGCGGACCTGTCTTCCGTGTCCGCCACGGCCGGCGCTGTTGCGGAGCACCGGCTGCTGAACCCCGGCATCGGCCGGGCCTTCGCCGGGCGCCGGGATGCCGTGCTCGGCGCGGAGGGTGCCGTCGTGCTGTCCGCGGGTGAGGTCCGCGAGGACGAGGCCGGGCAGCGCTACGCGACGCCGACCGTCGTCGCCGTTGACCTGGACACGCTCCGCGCGCACCGGGATGAGCTGCTCGAGGAGTCGTTCGGCCCGCTGTCGATCGTCGTGCGCTACGACGATCCGAGCGAACTGCCGGCTCTGCACGAGGAGCTCTTCCCGGGGAACCTCACCGCGACCGTGCACGCCCGTCCCGCCGAGCTCGCCGACGGATCCCTCGATCCGCTCGTCGACGCCCTCGCCGCCACGAGTGGCCGGGTGCTCTTCGGCGGTTGGCCTACCGGCGTGTCGGTCACCCCCGCCATGCAGCACGGTGGCCCGTACCCGGCGACCACGACCGACGCGACCAGCGTCGGCACCGCCGGCATCACCCGGTTCCTGCGCGGCGTCGCCTATCAGAACGCTCCGCAGGAGCTGCTGCCCGCCGCGCTGCGCGATGACAACCCCTGGGGCGTCCCGCAGACCCGCTCCGCCGCGGGCGGATCGGCGGACTGGGGCTCGTTCGCGCGCTGAACCCCGCTCGAGAACGAGGAAGCGGCCGCCCCGATCGGGCGGCCGCTTCTGCGTCTGGCCGGTTCAGTCGAACGCGATGCCGCCGCGCACGACGAGTTCGCGGGCGTCCTGCTCCCACAGCGCCGCAGGCTCGGCGAGCGGATCTGCCGACAGCATCAGCGCATCGCCGTAGGCACCGGTGCCGAGATGCCCTGCGCGCTCGTCGCGGATGAGCGCGGCGTTGACGGTGGTCATCGCGCGCAGCGTCGCGGTGGCGCCCGCCGCCTCGACCTGCAGCCGCACACCGCAGAGCTGGTCGTCCTCGAGCTCGCCCATCAGATCCGTGCCGAATCCGACCCGAACGCCCGCGGCGAGGGCGAGTCGCACAGCCTCCTGCCCCTGCGAGAGCACCTCGGCGTTCTTCGCGAGCGACACCTCGTTCAGGCCGATGCCCGCGCCGCGGCGGTCCATCGCGTCGTAGGCGGCCAGCGTCGGGACGAGGAACGCGCCGGCGGACGCCATGCGCTCGGCGGTCGCGGCGTCGATGAGGTTGCCGTGCTCGATGGAGCGCACGCCGTTGTCGAGAGCGTGCTGCACCGCCTCGGAGGAGTAGGCGTGCGCGGCGACGTACGAGCCTCGCCGGGTGGCCTCGTCGACCACCGCGCGCAGCTCGTCGGACGAGTACTGGGGCACGGGGAGAGGATCCGTGAGCGAGAACACGCCGCCCGACGCCATCACCTTGATGGCGTGCGCACCGGTGCGCAGCCGATTGCGCACCGCGAGGCGCAGCGGCTCCACGCCATCGACGATCTCGCACATGTGGCCGTGCGTGAAGCAGATGTCCACATGCGCGGATCGCGGATCCCCGTGGCCGCCGGTCTGGCTGAGCGCAGGCCCGGTGAACAGGTAGCGCGGGGAGTCGAACAAGTCGGCATCGATCGCGCGGGCAAGGCCGATGTCGCCACCGGCGACGTCCCGCACCGTGGTGAAGCCGCGGCGAAGAGCGGCGCGCAGGCGGCGAGTGCCGTTGATCGCCGCGAAGCTGAGGGGGCCGCGTTCGTCCTCGAGACCGTCCATGCTCGTCGCGTAGGCGTGGAAGTGGGCGTCGATGAGCCCCGGGACGATCCAGCGACCGCGACCGTCGATGGTGGCGGCATCGGCGTCGGGCCGGTCGGCGACCGCCCCGTCGACGATGTTCAGGTCGCGGGTGGTGAAGCGCTCGCCGTCCCAGACGGCCGCGCCGAGGATGCTGAGGGATCCGGTGCGCATGGATGTGCTCCTTCAGGATGTGGAGGTTGTGCGGGGCGGTCTGTTCGGCCTATGAGTGCGCCCGGGGTTCAGCGCAGGCTGAACCCGTCAGACAGCGGGTCGGCGTCGTCGAGATCGAAGGTACTCGTGCCGACACGATGCGCGAGGCCGCGCACCTCGGGGATCACGCCGTCGGATGTGCGCTCGGCGACGATCGCCTGGAATCGCGTGCCGATGATCGAGTCGTGTGTGAGCTCCTCGTCGTCGCCGAGCACGCCGGTCGCCGACAGCAGGGCGACACGGGCGGCGGTGCCGGATCCGCAGGGGCTGCGATCGACCTCGCCGTCGGCGAAGACGGTGACGTTGCGCTGCCAGGGTCCGCGTTCGGTACGGCCGAGGTCATCGACGAGGATGGTGCCGTAGACGCCGCTCAGTCGGGAGTCCGCGAGCTGGGCCGCGGGATGCTCGTTCAGAGCCCACTTGATCTCGCGTCCGATCCGGATGAGATCCGCCGTGGCCTCGGGGACCACGGCCAGCCCGACCTGCTCGGCGGGCAGCGTCGCGTAGACGGCGCCGCCGAAGACGAGGTCGGCCTGCACGGGACCGCGCGACGTGTCCAGCGCGATCCCGCGAGCGAGTACGCGGGACTCCACGTTGCGGAAGACCACCTCCTGGATCCGCCCGGCGCGCTGACGCACCCGTGCCTGCACACGCCCGCTGGGCACGTCGATCGTCACCGTCGTGTCCCCATCCGGATCCGAGGCGACGACGCCGGTGCGCACGGCCCAGGCGCCGAGCGCGATCGTGCCGTGCCCGCAGGCGGTGGAGAACCCGTCCTTGTGCCAGAACAGCACGCCGAAGTCGGCACCGTCATCGTCGGGCGGGGTGAGGAAGCCTCCGTACATGTCGTCGTGGCCGCGCGGTTCGAGGCAGAGGAAGCGACGGATGCCGTCGGCTTCGCCCGTCATCGCCTCGACGCGGCGCTCGGCGACGGTCGTGCCGTGCGTCGGCACGTCCCGCACGATGCGGAACGGTTCGCCGGCGGTGTGCCAGTCCTCGGTGCTCCAGCGCATCACTGCTCCTCTTCCTGCCGGACCGCCCGTGCCGCCACGGCGAGATCCTGCCAGCCCATTCCGCAGGTCTTCACGATCCGCGGCCTGTCGCGGGCACCGGCGACGCTCCCGGTGAACAGCTCGTGCATCGTCACGAGATCCTCCCGTCGCAGCGCGCCGGCGGCGACGGCGCGCATGACATCGCCGGCCTCGGTCTCGGCGACCCGCCTGCTCTCCACGATGACCTGCGCACGACCGAGAAGTTCGGTGTGCAGTTCCGCCTTGGCGGGCTCATGCGAGCCGATGGCGACGACCGTCGCCTGCGCGCGGATCGCGTCGGCGGGAAACAGCGGATCCGACGCCGTGGTCGCGCAGACGACCAGGTCCGCGACGGGCAGGTCGTCGATCGTGCCGACGGCGACGTCGATGCCCGGCGCCACGGCGCCCGCCTCGGCGACGGCCGCGGTCGCGCGCGCCGGATCGCGGCCGATCAGCCGCACCGACTGCAGCGGGCGCACCGCGGCGAGAGCCTGAACGTGCCGCACGGCCTGCGGACCGGTCCCGAACACCACCAGGTGCGACGCATCGGCGTCGGCGACGACGTCGACGACGGCCGCGCTCACCGCGGGCGTGCGCAGCGAGGTCAGTGCCGTGCCGTCCAGAAGCGCGAGCGGCGCGAGGGTCGCCCCGTCCAGCAGCACGTACACGGCCTGGATGCGCTCCAGGCCCCGGGCCGGGTTGTCCGGCGCGACGGACGCGAGCTTCTGCCCGACCATGCCGTCGATGGCGGCCGGCATCAGCAGGAGCTGTCCGTGCGGGACGTCGTGGATCGTGCGAGGAAGGTCGGTCTCCGGGTCGAAGCCTCCGCGCAGCAGGTCTCCGATCGCGAGGATCGCCTGCGGCATGCTCACGCGCTCGGCGAGGCGGGCGGCGTTGATGAGGGTGAGGTCGGCGATCACATCCGGCATGCGATCATCCTAGCCGGTAATATGTCATGTAGTACGGATGGATCCGCGGGTCGAGGCGCACATTCCGTGTCGTTTCGCGGGTTCGGCTCGGATCTGGCAGAATAGACAGCTGGATCGCCGCTCGACCCTCTATCCGGCCGCGATCCACCCTCAGAGCTTCCACCGGGTGTGCACCCCACGCTTCTGGTGATCAGTTCGCCACTCTTTCGCTAGCAATAGCTTCCACACCATTCAGGAGAATCGTGGCTGTCAAGATTCGTCTCAAGCGCCTGGGCAAGATCCGTGCGCCGTACTACCGCATCGTCGTCGCCGACTCGCGCACCAAGCGCGACGGTCGCGTGATCGAGGAGATCGGCAAGTACCACCCGACCGAGGAGCCCTCGTTCATCGAGGTCGACTCCGAGCGGGCGCAGTACTGGCTGTCCGTCGGCGCTCAGCCGACCGAGCAGGTCGCCGCCATCCTCAAGATCACGGGCGACTGGGGCATCTTCAAGGGTGACAAGGACGCGAAGTCCACCCTCAAGGTCGCCGCCGAGAAGACCGCCTTCGAGGCCGACGCGGCCAAGAAGTCCGTCGTCAAGCCCAAGGTCGAGAAGAAGGAGGCTCCCGTCGAGGAGGCTTCCGTCGAGGCCGCCGCCGAGGACGCAGCCGACGCTGCGACCGACGCGGAGTAATCCGTCGTGCTGGCTGCCGCGCTCGAGCACATCGTCTCGGGGATCGTCGATCACCCGGATGATGTCACCATCACCGCCTCCTCGTCGCCCCGCGGCGAGGTTCTCGAGGTGCGCGTGCACCCCGATGACAGGGGACGCGTGATCGGGCGCGGCGGCCGCACCGCCAAGGCCCTGCGCACCCTCATCAGCGCGCTCGCGGACGGACGTCGCGTTCGCGTCGACGTCGCGGACGACTGAGCGTGGCTGTGGGCGAACGCGCCGGCCGCAATCAGCTCCGCGTGGGGCGCCTCGTCAAGGCGCACGGCCTCAAGGGCGCGCTCAAGCTGGAGCTGTACACCGACGATCCCGCCGGCCGCTTCGTGCCGGGCGCCGAGTTCACGTTGCAGGTGCCCGAGGCATCTCCGTGGCACGGCAAGACCGTCACGGTGCGCGAGTATCGCGTGATGAACGGCAGCTCGGTCGTGTTCTTCGACGACGTCGACGACCGCACCGCCGCCGAAGGGCTCGTGAAGGCCATTCTGTGGATCGACCAGGACGAGGCCGAAGAGCCCGAGGATGACGCCTGGTACGACCACCAGCTCACCGGGCTCGATGTCGTCCGTGATGACGTCGTCGTCGGGCGCGTGATCCGCGTCGACCACCTGCCGGCGCAGGATCTGCTGATCGTGCGCCCCGTCGGCGGGTCCGGATCCGCGGAGATCATGGTCCCCTTCGTCTCCGCGATCGTCCCGACCGTCGATGTCGCCGCGGGCCGGGTCGTGGTGACGCCTCCTGCCGGGCTGTTCGAAGAGCTTCCCGAGGAGGAGGCGCCCGACGCCGACCCCGAGCAGGACGCCCCCGGTGCGGATTGACGTCGTCTCGATCTTCCCGTCGTACTTCGACGGACTGACGCTCTCCCTGCTCGGCAGGGCGCAGAGCACCGGGATCCTCGATCTGCAGGTGCACGACCTGCGTGACTGGACCCATGATCGGCACCGCACCGTCGATGACACGCCGTATGGCGGCGGCGCGGGCATGGTCATGAAGCCGGAGCCTTGGGGGCTCGCACTCGATCAGCTGGCCGGTCTGCCCGGCGCTGAGCCCGCCGCGCGCCCGACCGTCATCTTCCCCTCGCCCGCGGGCGAGGTGTTCCGTCAGTCGACGGCACGCGAGCTCGCGGAGCGCGAGCACCTGATCTTCGGCTGCGGCCGTTATGAGGGCATCGACGAGCGGGTCTTCGAGGAGGCCGCGACGCTCGGAGAGGTGCGTCTGATCAGTCTGGGTGACTACGTGCTGAACGGCGGAGAGGTCGCCGTGATGGCGATGGTCGAGGCGATCGGCCGACTCATCCCCGGTGTCGTGGGCAACCCGGAGAGCCTCGTGGAGGAATCGCACGAGGACGGCCTGCTCGAGTATCCGTCGTACACGAAGCCCTCGATCTGGCGCGACCGCGAGGTGCCCCCGATCCTGCTCAGCGGGAATCACGGCGCGATCGCCGCATGGCGCCGCGAGCAGCAGCTCGAGCGCACGCGCCGCCGCCGTCCCGATCTGCTCGATCGCTGAGACCGTCGCGGTCGGCGGCGCGTCGGGCGACTCAGCCGCAGGTGTAGGTGACGCCGCCGACCTGCCAGGTACCCGGTCCGAGCTGCCCGCACATCGACAGGACGTTCGCGAGGGCGAGGCCTCCGAGGATCATGCCGACGATCGCGAGCACGGTGAGCACCGCGCCGATGATGATGCCGGCGGTGGCGAGTCCTGTCGGCGCGTTCGCCTTCTTCAGCTTCGCGCGCGCCACGAGGCTGAGGATGAAGCCGATGAGCGGCAGGAGGATGGCGAGGATCAGGCCGGCGATCGCGAGGCCCTTGCCCGGCACCGGCGCGGGGTATGCCGGGGCCGCCGCGTACGGCTGGCCCTGGGGCGCTCCCGGCGTATAGCCCTGCGGTGCCGTGGCATAGCCCTGCGGTGTCGGTGCGTAGTCCGAGGGGGCGGGCGGGTACGTCGGCTGGGCGGGCGGATAGCCCGGCTGCGCCGGCGGTGCGTACGAGGGCTGCTGGGGCGGAGCCGGCGGGCCGGAGTAGGACGGCTGGCCGTCCTGCGGAGCGGGCTGGCCGGGCTGTTCGGGGTAGGTCATGCGCTTCTCCTGGGACGGTCGCAGTGTGGACAGCACAGAGTCTAGGGGCGCCGCGCCCGGGCCGGGAGAGGCGGGATCAGTCGACGCCGAGGAAGCTCCGGTCGGTGAGGACGATCGGCCCGTCCGCGGTGATCGCAACGGTGTGCTCGGAGTGGGATCCTCGGGAGCCGTCGACGCTGCGCAGCGTCCAGCCGTCCGGATCTGTCACGAGCTCATCGGTGGTGGCGAGGAACCACGGCTCCAGCGCCATCACCAGGCCCGCGCGCAGCGGGAAGCCGCGTCCGGGCCGGCCGTCGTTCGGCACGTGCGGGTCGCCGTGCATGATGCGGCCGACGCCGTGGCCGCCGAAGTCGGTGTTGATCGAGTAGCCCTCGCCGTGGGCGACCCCGGCGATCGCGGCCGAGATGTCGCCGATGCGGTTGCCGACAACGGCCCCCGCGATCGCGGCGTCAAGGGCGCGCTCCGTGGTGTCGATGAGACGCAGATCCTCGTCGCGCGACGTGCCGACGACGAAGGAGACCGCGGAGTCGGCGACCCAGCCGTCGACGGAGACGGCGAAGTCGAGCGAGACGAGATCGCCGTCGCGCAGCGTGTAGTCGTGGGGGAGGCCGTGCAGCACGGCGTCGTTGACCGAGGTGCAGATGACCTTGCCGAACGGGCTCGCACCGAACGACGGGTGATAGTCGATGTAGCACGACTCGGCACCGGCCTTGCGGATCATCTCGTGCGCGCGGTTGTCGATCGAGAGCAGGTTGGTGCCGACCTTCGTCTCGGCGCGCAGGGTCGCCAGCGTCTCCGCCACGAAGCGCCCGGCAGCCCGCATCTCCTCGATCTCGGCGGGGGTGCGCAGTTCGATCATTCCCAGTCCTCTCGTCTGATCCATTCTCGCGCATCCGGGTGAGGGAGCCTCCCCCGCAGGGCGGACGCTCACAGCGAACGTGCGGCCGCCCGGACGCGGTCGCGACGTAGCATCGGCCTATGTTCCTGCGACGCGCGTTCTTCTCCTGGCTGTTCCCGGCCGCGATCGTGCTGCCGCTGTGGCTCTTCGTGGGCTGGGGCGTGTTCCAGGCCGGCGCTGCGGCGTTCCTCTGGGTGCTGTTCATCGCCCTCCCATCGGTGCTGATCGGCGAGGTCGTGCTCGGCCTGCTCGTGCGCAGCAGGCCGACGGTGCGGGAGGAACGCGCGGTGTCCTGGCAGGACGTGGCGGGGTTCACCGTGTGGCACGGCCTGATCGTCGCTCTCGGCTTCTTCCCTGCCGCGTTCGGCTGGGTGCTGACGGGCGCGATCGTCGCGTTCCTCGCGGTGTTCTGGTCGACCCTGTGGCAGCTCTGGAAGGACGTCGCCGCACGCGGCCGGGCGGCCTTCACCGTCGACGGGGATACGATGCGAGCGTCGACGATCGGCGACCAGGACAATGCGATGCGCGACCGTGCCAGGTCATATGGCGAGGTCATCGTGATCTCGGAGACGGGGCGCCCCGGGGACGGTCAGCCGCAGCGCTGAGCGCACGCGTCGTCCGTTTTGGTCGGACTTCCAATCCATGGCAGAATGGTTCCTTGTGCCGTGACCAGGCTCTGCCTCAGGGGAGCCCGCGGACGCCCTGCGCGCCGTTCGGCACACCATCACCTTTTCCTTCCGACATGCATGCGACCTGAGGCGAGTGCAGAGAGAGACGATCATGCAGATCCTCGACGCCGTCGACGCGGCTTCGCTCCGCTCCGACATCCCCGAGTTCTTCCCCGGTGACACCGTCAAGGTGCACGTCAACATCATCGAGGGCAGCCGCTCGCGTATCCAGGTCTTCCAGGGCGTCGTCATCGGCCGCCAGGGCGACAGCGTGCGCGAGACCTTCACGGTGCGCAAGATCAGCTTCCAGGTGGGCGTGGAGCGCACCTTCCCGGTGCACTCGCCGGTGATCGATCACATCGAGGTCGTCACCCGCGGTGACGTGCGCCGCGCCAAGCTGTACTACCTGCGCAACCTGCGTGGCAAGAAGGCGAAGATCAAGGAGAAGCGCGACGCGCGCTGATCCGAATCAGCTTCCGGAGCGCCCCGAGGACACGGTCCTCGGGGCGCTTTGTTCATGCCGGGGCATGAGAAGCTGGATGGTGCCGTCGGTCGACGGCCGACGGCGGTGAAGGATGGCGCATGACGGATGAGATCGCGGTCGAACCCGCCGAGGCCTCCCGCCGTCGACCGGTGCGCCGCCGGCACGGCTGGGTGATCTTCCTCCGGGACATCGTCGTGATCCTGCTCATCGCGGTGCTCGTCTCGTTCCTCGTGAAGAGCTTCGTCGTGCGCAGCTTCTACATCCCCTCCGGCTCGATGGAGAGCACGCTGCTCGTGAAGGACCGGATCCTCGTCGACGAGCTCACCCCGCATTGGAACGGCTATCACCGTGGCGACGTGGTGGTGTTCAAGGATCCGGGCGGATGGCTCCCACCCGCTCCCGCGCAGCCTCCGCGGCCGGCGCTGGTGGAAGCGGGGGAGTGGTTCCTCACTCTCGTCGGCATCGCCGCTCCCGACTCCGACGATCATCTGGTCAAGCGCCTCATCGGCCTGCCCGGCGACCACGTCGTGTGCTGCAACTCGCTCGGGCAGCTCACCGTGAACGGCGCGCCGGTGGATGAATCCGCCTATCTCAAGCAGGGTGTCGGCGACACCCGCGCCTCCGGGATCCCGTTCGACGTCACGGTGCCGAAGAACGCGATCTGGGTGCTCGGCGACAACCGCACCCGCTCCGAGGACTCCCGCTATCACCAGGACCAGCCGGGTGGCGGGTTCGTGCCCATGGGCAACATCGTCGGGCGCGCGTTCCTCATCACCTGGCCGTTCGACCGCTTCGGCCTCGTCGACGGCCACTACGCCGTGTTCAACGGCGTTCCGGAGCCCAAGCCGCAGGGACGCCGCCGTGGCGGTCGTCGAGCCTGACCTGCGGCTGGAGCGGCGACTGCTCCGCGAGCATTCCGTGCTGATCGCGCTGGACGAGGTGGGCCGCGGCGCTCTGGCCGGTCCTGTCGCCGTGGGGGCGACCGTCATCGACGCGGCGGCAGCCCGCAGGCGCGTGCCTCACGGACTCCGGGACTCCAAGCTCGTACCGGAGAGGCGCCGCCCCGAGGTGGCGGAGCGTGCGTCGGCCTGGGCGCCGGCCAGCGCCGTGGGCTGGGCGGAGAGCACCGAGGTCGACGAGGTCGGCATCATGCGTGCACTCGGGCTGGCGGCGTCGCGCGCGATCCTCGCCGCCTGTGGCGACGGATGGGACCCCTCCGCGGCGCTCGTCATCCTGGACGGCAATCACGACTATGTGTCCGCCGTGCACCCCGGACCTCTCACGGTGCGCTCGATCGTCAAGGCCGACCGCGACTGCGCATCTGTGGCCGCCGCATCGTTGCTCGCGAAGGTCGCGCGCGACGCGATCATGGTCGAGCTCGCCGGCGGCTACCCCGAGTACCAGTGGGAGCGGAACAAGGGCTATGCGAGCGCCGAGCACCGTGAGGCGATCCGTCGTCGTGGGCTCACGCCGCATCACCGGGCATCCTGGTCGATCGCCGAGGCGCCGACGCTGTTCTGACGGCGCGGGCGCGGCACGCGTCCGCCGCCTCGTAGGATGGACGCATCATGGATGACGACGCCTTCGACGACTACGACCGCGAACTCGAACTCGCTCTCTACCGCGAGTATCGGGACGTGGTGTTGCAGTTCCAGTACGTCGTCGAGACCGAGCGCCGCTTCTACCTCGCGAACGAGGTCAACGTCGTGCGGCGGGACACCGAGCACGACTTCTACTTCGAGGTCTCGATGAACGATGTGTGGGTGTGGGACATCTACCGCGCCGACCGGTTCGTGAAGTCGGTGCGGGTGCTCACGTTCAAGGACGTGAACGTGGAGGAGCTCTCGCGCCGCGAGTTCGAACTGCCGCAGGAGCTCTCGCTCGACGGCGAGTGACGCCTTCCTCCTCCACATTCGCGGGAGCGAGGATCTTCTGCACCGGTTGCGTCGGGCGCCCCCCAGAGGGCTTCTGCGACGATCAGGCTGTTCCGCATGGCAGCCAAGGACGAACTCGGACGGGCGGGCGAGGACCGCGCCGCCGAGCATCTGACCCGCAGCGGATACCGGATCCTCGACCGCAACTGGCGATGTGATCAGGGCGAGCTCGACATCGTCGCCGAGCGCGAGGGAGTGCTCGCGTTCGTCGAGGTGAAGACCCGTCGCTCGATCGACTTCGGCCACCCGTTCGAGGCGATCGACGAGCGCAAGCGCCACCGACTGTGGCGGCTCGCGCACGCCTGGGTGCGGGAACACCCGATGTCGAGTAGAGGCCACGGGCTGCGGCTGGAGGCGATCGGCATCATCGGCGCGGATCCGGCGGTCGGATCCCTCGAGCATCTGCAGGATCTGCGATGACCGCCCGCACCTGGGCCGTCGCGCTGACCGGGCTGAACGGGCACATGGTCGAGGTCGAGGCCGATCTGTCCCAGCAGACCCCCGGATTCGACCTGATCGGCCTGGGCGACCGGGCGCTCGGGGAGGCGGCGCGGCGCGTGCACAACGCCTGCAAGAACAGCGGATTGGATCTGCCACGACGCAAGCTCACGGTCAACCTGTCGCCGGCGAGCCTGCCCAAGCACGGCTCGTCGTTCGACCTGGCCATCGCGATCGCCGCACTGGGTACCGAGGGGACGCTCGATGCGGCGTCGCTCGCACGCACCGTGCATCTCGGCGAGCTCGGCCTCGACGGCAGGCTTCGCCCCGTCCCTGGCGTGCTGCCCGCGTTGCACGGCGCGCGCGAGGCCGGATTCGAACACGTCGTGGTGCCGGTCGGGAACGAGGAGGAGGCGCGGCTCGTTCCGGGACTGGACGTGCACCCGGCCGTGAGCCTCGCACACGTCGCGCTGCTGCACGGTGCCGATCTGGAGGATCCGGGCGACCTGCAGCCGGTGCGGGTGGCCGGGGCGCCGCAGACCGACGAGCCCGTGCTCGAGCTGGCCGACGTGATCGGGCAGGACGAGGCCGTGGCGGCGCTCATCGTGGCGGCGGCAGGCGGGCACCACATCCTGCTGTCCGGGCCCCCGGGCGCCGGAAAGACCATGCTCGCGCGCCGGCTCGCCGGGATCCTGCCGGACCTCGATGAGGAGGCCGCTCTGCAGGTGGCATCCATCCGATCGCTGATGGGGGAGAACCTGACCCGCCTCGACCACCGGCCGCCCTTCGTCGCGCCGCACCACAGCGCCTCGCTGGCGGCGATGGTCGGAGGCGGGTCCCGCGCGGCGCGCCCGGGTGCGATCGCCCGAGCGCACGGCGGGCTTCTCTTCATCGACGAGGCGGCCGAGGCTCCCCGTGCCGTGCTGGATGCGCTGCGACAACCGCTCGAGTCCGGTTCGATCGAGATCCATCGCTCAGAGTTCACCGTGCGCTTCCCCGCACGCTTCCAGCTCGCTCTCGCGACCAACCCGTGTCCGTGCGGGCTGTTCGGAGTGGTCGGCGAGGAGTGCATCTGCCCGCCCGCCTCCATCCGCCGCTATGCGGCGCGCCTTTCCGGCCCGATCCGTGACCGCCTCGACATCGACGTCCGTGTCGCCCGGGTGTCTGCGGCGCAGGTGAGCTCCCACGAGCGCGGGGCGACCTCGACGGCCGATGCCCGCGTGCGCGTCATACGCGCCCGAGACCGCGCGGCCCGGCGCTGGAGCGGCATGCCCTGGCGGCTGAACGCGCATGTGCCGGGAACGTGGCTCCGCCAGGGCGAGTACCGGCTTCCGCCCGACGCGCGTGCCCCGCTGGACCGGGCGCTGCAGCGGGGATCGCTGACGCTGCGCGGATACGACCGCGTGCTGCGTCTCGCCTGGAGTGTCGCCGATCTGGACGGCGCCGACAAGCCTGAGCTCGCCCACGTGGGGCGGGCGCTGTACCTGAAGAAGGGGATGATGTCATGAGCGGAGACGATTGGGCGCGATCGCGACCGGATCTCGAACCGGCGGAGTGCTCGCGCACCTCCGCTGCATCGCACCGGCAGCTCCGTGACGTGCGAGAGCACGCGGAGTTCCTCGCGGCGCTGACCGCGCTGCGCAGTGACGGCGCAGACCCGGCGGTGCGAGACGAGGTGATCTGGAACCTGCTCACCGAACCGGGTGATGGCGTGGCGGGGGCGCTCATCGACGCGCTCGGCGCCACGGAGGCATTGGACATCGCGTTCGGCGGTGCCGACGGCGCACTCCTCGAGGACCGCGCCGGCGCCGAGCGCCCGGCTGCTGCGGCTCTGCGGGAGGGGCGCAAGCGCTGGTCCGCCCGGCTCGACGCCGGCCAGCTGCTCGCACCGCTGCTCATCGCCGCGCGGACGGGTGCCCGGCTGGTGCTGCCGACGGACCCCGAATGGCCCGCGTCGCTCGCAGATCTCGGCGCCCACGCACCGCTCGCGCTCTGGGCTCGTGGTGACGTGGGTGCGCTGTCGCGGACCGGCGTCGCGATCGTCGGAGCCAGGGCAGCGTCGGCATACGGCGAGCACGTCGCCGCGGAGTTCGCGAGCGAACTCGCGGCCGACGGACTCGTCGTCTTCTCCGGTGGTGCGTACGGCATCGACGGGACCGCCCATCGCGCGGCGCTCGGCGCAGGCGGCTCGACGGTGGCCGTGCTGGCCGGAGGGATCGATCGGCCGTACCCGAGCGGTCATGCCCAGCTTTTCGAACGGATCGTGTCCGCCCGGGCCGGCGCCGTCGTCAGCGAGGTGGCCTGCGGTGCGGCGCCGACCAAATGGCGTTTCCTGGAACGGAACCGCCTGATCAGCGCCTTGTCTGCGGCGACGGTGGTGGTCGAGGCGGGACAGCGCAGCGGAACGCTGAACACGGCCGGCCATGCGGCCGCCCTGGGGCGTCCTCTGGGTGCCGTCCCTGGACCGATCACCTCGACGTCCTCCGCGGGCTGTCATCGGCTGCTGCGCGACTACGACGCGCGCTGTGTGACCTCGACCGCGGACGTGCGCGAGCTGCTGGGCCAGGAGTCGGCGCAGCCGGTGCCTGTGACGGAGGATCCTGACATGGTGCGGCTCGGAGACGCGCTGAACCGGCGGGTCGCTCGCGACAGCGCGGAGCTCGCCCGCCGGAGCGGGCTCAGCCGGGAGCGCGTGGAAGCGCTCCTCGGGATCCTGGAGCTCGACGGCAGCGCCGTGCGATCCGAGCAGGGCTGGCGCAGCGTCGTGATGTGACCGCGGGAGACGGCCGACCGGTGCTCCGTCCGCGCGTGCTCCCGCGGGGCACGACGATCGGCGCGCATGCTGGACCCATGCGCGTTTCCGAGGCCGCGACGGCGTTCGCGACGCACCTGACCCAGGTGCGTCGCCTGTCGGCTGCGACGGTGCGCGCCTATCGGTCCGATCTTGCGGATCTGTCCTCCGCGACCGCCGACGCCGACATCCGCAACGTCGACCTGGAGGCGCTGCGCGAATGGCTCTGGAGGGCGACACAGCGCGGTGACGCGCGATCGACGCTGGCGCGGCGCACAGCGGCGGTGCGCTCGTTCTTCACGTGGGCAGCCGAGACCGGAGTCGTCTCCGTGGATCCGAGTCTGCGGCTCGTCGCGCCGAAGCGGGGGCGCACCCTTCCGGCTGTCGCCTCCGCAGACGCGATGCGGGTGCTCCTGGACGAGGCCAGGGATGCCGCTCTCGGCGGTGATCCGATCCGGCTGCGCGACAGCGCGATCCTCGAGCTGCTGTACGGATCCGGTATGCGTGTGTCTGAGCTGTGCGGACTCGCCGTCGACGACGTCGACCTCGATCGAGGAACGGCGCGGGTGGTCGGCAAGGGGGACAAGGAGCGCGTCGTGCCGTTCGGGGCACCCGCACGTGACGCGGTCGCCGCGTATCTGCGCCGCGCCAGGCCCGCACTGGTGGCGCGCACGGAACGGCCGGGCCCCGCGCTGTTCCGCAGTGTGCGGGGAGCCGCGCTCGGCCCCCGCGCCGTGTACGAGCTCGTCTCCCGTGTGCTGGCCCCGGTGATCGGCGCCCAGACGGTCGGACCGCACGCGTTTCGCCACTCCGCGGCGACCCATCTGCTCGACGGCGGTGCCGATCTGCGCGCGGTGCAGGAGATCCTCGGACACGCGAGCCTCGGCACCACGCAGATCTACACGCACGTATCGGCGGAGCGTCTGACGGCGACGTATCGTCTCGCACATCCACGGGCCTGACCGGTCTCTGCGCATCGCATGCAGCGTCCGTTGCCGCGCGCGGCGGGCACATGCGGCGGCGGAGAGGGATCAGCAGCCGTCGGATCCGCAGGGGAGCAGCACCGCTCGGGGGACGTCGCCGAACAGCAGCATCGGATTGATGTAGGCGCCGTTCCAGCGCACGCCGAGGTGCACTGTTCCGACCGGAGCGTGCCCGCCCGCCGCCGACGTCGCGATCACGTCCCCGCGACGAACGGCCGTGCCGGGCGCGAGTGCGCTCTGGGCGGGTTCGAGCGTGGTGACCAGGCCGTTCCCGTGATCGATCGTGATCAGGGGGCGATCCACCACGGTGCCGCGGAACGCGACGACACCGTCGGCCGGTGCGCGCAGATCGCCGGTCGCCGAAAGGTCGACGCCGCGATGGCCGGGACCGTATGCATGCGCCGGTGCGCGGAACGGCTCGACGACCGTTCTTGCCCCGTCGACGGGCCATCGCCAGTCGTGGTCGGGAAGAGCCGGAGAGGCATCCGCCGCGATCACCCAGGACCCGGTGGACGCGGCGGCAGGCGGTGCGCCCGGCGCCGCGATCGAAGCCAGTGCGGCGAGGACGACGCCGGTGAGGACCTGCGCCCACCGGGTGCTTCTGCCGGCGCGCGCATGATGGCGGACGGGGATGATCGGCGAATGCATGCTCCATCGTCGGACGACACCCGGCCGAGCGGGACGGCGCCGGCGCAATCCGTGCAGAACCGGCCACGCGGCGTCGATGTGCGGAGTGATCGCTTCGATGGGCCCGGTCCGCTCCCGTGCGCGGCCGGACGCATCGAGGCACTGCGGAGGGCGACCGACGCGACTGCCGGATCCTGATATGCTTGCAGGGCATCCCGTATGTCGGGGTGACTACGCGTGCCCACAGCGTTCAACGTGGCGAACACTCCACAGGTCCCTCCCCGGAGGGCGGCGTGTGCGTCGGGCACCAGGATCGCCGATCGCCCGATCGGCAGCACAACCTCAAACAACAAGGAGAACGACCATGGCCGTCGTCACCATCCGCCAGCTGCTCGACAGCGGCGTTCACTTCGGACACCAGACCCGCCGGTGGAACCCGAAGGTGAAGCGCTTCATCCTCACCGAGCGCAGCGGCATCCACATCATCGACCTGCAGCAGTCGCTGGGCTACATCGACAAGGCGTACGACTTCGTCAAGGAGACGGTCGCGCACGGCGGCACCATCCTCTTCGTCGGCACGAAGAAGCAGGCGCAGGAGATCCTCGCCGAGCAGGCCACCCGCGTCGGCCAGCCCTTCGTCAACCAGCGCTGGCTCGGTGGCCTCCTCACCAACTTCTCCACCATCGCGAAGCGCCTTGCCCGCATGAAGGAGCTCGAGGAGCTCGACTACGAGAACCCGGCCGCCTCGGGCTTCACCAAGAAGGAGCTGCTGCTCAAGAAGCGCGAGCTCGACAAACTGCACAAGTCGCTGGGCGGCATCCGCAACCTGACGAAGACCCCGTCGGCCCTGTGGGTCGTCGACGCCAAGCGCGAGCACCTCGCCATCGACGAGGCCAAGAAGCTCGGCATCCCCGTCATCGGCATCCTCGACACGAACGCCGACCCGGATGACTTCCAGTACCCGATCCCCGGCAACGACGACGCGATCCGCTCCGTCTCGCTGCTGACCCGCATCATCGCGGACGCCGCGGCCGAGGGCCTGCAGGTCAAGCACAGCCCCGAGGCCGGCGACGCCGAGCCGCTCGCCGAGTGGGAGCAGGAGCTTCTCGAGGCGCCCGCCGCCGAGGCTGCGCCGGCAGTCGAGGTCGTCGAGACCGGGGTCGTCGAGACCGAGGCCGCTCCGGCTGTCGAGACCGAGGTCGTCGAGACCCCGGCCGCCGACGCCGAGTAAAGCCCGCATCACCAACACGTACACACACACGAAGCAAGGAGCCGCCACAACATGGCCAACTTCACCATCGCCGACATCAAGGCGCTGCGTGAGCAGCTCGGTACGGGAATGGTCGACACCAAGAAGGCTCTCGAAGAGGCCGATGGAAACGTCGAGAAGGCCGTCGAGATCCTGCGCCTGAAGGGTGCGAAGGGCAACGCCAAGCGCGCTGACCGTTCCACCAGCGAGGGCCTGGTCGTCGCCCGCGAGTCCGACGGTGCCGTGACGCTCGTCGAGCTCGCCTGCGAGACCGACTTCGTCGCCAAGAACGAGCGCTTCATCGCCCTCGCCGAGAAGGTCGCCGACGCGGTCGCCGCCGTCAAGGCGAACTCTGTCGCGGAGGGTCTCGCGGCCGACGCGAACGGGCAGACCGTCGAGCAGCTGATCTCGGACGAGGCAGCCATCATCGGCGAGAAGGTCGAGCTGCGTCGCGTCGCCACCATCGCCGGTGACAAGACCGAGGTCTACCTGCACCGCACCAGCAAGGACCTGCCGCCGCAGATCGGCGTCGTCGTCGCCTACACGGGTGACGACGCCGAGACCGCGCGCAGCATCGCCCAGCACATCTCGTTCGCCAACCCCTCCTACCTCACCCGTGAGGACGTCCCAGCCGCGGACGTGGAGAAGGAGCGCGAGATCGTCACCGAGATCTCCCGCAACGAGGGCAAGCCCGAGGCCGCCCTGCCGAAGATCGTCGAGGGCCGCGTGACCGCGTTCTTCAAGCAGGTCGCCCTGCTCGAGCAGGACTACGCCAAGGACAACAAGCTGTCCGTCGGCCAGGTCGCCAAGGACGCCGGACTGAACGTGACCGGCTTCGCCCGGTTCAAGGTCGGCGCGTAACAGCATCGAAGGGGTTCGGATCCATCAGGATCCGGACCCCTTCGTCATGCCCGCCCTGCATGCGCGGGGCCGCAGACGGTATCTTTTCCCAGACGAGAGGAAGCACTCCATGACCGAACGACAGGGTCGACGCCGCGTCGTCCTCAAGCTCTCCGGCGAGGCCTTCGGCGGCGGGCAGCTCGGGGTCAACCCCGACATCGTCAGCCAGATCGCCCGCGAGATCGCCGCAGCCACCGACCGGGTGGAGATCTCCGTCGTGGTCGGCGGCGGCAACTTCTTCCGCGGTGCAGAACTCAGCCAGCGCGGCATGGATCGCGCGCGCGCCGACTACATGGGCATGCTCGGCACGGTGATGAACGCGCTGGCGCTGCAGGACTTCCTGGAGCAGGCGGGCGCCGCCCCGCGCGTGCAGTCGGCGATCGCGATGACCCAGGTCGCCGAGCCGTACCTGCCGCTGCGCGCCGAGCGGCACATGGAGAAGGGGCGGGTCGTGATCTTCGGCGCCGGCGCCGGTCTGCCGTACTTCTCCACCGACACCGTGGCCGCACAGCGGGCTCTGGAGATCGGCGCGGACGAGGTGCTGGTCGCCAAGAACGGCGTGGACGCGATCTACACGGCCGACCCGAAGACGGATGCGAGCGCCGAGCGCATCGAGGAGATCACGTTCCAGGATGCGCTGGTGCGCGGGCTCAAGGTCGTCGACTCCACGGCGTTCAGCCTCTGCATGGACAACGGGATGTCGATGCGCGTGTTCGGCATGGAGCCCGCAGGGAACATCACCCGCGCGCTGCTCGGCGAGCCCATCGGCACGCGCGTCGCCGCCTGATCACAGGATCGACGCGAACCGCGGATCCCCTGCGCCATTCGGTGCAGGGGATCCGCGCATCGGCCCCGATAGACTTGACTGGAACACCCCTGACGATAGGAGCCCCCGTGATCGCGGATGTCCTCACCGACACCACCTCCCGCATGCAGCGTGCCGTCGAGGCCGCGAAGGAGGACTTCGCCACGGTGCGCACCGGTCGCGCCAACCCGCAGCTGTTCCAGAAGGTGCTCGTCGACTACTACGGCACGCCGACCCCGCTCGCGCAGCTCGCGTCGCTGGCGAACCCCGAGGCGCGTTCGCTCATCGTCACGCCGTACGACAAGTCGGCGCTGAAGGCGATCGAGCAGGCGATCCGCGACATGCCGAACCTCGGCGCCAACCCGACGAACGACGGCAACATCATCCGCATCACCATGCCGGAACTCACCGCTGAGCGGCGCAAGGAGTACGTCAAGCTCGTCAAGAGCAAGGGCGAGGACGCCAAGGTGCACGTGCGCGGAATCCGCCGCAAGGCGAAGGATGAGCTCGACGGCCTCAAGAGCGATCTCGGCGAGGACGAGATCGCGCGCGGCGAGAAGGAGCTCGACGCCCTGACGCGCCAGCACGTCGATCTGATCGACGACGCTGTCAAGCGCAAAGAGGCCGAGCTCCTGGAGGTCTGAGACCGCCGATGAGCACACCCACCGATCCCGACGACGCGTCGCGGATCCCGCCCCGGCCGCCGCTGCCGTCGCGCGCCGGCGTGCCGGCCGAGCCGCAGCCGAACCAGTGGCAGGCGAAGATGGCGGAGTTCGAGACGCACGTCTCGCACGCCCGTGATCAGCTCGACCAGGCCAACGAGCGCATCAAGGCCCGCACCGGACGCGACCTCGTGGTCGCGATCCTCGTCGGGCTGCTCATCGGCGGCGTGATCCTCGCGTCGCTGCTGCTCGCGAAGTGGTCCTTCGTCGTCGTCGGCATGGCGATCATCCTGCTCGCGGTGTGGGAGCTGGTGCTGGCGCTGCGTGCGGGTGGGCGCAAGATCGACCTGTGGCCCCAGATCGTGCTCGGCGGCGCCCTCGCGGCCGGCGGCTACTTCGCGGATCCGTGGTTGTGCTGGGTGATGCTGTTCGTGGCCGTCTTCGGCGTGATCGTCTGGCGCCTGGTCGCGCAGATGGTCGCTCAGGACGGGCGCATCTACGGTGACGTGCTCACCGACGCGCTCGCAAGCGGCTTCGTGCAGACCTATGTGCCGTTCCTCGGTGCGATCACGCTGATGCTGCTCCGTCAGCCCCGCGGCGAATGGTGGGTGCTCGCGTTCATCATCGTGGTCGTGGTCGCCGACACCTGCGCATACGCCTCCGGTCTGCTCTTCGGGCGGGGAGGACGACACCCGATGGCACCGCGAATCAGCCCGAAGAAGACGTGGGAGGGGTTCGCGGGCGCGGTGCTCGGTTCCCTCGTCGCCGGTGTCCTGATCGGCATCTACATGCTCGGCGTGCCGTGGTGGGGCGGCCTGATCTTCGGCGCAGCGCTCGTCGCGTCCGCCACACTGGGCGACCTCGGCGAATCGCTTCTCAAACGAGACCTCGGGATCAAGGACATGAGCTCCTGGATCCCGGGCCATGGCGGCCTGCTCGACCGGCTCGACAGCGTCCTGCCGTCCGCCGTGGTCGCCCTCGCCCTGTACTCGCTCCTCACCCCCCTGGCGGCAGCATGACCGATTCCGCACGACCCGACGACCGGGCGCAGTCCGCGCCCAGCTTCCCCGTGGCGCCCCGGCGTGAGAAGGGGTACCAGCGCGCGGCCGTCGACACCTTCCTGACCCGGGCGCGCGGCGCGTTCGAGCACGGTGCGGAGGGAATCGACTCGGTCGACATCCGGGCGGCGTCGTTCCCGCTGGTCCGCGGCGGATACGACATCGCATCGGTCGACGCCGCGCTCGCCCGCGTGGAGGAGGCTTTCGCGCAGCGGGAGCGGGCGGTGGTGGTGGCCGCCGACGGCGCCTCGGCGTGGGTGAGCAGGGCCCGCACGGACGCGCAGATCATCCTCGACCACCTGAGCCGACCGCACGGGCACCTGTTCGCGCGCGCCGGGATCCTCACCTTCGGCTATCGCGTCGACGAGGTCGATCATGTGGCGAAGCGCATCGTGCGCTTCCTCCGCGACGGCGACCCGCTCAGTGCCGACCAGGTCCGACAGACCGCGTTCCGCATGCAGCGCCGCGGTTATCGCGAAGAGCAGGTCGATGCACTCCTGGATGCGACCATCGACGTGCTGCTCGCGATCCGGTGATCCGATGCCGGTCGCGTCGGGCGATTCTCATGGCGATCCCAGCTTGATCTGGCTAAACTCGGAGCCATTGTGACTCCCGATAACGATTTGATTGCGGCGCGCACCCGAACCGCCGCGCAACGCGTGACAGGCACAGGAGCCCGCGCAGTCGCGCCCGCGAAGCCTCGTCGACGGGCCACCTCCGCCGTGTTCGCAAGCCTCGCCGTGGTCGGCTTCTCCGTCGCGATCATCGCACCGGCGGGCATGGCCATCTCCGCGGTGGAGCCGGCACATGCGTCGACGACCACCGCCTATGCGCTTGCTGCCCGCGACGCGCAGAACATCACCGTCTCGGTGCACGGAGCGACCGTCAAGCCGCAGGTGCGCGATGCCTTCGAGGTCTACGTCAAGCCGACGCCGACGCCCACTCCCACGCCGACCCCCGAGCCCGCCTCCTCGGGCAGTGACTCCGGCTCGTCGTCCGGATCGTCCGACCCTGCGCCGCTGTACTACAGCGGTGGCGGCGCACCGGCGGAGTGGATGGCTGCTGCGGGCATCGCCTCGAGCGACTGGGGTTATGTCGACTACATCGTGAGCCGCGAGAGCGGCTGGAACCCGAACGCGACGAACAGCGGATCCGGGGCCTGCGGTCTTGTGCAGGCGCTGCCGTGCAGCAAGGTCCCCGGCAACGGCTACGACCCGGTCGACAACCTGCGCTGGGCCAATGGCTACGCCGTCGGCCGCTACGGCAGCTGGGCCCAGGCGCAGGCGTTCTGGTCGTCCAACAGCTGGTGGTGACCGGCGCTCTCCCCATGCCACGTTCGCAGAGACGGCGTCCGGCGCGCCCGCGCGAGGATTCGCTCGATCGTCTGATCGCCGGCTGGAAGCGCACCGAGACGCGCGGTGGCGGAGAGTGGTACGTGCAGCCGCTCTCAGCCGTCCAAGCGCAGAAGGACTACATCTGCCCCGGTTGCCGCGGCGTCGTCCCGACCGGCACGGCCCACCTCGTGGTCTGGCGCGCCGATGGCGTGCTCGGGGACGCCGCAGATCTGGCGGCGCGCCGGCATTGGCACTCCGGCTGCTGGAAGCGGAGCTGAGAGATGGAGATCCGCGGACCACGACTGCTCCCCGCACGCCGCGAGGACATCGAACTGCACACCGCTGACGGGCTGTGCCTGGTCGGGGAGCTGGCTGTACCTGAGGCGAAGGATCCTGCGGCCACGCTCGTGACGCTGCACCCGCTGCCGACCGCCGGTGGCTTCATGGATTCTCACATCCTGCGCAAGGCGGCCGCCCGGCTCCCGGCGCTCGCCGATCTGGCCGTGCTGCGATTCAACACGCGGGGCACGGCGTCGCCGCGGGGGCGGAGCGACGGCGCCTTCGACGGAGGCGTTGCGGAGCGTCACGACGTCGCGGCCGCCATGGAGATCGTGCGCGAGCGGGCGCTGCCGCGTCCCTGGCTGGTCGGCTGGTCCTTCGGCACGGAGCTCGCTCTGAAGTACGGGCGGGAGCACGATATCGAGGGGGTCATCCTGCTCTCGCCGCCGCTGCACCGCGCGAGCGTCGCCGAGATTTCGGCCTGGGCCCAGGACGAGCGCCGCGTGATCGCGCTGGTGCCGGAGCTCGACGACTATCTGCGCCCGGCCGAGGCCGCCGAGCGCTTCGCCGCGATCCCGCACGCGCAGCTCATCGCCGTCGAAGGCGGACGTCATCTGTGGGTGGGGGAGACCCAGACCCGCCGTGTGCTCGACGAGATCGTCGCCGCCGTGAATCCGTCGGCGCTGCCGCTCTCGCGCGTGTGGCCCGCGGTCTGAGACGGAGTCTCTCGAGGCCGCGGCGCCGGGCTCGACATCGTCAGCGCTCGTTCATCCGCGGGATGAGCACCTGGCGGTAGATGATCAGGATGCTCGCCGCCACGGGGATCGCGATGAGCGCACCGAGCAGGCCGAGCAGCGCACCGCCGGACAGGGCGGCGATCACGACGACCGCACCCGGCACCGAGACGGCCCGGTTCATCACTCGCGGCGAGATCAGGTACGCCTCGACCTGCATGTAGATGAGGTAGTAGATCGCCGCGATCAGCCATGCCAGCGGGGGCGAGCCGAGGCCGGGGATGAGACACAGCAGCACGATGATCGTGGATCCGGTCAGCGTGCCCACCAGCGGGATGAGCGAGAAGAAGAAGGCGATGACGGCGAGCACGATGGGGAAGGGCGCCTGGAGGATCGACAGGAAGATGAAGCTCAAGACGCCGTTGATGACACCCATCGCGACCTGGCCCATCACGTAGTGCCCCACGGACGCCGTGATCTGCTCGGCGAGATCGATGAATCGGTCCCGCTTGGATGCCGGCACCACCTGGTAGACCGCGCCCTTGAGCGACGGGATCGCCGCCGTGAAGTAGATCGTGAGGATGAGGATGATGAAGGTGCCGGTGAGGCCCGCGACCAGCGCCCCGCCCACCACGATCACGCCCTGGCCGATCGAGCTGCTGATGTCACCGAGGTTCTTGGTGAGCCAGTCATTGACGTAGCCGAACACCGTGTCGATGTCGAGATTGGGGAAGAGCGTCTCCAGCCAGTGCTTGAAATCCGCCATGGAGGTGCCGCTGTTCACGATCCTCGTGATCTGCTGCACGAGCAGCGAGATCTGGCTGACCAGGATCGGGATCACCATCAGGACGATCCCGGCGAAGACACCCAGCACGACCAGGATCGTGATGAGCACCGCCGCCCAGCGCGGCAGCTTCCGGCGGGTCAGCCAGCTCACCATCGGGTCCAGACCCAGGCTCAGGAAGAGGGCGGTGCCGACGTAGAGCAGGATCGTCGACAGGGCCTGCACGCTCTGGATCAGCATGATGCCCAGGCCCACGCCGAGCGTCGCCACCAGGGCGGTGCGGAACGGGTTGTGCAGCTTCATCGCCATCCTTCGATCAGGCCCTTCAGCGTAGCCGCCGATCGCCCGCCTGGGCCTGAGCATCGCCGGGCGCGGAGCCGATGGCACGGGCACTCGTGGCATCTGCCCAGGTCGTTTCGCTAGTCTGAAACGTCGAGCGGAGATCCCGGGCAGAGGCCCCGGATCGCGGAGGAGACTTTTCGTGCGTTTTGTATGGGCCGTCCTGGCCTTCGTGCTGGCGGCGGTCCTGATCGGGACCGGCATCGCGCAGCGGACCATCTTCCTCGGCCCGAAGGATGTCAGCGTAACGCTGACGGTCAAGGCGCCGCAGGCGTACACGGTCATCGACTCCGCCGTGCTGCGCGCGCACCCGGGTGAGCAGACCATCGTCGTCCGCGGCGAGGGCCCGGTCTTCGTCGCGCAGGCGCGCACGGCCGACCTCAAGGCGTGGCTGAGCGACGCCACCTACAACCGCATCACGCTCGGCAAGGACGGCGCGCCCAGCGCGCGCGTGGTCGAGCCGACCGTCGACAGCCAGGATGCGGGAGCGGCGACCAGGAACCCGGCCGGATCCGATCTGTGGCTCGACAGCAACGCGGGAAAGAGCTCGCTGATCACCAGCGTCCAGGTGCCGGAAGGGGTCAGCGTGCTGGTCGCCTCCGACGGCAAGACGGACGCGCCGACCGACGTCGTCGTGCGGTGGCCGCTCGATCAGGCCACCCCGTGGGCGGGGCCGCTCATGGTCGCCGGCGGTGCATTCCTGCTGCTCGGGCTGATCCTCTACGTGCTCGGTGTGCGGCATGCACGCCGGGGCCGCGGTCCGCGCCGGAAGGCGCCGCCGCCCCTGCCGGTGACCGAGCCCATCGACATGGCGTCGCGGCACGAGGTCGAGGAAGAGCCGGCGGACCAGGCGCCGCAGGATCCGCCCGCCGAGACCGCCGCGCAGCCGGACGGTCCCGTACGCGAGCGTCGCGCCGTCCCGGCCCGCCGGCGACGCGCGCTGCTGCTGATTCCCGCCGTGGGCGTGACGGCCGCGCTGCTCAGCGGCTGCAGCCCTGACATCTGGCCGCAGCCCGCAACCTCGCCGACGCCGTCACCCACCGAGACCAAGGTCGCCGAGAGCGGCCAGCAGGCCCCTGCCGTGACCGAGGCGCAGGCGTCGCGGATCCTGTCGAGCATCTCCGCCACCCTCGCTGACGCCGACAAGAACCTCGACGCCGCCAAGGCGGAGACGCGGCTCGATGGCGCCGCGCTCGAAGCGCGCAAGACGGCGTACGCCGTGCGCAAGAGCGTCGCGGATTTCGCGCTTCCGGCCACGATCCCGCCCGACAAGATCAAGATCCTCGTGCCGCAGGCATACGACTCGTGGCCGCGCACGGTGCTGATGCTCGTCGAGCACGGTGCCGATGAGACCGTGGCACCGCTCATCATGACGATGACGCAGTCGGACCCGTGGTCGGACTACAAGATCTCGTCCGTGGCCGAGATGCAGGCCGCCGCGAAGCTGCCGAACATGGCGCCGGCGTGGCTCGGTGCCAAGCTCACGCCGCCGGACTCGCCGTTCCTGCTCGCTCAGCCGGACGAGCTCGCGGCGCAGTTCGCCGATGTGATCGAGAAGGGCGACAAGAGCGAGTTCCACGACGAGTTCGACAAGGCCGCGCTCGACTTCGTGAAGTCGGTGCAGGACAGCCGTGCAGCCCTGCAGAAGGCGCTGAAGGATGCGAACGCCGACACGACCTCGAGCCTCACGTTCGCCGCGGGCGCCGGAAGCGAGACCCCGGTCGCGATGTCGAGCATCGACAGCGGCGCGATCGTCGCCGTCACCGTGCAGGATGTCCAGACGATCAAGCCGACCTCCGCCGACGCCGTCATCAAGCTCGATCAGAACCCTTCGGCGAAGGCGCTCACCGGCCTTGACCAGTCGGCGACGGGATTCGTCACCACCTACGGCATCCAGCTGTTCTTCGCGGTGCCCGCCCAGGGGTCGGACGACAAGATCACGCTGCTCGCCGCGTCGCAGCAGCTGCAGAGCGTTACGGAGATCAAATGACCGAACTGTCCGCCGCCGCCCTCCGCGGAGCCGTCGACCTGTCCTCGCTGCGCAACCGCCCCGCAGCACCCGCGCCGGGAGCGCCGTCAGCAGAGGTCGCGCTCGACGGTCCGATCCCGCTGATCGTCGACGTGACAGACGCGACCTTCGGGCAGGTGCTCGAACTGTCGCAGAGCGTCCCCGTCGTCGTCGACCTGTGGGCCGAGTGGTGCGGACCCTGCAAGCAGCTCAGCCCGCTGCTGGAGAAGGTCGTGACCGAGCTCGCGGGCCGCGTCGTGCTGGCCAAGGTCGACGTCGACGCGACCCCGCAGCTCGCCCAGGGCTTCCGGGCCCAGTCCATCCCCATGGTCGTCGCACTCGTCGCCGGCCAGCCGGTCCCGCTCTTCACCGGCGCCGTTCCGGAGGAGCAGGTGCGCGAGGTTTTCGCGCAGCTGCTCCAGCTGGCCGCGCAGCACGGCGTGACGGGCGCAGTGCCGGTGGGTGAGAGCACCGCCGACGCCACGCCGGAGCCGGCGGAGAAGCCACTGGCTCCGCTGCATCAGGCCGCGTTCGACGCGATCGAGAAGGGCGACTACGCCGCCGCCATCGACGCGTACGAGACGGCGCTGGCCGAGAACCCCCGCGACGACGAGGCCCGCTCCGGACTCGGCCAGGTGCGTCTGCTGCACCGCACGCAGGGGCTCGACCTCAACGCCGTGCGCGCTGCGGCTGCGGCGGAACCGGCCGGTGTCGACGCGCAGTTCGCGGTCGCCGATCTCGACGTCGCCGGCGGGCACGTCGGCGACGCGTTCGATCGCCTGCTCGATCTCTTCTCCGTGGTCGATGCCGAGGAGAAGACCCGGGTGCGTGAGCGCCTCGTCGAGCTCTTCGGCCTGGTCGGCGATGAGGATCCGCGCGTCGGCACCGCACGTCGGCGGCTCGCGACGCTGCTCTTCTGAGGTCACACGCGCGCTCACCGGAATACGCCTCGGTTCCATGCGGTTGAATTGACGTGTGAGCGAACCCATCTCCATCGATATCTGGTCCGACATCGCCTGCCCCTGGTGCTACATCGGCAAGCGGAACCTCGAGGCAGGCCTCGCCGCCACCGCGGGGGACGACGATGCACCGCAGGTGAACATCACCTTCCACTCGTTCGAGCTGTCGCCCGACACGCCCGTGGACTTCGACGGCGATGAGATCGACTTCCTCGCGGGACACAAGGGCATGCCGCGCGCGCAGGTCGAGCAGATGCTCGACCGGGTCACCGGCATCGCCAAGGAGGCGGGCCTGGACTACCGGTTCGATCTGCTGCAGCACACGAACACCGTCAAGGCGCACGAGCTGCTGCATCACGCCAAGGCGCAGGGCCGCCAGCACGACATGGAGGAGCGACTGATGTCGGCGTACTTCATCGAGGGCCGCCATGTCGGCCGCATCGACGATCTCGCCGACCTCGCCGCAGAGATCGGTCTCGACCGCGACGCCGCCGCCGACGCGCTGCGCTCCGAGCGGCACCTGGCCGATGTGCGCCAGGATCAGGCCCAGGCGCAGGCGTACGGGATCCAGGGCGTGCCGTTCTTCGTGATCGACGGACAGTACGGCGTGAGCGGGGCGCAGCCCCCGGAGGCGTTCGCCGGAGTGCTGCGCGAGCTGTGGGCGAAGCGCGGCGAGGCCGCGGAGTCCGCTCCCGTCGAGGGGTGACCGGACGATCGGGCGGGGCCGGTCAGACCAGCGCCGCCTCGATCGCCGACACGACTTCGGGGGAGTCCGGCGTCTGCTTCGGACGGAACCGCTGCACAGAGCCGTCCGGCGCGACGAGGAACTTCTCGAAGTTCCATTCCACACGTCCCGCCTTGCCGCGCCCGTCCGGGGTCTGGGTGAGCGACCGGTAGAGATCCGCCGCGCCACGGCCGTTGACCTTGATCTTGTCGTTGATGGGGAAGGAGATCCCGTAGGTCGTGGAGCAGAACTCGAGGATCTGCTCCATGGATCCGGGCTCCTGGCCGAAGAACTGGTTGCAGGGGAAGCCGAGCACGGTGAACCCCTGACCGGCGAACCGGCGCTGCAGTTCCTCGAGCTGCGCGTACTGCGGCGTCAGGCCGCACTTCGAGGCGACGTTGACCACGAGCACCGGTCCGGATCCGAAATCGTCGAGGGTGCGGGTGGTGCCTTCCGCATCGAGGAACGGGATCTGGCGCAGCGGGAGATCGGACATATGCACAGCCTAGGTCGGCCGGGGATCACCCGGCCGGGATCTGGGAGAATGGACGGGCTATGACTCTCGCTGAAGCCTCCGTCCGCCCGCTGCAGATCGGTCCCCTGCGCATCGACGTCCCCGTCGTGCTCGCGCCGATGGCGGGTATCACCAACACCGCGTTCCGCCGGCTCTGCCGGGAGTACGGCGCGGGGCTCTACGTGAGCGAGATGATCACCTCGCGCGCCCTCGTGGAGCGCAACGCGATCACGATGCGGCTCATTCAGCACCACGAGAGCGAGACCCCGCGCTCGATTCAGCTGTACGGCGTGGATCCGGTCACGATCGCCGAGGCGGTGCGCATCATCGTCGCCGAAGACCGCGCCGATCACATCGACCTGAATTTCGGCTGCCCGGTGCCCAAGGTGACCCGCAAGGGCGGGGGAGCGGCGCTGCCCTGGAAGATCGGCCTGTTCTCCGACATCGTCGGCCAGGCGGTGAAGGCCGCGGGAGAGGTGCCGCTCACGGTCAAGATGCGCAAGGGCATCAGCCGCGACCATCTCACGTTCCTCGACGCCGGCCGTGCTGCGGAGGACGCCGGGGCGGCTGCCGTCGCGCTGCACGCGCGCACCGCGGGCGAGTACTACTCGGGCCACGCGGACTGGTCGGCGATCGGAGAGCTCAAAGCGGCGGTCACCTCGATTCCGGTGCTCGGCAACGGCGACATCTGGTCGGCCGAGGACGCGGTGCGGATGATGGCCGAGACCGGCTGCGACGGAGTCGTGGTCGGCCGCGGCTGCCTCGGACGGCCGTGGCTGTTCGGCGAGCTCGCCGGTGCGTTCGGCGACGAGAATGCCGTGCACGTCGACGCCACGCTCGGGTTCGTGAAGGAGGCGTTCCGGCGGCATGCCGAGCTGCTCGTCGAGTTCTTCGAGGATGAGGACCGCGGCTGCAAGGACGTGCGCAAGCACGTCGCCTGGTACTTCAAGGGCTATCCGGTCGGCGGTGACACGCGGGCGGCGCTCGCCCGGGTGTCCACGCTGCAGGAGATCGACGACATCCTCGGAACGCTCGGTGACGCTCCCTATCCGGGCGCGCCCGCCGAGGGCCAGCGCGGTCGAGCGGGCACCCCGAAGCGCACCGCGCTCCCGGACGGCTGGCTCGACTCCCGGGACGTCGAGGCGTCCACGACCGACATGATGCGGGGAGCCGAGGTCGAGAACAGTGGCGGCTGAGGTCGCCGCGCGCACCTACGCACCCGGATACGGTGCGCATGACGCCGCCCGCTTCTTCGCCGAGACCCACCGCTCCGAGCGCGACGACTTCGCCCGGGATCGCGCGCGTGTGCTGCACTCCGCGGGGCTGCGCCGTCTCGCCGCGAAGACGCAGGTGCTGAGCCCGGCGAGCACCGCCGACTTCGCTCGCAACCGGCTCACCCATTCGCTCGAGGTCGCGCAGGTGGGTCGTGAGCTCGCGGTCGCGCTCGGCGTCTCGGCCGATGTCGTCGACACGGCGTGCCTCAGTCATGACCTCGGGCATCCGCCGTTCGGGCACAATGGCGAGCGCGCGCTGAACGACTGGGCGCAGCACATCGGCGGCTTCGAGGGCAACGCCCAGTCGCTGCGGATCCTCACCCGGCTGGAGGCGAAGGTCCTCGATGACCGTGATCGCTCGGTCGGCCTCAACCTCACTCGCGCCACCCTGGACGCGACCTGCAAGTACCCGTGGACCGTCGACAGCCCGGTGCCGGATCCGGGTGGACGTCTCAAGTTCGGCGTGTACCCCGAAGACGAGGACGTGTTCCGGTGGATGCGCGAGGGCGCGCCGGGCCGGCTGCGCTGCATCGAGGCCGAGATCATGGACCTCTCGGACGACATCGCCTACTCCGTGCACGACTTCGAGGACGCGATCGTGAACGGCTACCTCGACGTCGCGCGTCTGGCGGATCCGGCCGAGCATCACGCGCTCATCGGGCGGGTGCAGCAGTGGGTGGGCTACGACTTCACCCGCGAAGACCTCGCCGATGCGCTGTACCGACTCACCCGCCAGCCCATGTGGCTGCGTTCTTTCGATCGATCGCGGCATGATCTGGCGCGGCTCAAGAACCTCACGAGCGACCTGATCGGCCGGTTCGCCAAGGCCGCCGTCTCGGCCACGCGCGAGAGCTACCCCGGCGCGGATCTCGCGCGGTACAGCGCACATGTCGTGGTGCCGAAGGTCATCGAGGCGGAGATCGCCGTGCTCAAGGGCATCATGGGGCAGGCGATCGTCACGATCGATGCGCGCCGCGGCGTCTACAAGGAGCAGCGCCGCGTGCTGAAGCGGCTGGCGGATGCGCTCTGGTCCACGGATGCGCTGTGGACGGCGGGGGCGGATGTGCTCGAGCCGGCCTTCGCGGCGGACTTCCTCGCCGCGGGCACGGATGCGGAACGCGCCCGGGTCGTCGTCGATCAGGTCGCGAGCCTCACCGACCAGACCGCCGTGGACTGGCACAACCGCCTGATCGGTGACATCGACCCCGCCGAGGTCGGCATATGGACGCCCCGGCATGCCCGCCCGCGGTCCGCGCACACGGCGCGGCCGGCATCGGCGACTGCCGGGACGGTCGCGCTCTCGAACGAGGGTGCTCGCTGATGCCGAGGATCCGCCAGGCCGACGTCGACGAGGTGAAGTCCCGCACGAACATCGCGGACATCATCGGCGAGCGTGTCGCGCTCAAGTCGGCCGGGGTCGGGTCTCTCAAGGGGCTGTGCCCGTTCCACGACGAGAAGAGCCCCAGCTTCAACGTGCGACCCCAGGTGGGGTACTACCACTGCTTCGGCTGCAACGCCTCGGGTGATGTGTACTCGTTTCTGCGTGAGATGGATCACGTCAGCTTCACAGAGGCCGTCGAGCGGCTCGCGGCACGGGTCGGCTACACCCTGCACTACGAGGACGGCGGACCCGCACCGGAGACGAGCGGGCGCAGCCGCCTGTACGCGGCGAACACAGCCGCGGCCGAGTACTTCCGCGCTCAGCTGCTGAGCGGCGAGGCGGAATCGGCCAGGGCGTTCCTCGGCCAGCGCGGCTTCGACGCGGGAGCCGCTGCGCACTTCGGCGTCGGCTATGCGCCGCGCGGCTGGGAAGGACTGGTCAAGGCGCTCACAGCGCAGGGTTTCACGCGCGACGAGCTGACCGCCGCCGGACTCGTCTCCACCGGCCAGCGGGGCGTCTACGACCGGTTCCGCGGGCGGGTGGTGTGGCCGATCCGCGACGTCACCGGCCAGACGATCGGCTTCGGCGCCCGCAAGCTCTACGACGACGATCAGGGGCCGAAGTACCTGAACACCCCGGAGACGCCGATCTACAAGAAGGCGCAGGTGCTCTACGGCCTCGACCTCGCCAAGCGCGACATCTCCCGGGCAGACCCGAAGCGCGTGGTCGTGGTCGAGGGGTACACCGACGTGATGGCGTGCCACCTCGCGGGTGTCACCACCGCCATCGCCACCTGCGGCACGGCGTTCGGCTCCGAGCACATCAAGCTTCTGCGCCGGGTCATGGGCGACGATTCCGCGGCGGGCGAGGTGGTCTTCACCTTTGACGGCGACGAGGCCGGGCAGAAGGCGGCACTGCGCGCCTTCGCGGAGGATGACCGGTTCAACGCGCAGACGTTCGTCGCCGTGGCACCGGACGGTCTGGATCCGTGCGACCTGCGCCTGCAGCGCGGTGATCAGGCTGTGCGTGGGCTGATGAACGCCAAGGTGCCGATGTTCGAGTTCGTCATCGATCGCAAGATCGCGACCTTCGAGCTCAGCACCGCGGAAGGGCGCGTGGGCGCGCTGCGCGCGGCGGCGCCGATCGTCGCCGAGATCCGGGATCCGCTGCTGCGTCCCGAATACGAGCGCATCCTCGCACGCCGCCTCGGGATGGATCCGACGGACGTGCACGCAGAGGTCGTGCGGCATCAGCGTCGCAGGCGGAACGGGGAGGGCGAGCAGCGTGAGCACCCGCGTGCCGCAGCATCCGAGGCCGCCTCGCCCGACGCGCAGCGGAGCGTGCCCGTCGTCACGCTGACCACGCTTCCGCGCACGGGCGATGCCCCCCTCGAACGGGACGCGCTGATGGGCGTGCTGCAGTACGGGCATCAGCTCGACGGCGCGCTGCTGCAGCAGGCGGTGAGTACCCCGTTCACGGTGCCGGCGCTGGACGCCGTGCGCGCCGCGATCGTGCAGATCCCGGACCGTCAGCGCCCGGGGTGGGCCTTGCAGGCGGTCGACGCCGTGCGCGAGCCGTATCGGTCGCTTGCGGGAGAGCTGCTCATGGCGGCTTTCCCGGCCCGTGATGAGGAGGGCGCGCGCGCGTCGGCGACGGATCTCTGCCACAGGCTCATCGTGCGGGGCCTGCAGCGCGAGAAGAACGAGCTGCTGGGAGAGATCCAGCGTCTCCCGGCGGACTCCGACGGCGGCAGGGCGCTGCGTGTGCGACTGCGCGACATCGACGTGGAAGTCCAGCGGCACAGCGAGTCCTGACGTCGTCGGCGCGCGGTACCGGTGATCGCCGTGCGTCCGGCAGGATGGATGCCATGGCTCGCGACACCGGGGATGCAGCGACCGCGATCGTCTGCGATGACATCGTCATCGACCGCAACGGGCATTCCTCACCCACCCGCGCGGTCGACGGGGTCACCTTCTCGCTGCCCGCCGGCGACCTGCTGTGCATCTCCGGGGCGACGGGCTCCGGCAAGTCGACCCTGGTCGGAGCATTGGCGGGAGTCGCCGATCCGTCGATCAGGGTCGTCGGGGGATCCGCGACCGTCTGCGGCGTCTCGGTGCGTCATCCGGGGCGGCGATTGCGCGAACTGACGTACCGGGCGGGCTATCTGCCGCAGAACGCCGGCGCACTGCTCACTCCGCAGCTCACGGTGCAGGAGATCATCGCCGAGCCGATTCTCCAGCGCGAGCGTCGGGTGAACGTCAAGGCGCTCGCGATCCGTGTCGCCTCCCTGCTCGATGAGCTGCACCTTCCCCTGGGCCTGGCGGATTCCTTCCCGTACGAGCTCAGTGCGGGGATGCGCCAGCGCGTCGCCATCGCACGCGCGCTGGTGCTGGACCCGATGGTGCTGATCGCCGACGAACCGCTCGCGAACCTCGATCTGGAGGTGCGTCCTGTCGTCTTCGACGCGATCAGCCGCCGCCGCGCCGCGCGCGGCATGGCGGCGCTGCTGGTGAGCAACGACGCAGCGTTCGCCCGGGAACTGGGCGCCGCGACGCTGATGATCAGGGACGGGCACGTGGTCGCCCGCGGCATCGGCGCCGATCTGCTCTGGACCCCGGGTGCCGAGCACACGAACTGACCGCGGTGCCGAACCGGGGCTCGCCCGCGGAGACGACGAAGGCCCCGTCGTGTGACGGGGCCTTCGGGGGGATCGCTCCCCGGCTTGGACTCGAACCAAGAACCTGCCGGTTAACAGCCGGCTGCTCTGCCAATTGAGCTACCGAGGAATGCTTCCCGCTGTGCGGGCAACTCGTCAACTATAGCAAAGGTTGCGCCGTCACCCCGTCATCGTCCGGACTCCCGGGCGCGTCGCGTCGGATCAGCCCTCGAGGTTGTCGACTCCCGGCGTCCAGCTCGCGCCGGGGCGGCCCCAGCCGCGCTTGCGGGCGATCTTCTGCACGGTCTTCCAGTCGCCGTCGTCCAGTCGGTCGACGTAGAGGATCCCGTCGAGATGGTCGAACTCGTGCTGCATGATGCGGGCCCGCCAGCCGTCGACCTCGATCCGCACCGGGTCACCGTTCAGGTCGATGCCGGTCACCAGCACCCGTTCGGATCGACGCAGCGGGAACCGCTCGCCGGGGAAGGACAGGCAGCCTTCCGACTCCAGGTCGGGGTCGGGCGACCCGGGCTCGAGCGGTGCCATCCAGAGCACCGGGTTGATGATCTCGCCTCGCCACGGGTTCTCGTCGTCATCGACGTAGGAGTACACGTAGATCCGCAGACCGACACCCACCTGCGGGGCGGCGAGCCCGACACCGGGAGCCGCATCCATGGTCTCGTGCATGTCCGCGACGAGCGCGCGGATCTCCTCTGTGATCTCGTCGACGGGGTCGGCGGGGGAATGCAGGACGGGGTCGCCCATGATGCGAATCGGAAGCACTGCCACGCGTCAACCCTAGTCCGAGCACCACGGCGGGTAGGCTCGAACGGTGCTTGAGGACCTGACGCGCAACATGGGGGCCGCGGACGTCGGCGAACATCTCGCCGGAGTGTTCGCGAACCCCGGTCTGCTGATGGGCATTCCACTCGCCCTCGCCGGTGCGGTCTTCATGTCGCTCGGGGCGCAGTACCAGCATCGCGGGGTGGAGAAGGTCGAGCGTCTCAGCGGGTCGGACGCGGCGACGGGGCTGACGTTCGCGCAGGTGCGCGGGCTGCTCACCCGGCCGTCGTGGATCGTCGGCACGCTGATGCTCGGTCTCGCCATCGTCTGCCAGCTGGCGGCCCTCACCAAGGCCCCACTGATCGTCGTGCAGCCGCTGGGAGCGATCGCCCTCGTCATCACCACCCTGCTCAACGCGCGCGTGAGCGGGGTGTCGCCGACCAAGCGCTCCGTCGTCTCGATCTTCGCGTGCGTGGGCGGCATCTTCATCTTCGTGCTGTTCGCCGCGCTGTTCGCGGTGGAGCGGGAGATCAGCGAGACGCAGCTGTTCACGGTGCTCACGATCCTGCTGCTCGTGATCATCCTCCTGGGCACCTGCTGGCTGATCCTGCGGCATCGCATGCGTGCGCTCTTCTACGTCACAGGTGCCGGGATCCTCTACGGTTTCGTCGCCACACTGGCGAAGGCCGTGATCAGCCGGATCCAGTCCGGCCAGTTCGACTGGCTCACGGCGGTGTGCGTGATCGCGCTCCTCGCGGCCGGTGCAGCCGGTGCCTACTTCGTGCAGACCGCGTACGGATCCGGCCCGCCCGATCTCGTGATCGCCGGTCTGACCGTGGTCGACCCGATGGTGGCGGTGCTGATCGGACTGCTCGTCCTCCAGGAGGGCGCTGCCGCACCGTGGTGGGTGTTCATCGCGTTCGGGATCTCCGGACTGATCGCGGGCTGGGGCGTGGTGACGCTCGCGCGCTACCACCCGCAGGTGGTGAGTGAGAGCCAGGAGCTTCCGATCACGCGCGGAAGCTCGGGCGGCGTCGTCCCGGGCGCTGCGCCCACAGAGACGGATCCAACCGAGCCCGCCGTGCCAGATCGCCCGCACGACGACGGGGGCTGGCCCTCCAACGTCGCCCCGATACGACGCGAGGACCCGCCCCGCACCGGCGGAGACACCGGCGATCGCGGGAGCGGATCCTCGGGGCGCTGAGCCGACCCGGTCAGTAGTCCCGGTCGATGAGATCGGGGGCGACCTCGGCAGCGGCGGCTTCGTCGACGAAGAACACGGTGCGCTTGCGGCCCTTCGCGCCCGCCGCCGGCACGGTGCGGTAGTCCGCACCGGCGAGGGCGAGGCCGAGGGCGGAAGCCTTCTCCGCGCCGGTGAGCACGAGCCAGACGCGCTTGGACGCGTTGATGACCGGTCGTGTCAGGGTGATGCGCTCCGGCGGGGGTTTGGGCGAATTGCGCACGGGGAGCACCGCGGCGTCGGTGACCGTGATCTCCCGGTGGTCGGGGAAGAGCGAGGCGATGTGTCCGTCCGGTCCGACGCCGAGGAAGCACACCGCGAACGACGGCCAGGCGCGCTTCTCGTCCCCGAATCGCGCGAGCTCATCGGCATAGGCGGTGGCCGCCTCGTCGAGACCGAGCCCGGCGTCGCTCGCGGCCATCTCGTGCACGTTCTGTGCCGGGACCGGGATCCGATCCAGCAACGCCGCCCGTGCCTGACCCGCATTGCGGTCGGGATCATCGGCGGGTACGAAACGCTCGTCGCCCCACCAGAAGTGCACGAGCGACCAGTCCATGACCGCCGCCCGCGGATCCTCGGCGACGGCGCGCAGCACCGCGGAGCCCATGCTTCCGCCGGTCAGAGCGATGTGCGCGAGGCGCCCGTCCCTGATCCTCGCCTGCACGCGCACCAGGAACCGGTCGGCGACGTGGTGAGCCAGCGTGGCGGGATCAGGGCCGATCACGACGCGCTTGGCGCGGGAGTCGGAGGCCATGTCAGGCGACCGGCTCCGGCGGCGCGAGCAGGCGCCAGCCCTCGGTGATCACCCGGCCGTACAGCACGTCGGGGTCGAGCCGGCGCAGCTCCTCGGCCAGGCATTCGCGCAGCGTGCGCCGCGGGAGGTGCAGTTCGTGATCGGGCTGGCCCGGCTGGGTGAGCACGGCGGATCCCGGCACCGGACGCTCCAGCAGGATGTCGCCACCCGCTCGGGTGAGGCGCACCGACTTGATGCCCTCGTGCCAGACCTCGGGGCTCTCGTACGCCCAGCGCACCGGCACGTCGAGCGCGAGCCGCAGCCAGCCGGCGAGCAGCGCGGTCGACGGCGACGCCGCGGCGCCGCGCACCTCGACGGCGGTGACGGCTTCGTACGGGGGCTGATCGAGCACCGCCGCGAGCTGCTCGCGCCAGTGCGTGAGCCGCGTCCAGGCGAGGTCCGTGTCGCCGGGCACATGGGCGCGGCCGAGGACCTCGAGCTCCGTGCGCACATTGCCGGCCGTCGCCGCGTCCGTGATCCGTCGCTGCGCGATGCGGCCCAGCGCAGAATCCGCCGGCGAGGATGGCGCCTCGTCCGGCCACCAGACCACCACCGGGGCGTCTGGCAGCAGCAGACCGGTGACCAGGCTCTCCTGATTGCTCGCGGCCTCGCCGTAGGCGTGCAGCACGACGACCTCGCTCGCGCCGGCGTCACCGCCGACGCGGATCTGCGCGTCCAGATGTGCGTCGCCGTCGCTCGTGGTCAGCACGATCACGCGCATCGGATGCTCGCGGGAGGCGTCGTTCGCGGCGTCGATGGCCGACTCCGCGACGTCGTCGGTCGCCGCGATGATGAGGGTGAGCACGCGTCCGAGCGCGACGACGCCGCCCTCCTCGCGGGCCTTGACCAGGTTCTTCGCGACCTGGCTGGTGGTGGTGTCGGGCAGATCGATGATCACGGGCGCCTCCAGACACGTCCGTCGCGGGCAAGCAGGGCATCGGCGGATTCCGGGCCCCAGGATCCGGGGGCGTACTGCTGGACGGGGCCGCCTTCGGCCGCCCAGTAGCGCTCGACCGGATCGAGGATCTTCCAGCTCAGCTCCACCTCCTCATGGCGCGGGAACAGCGGCGGATCCCCCAGCAGGACGTCGAGGATGAGCCGCTCATACGCCTCCGGGCTGGCCTCGGTGAACGCATGGCCGTAGCCGAAGTCCATGGTCACGTCACGCACGTTGCTGCCGCTGCCGGGCACCTTCGATCCGAATCGCAGGGTGACGCCCTCGTCGGGCTGCACCCGGATCACCAGGGCGTTCTGACCGAGTTCGGAACTCTGCCCGCCACCGAACAGGTGCTCGGGAGCGCGCTTGAAGACGACCGCGATCTCGGTGACGCGGCGGCCCAGTCGCTTGCCGGTGCGGAGGTAGAACGGCACATCGGCCCAGCGCCGGGTGTTGATCTCCAGCTTCACGGCCGCGTACGTCTCGGTGATCGACTGCGGATCCATGCCGTCCTCATCGAGGAACCCGGTGACCTGCTCACCGCCCTGCCACCCGCCGGCGTATTGCCCTCGCGCCGTGGCCAGGGAGAGGTCCTCGGGCAGAGAGACCGCTGCCAGCACCTTCTCCTTCTCGGCGCGCAGATGCTCGGCAGACAGGCTGATCGGCTCCTCCATCGCGGTGAGCGCGAGCAGCTGCAGGAGGTGATTCTGGATGACGTCACGGGCAGCGCCCACGCCGTCGTAATAGCCGGCGCGGCCGCCCACGCCGATGTCCTCGGCCATCGTGATCTGCACGTGGTCGATGTAGTTGCGATTCCACAGCGGTTCGTAGAGCTCGTTCGCGAAGCGCAGCGCGAGGATGTTCTGCACCGTCTCCTTGCCGAGATAGTGGTCGATCCGGAAGATCGAATCCGCCGAGAACGCGACCTCGAGCGCGGCGTTGAGCTCGCGCGCCGAATCCAGGTCGTGGCCGAACGGCTTCTCGATCACCACGCGGCGCCAGCGGCCGTCGCCGCGCTCCTCCTCGCCGACCAGCCCAGACTCCTTCAGCTGCTTCGCGACCAGGGGGAACGCCTTGGGCGGAACGGAGAGGTAGAAGGCGTGATTGCCCATGGTGCCGCGTTCGACGTCGAGCTGGTCGATCGTCTCACGCAGCTTGGCGAACGACTCGGGGTTGTCGAACTCACCCGACACGAACCGGATGCCCTGCAGGAGCTGCGCCCAGGTCTCCTCGCGGAACGGGGTGCGGGCGTACTGCTTGACGGCGTCGTACACGACCTGCGCGAAGTCCTGGTCCTCCCAGTCGCGGCGGGCGAACCCGACCAGGGCGAACCCCGGTGGCAGCAGGCCCCGATTGGCGAGGTCGTAGACGGCGGGCATGAGCTTCTTGCGTGACAGGTCGCCGGTCACGCCGAAGATCACGAGGGCACTGGGCCCCGCGATGCGATTCAGGCGACGGTCGTCGGGGTCGCGGAGCGGGTTGTGTCCGCGCGAGACGGGAACAGTCATGAGAGGGGGGATTCTCCTGTGGTGCGGGGGAACGCTTACTGGGCGGCCTCGAACAGCTCGAGCACGTCGTCCTGCGGCTCCGTGATCGTGAGGGTGATCACCGGACGGCCGTGCGCGGCGAGCACACCGGCGTCACCGGCGGCCTGAGCCTCGATCAGCTGACCGAACGTGAACGGACGAGCGGGGATCTCGAGATCCACGTCGGTGCGCTCCAGGATCTGCAGGAACACGCCGTTCGCCGGGCCGCCCTTGTGGTACTGGCCGGTGGAGTGCAGGAAGCGCGGGCCCCAGCCGAACGTCGTCGGGCGCCCGGAATCAGCGGCGACGAGTTCGCGGAGTCCCTGCAGCTGCGGCATCTCGAGGCGGTTCACGTATGCCTGGATCGAGACATATCCGTCGGAGGCGAGCTCGGCCCACAGAGCATCGAGCACTCCCGCGATGGTGCCGGAGGCGACGAGGGCCGGATCCGTGGCGCGAACCTCGACACCGTTCTCGACGAAGGCGGCCGCGGTCGGCGCGGGGCGCGCGTCCAGCAGCCCGCGGGTGGCGATCTTCGCGGATTCCACGTCGGGCTGATCGAAGGGGTTGATTCCGAGCAGCAGCCCTGCGATCGCGGTGGCGTGCTCCCACACCACGAACTGCGCGCCGAGCGTGCCGCTGACGAGGATCTCACCCGGGTGACGTTCGCGCAGATGGAACTCGTCTGCCTCATCGACGAGCCGCACGAGCTGCAGATCGGCCGGCGGGTTCTCCACCTCGGGCGAGACGGGCAGCAGCACGACGGGCAGGATCCCGATGCCATCCTTGCCCGTCGACTCCGCGACCAGCTGCTCGATCCAGTCCGGCAGCCCGATGATGTGCGTGCCGTCCGTGATCAGGCCGAGTTTGTCGCGGCGGGTGCCGTCGGGCTGCGCGCTCGCGGCGATGGCCGCGCCCAGACGCAGGGCGGGGTTCTCGACGGAGTCGATGGCGACCTGCAGCAGGGTGGCCTCGGCCTCGTCGAGCAGTTCGCCGATGTCGACGCCGGCGAGGCCGGCAGGGACCAGACCGAAGGCGGTCAACGCCGAATAGCGCCCGCCGACGTTCGGATCCGCGGTGAAGACGCGATAGCCCGCGGCGCGCGCGGATTCGTCCAGCGGCGAGCCCGGATCCGTCACGACGACGATGCGCTCGGCCGGGTCGATGCCCACGTCGCGGAAGGCGGCCTCGAATGTTCGCCGCTGCGAGTCGGTCTCGACAGTGGATCCCGACTTCGAGGACACGACCAGCGCCGTGTCCTCGACCCCGGCGTCGATCGCGGCCAGCACCTGTCCGGGAGCGGTCGAGTCGAGGATCGTGAGCTCGACCCGCGCCGTCTGTGCGATCACCTCGGGGGCGAGCGAGGAACCGCCCATCCCTGCCAGCACGATGCGGGTCACGCCCTTCGCGGCGAGTTCGTCGCGCAGCGCGAGGATCTCCGGGACGAGGGGACGAGACACCGAGACAGCATCCACCCAGCCGAGGCGGACGGCAGCCTCGGACTGCGCGTCCTCGCCCCACACCGTCGGATCCGCTGCGGTGATCCGTGACGCGATGAGATCGGCGATGAGACGCGGGAGCGTGTCCTCGATGGCCGTCCTGGGAGCTCCAGACGCGTGGATCTGGAAGCTCACCGCTGGGCGTCCAGTCCTTCGCGCACCTGGGTGAGGAGGTCGTGCCAGGAGTCGATGAACTTGGCGACTCCTTCGTCCTCGAGCACCTGGGTGACGTCGGCGAAGTCGATGCCGACAGCGGCGAGACCCGCGAACACCGCGCGCGACTCGTCGTAGGCGCCGGTGATGGTGTCGCCGGTGACGACGCCGTGGTCGTAGGTGGCGTCGAGGGTCTTCTCCGGCATCGTGTTCACGACGTCGGCGGCGACCAGCTCGGTCACGTACAGGGTGTCCGGCAGGGCCGGGTCCTTGACGCCCGTGGACGCCCACAGCGGGCGCTGACGGTTGGCGCCCGCTCCGAGCAGAGCGCTCGCGCGTCCGGCCGCGAACTCGGTCTCGTACAGCTCGTAGGCGAGGCGGGCGTTGGCGAGCCCCGCCTTGCTCTTGAGGGCCGCAGCCTCGTCTGTGCCGATCGCAGCGAGGCGCTTGTCGGTCTCGGTGTCGACGCGCGACACGAAGAACGAGGCGACCGAGTGGATCGTGGAGAGGTCGTGGCCGGCGGCCTTCGCCTGCTCCAGGCCGGTGAGGTACGCGTCGATGACCTCGGCGTAGCGCTCCAGGCTGAAGATCAGGGTGACGTTCACGCTGATGCCCGCCGCGATGGTCGCGGTGATCGCAGGGAGCCCTGCCTTCGTCGCCGGGATCTTGACGAGCAGGTTGGGGCGATCGACCTTCTCCCACAACTGCTTCGCCTGGGCGATCGTGCCGTCGGTGTCGTGCGCGAGGTCAGGGGAGACCTCGATCGACACGCGCCCGTCCACGTGGTCGGACTGCTCCCAGACCGGGCGGAAGACGTCGAGCGCGTCGCGTACGTCCTGCGTGGTCGCCTCGATGATCGCCTCCTCCGCGGTCGCGCCGCGCGACGCGAGTTCCGCGACCTGCGCGTCATAGGACGTGTCGGACGGGTTGGTGATCGAGTTCGCGAAGATCGTCGGGTTCGTGGTCACGCCGACGACGTTGCGGGATCCGATGAGCTCGGCGAGGTTGCCCGAGTGGATCCGGGTGCGGGACAGGTCGTCGAGCCAGATGCTGACTCCGGCGGCGGAGAGGGCTGCGGTGGGGGTGGTCATGCGTTCTCCTCGATGCTCTCGCGTGCCGCCTGGACGACGGCTTCGGCGGTGATGCCGAACTTCTGGAACAGGGTCTTGTAGTCGGCGGATGCGCCGAAGTGGTCGATGCCGACCGAGCGGCCGGTCGAGCCGACGATTCCGTGCCAGCTCAGCGTGGAACCCGCCTCGACCGAGACACGCGCCCGCACCGCGGCGGGAAGCACCGATTCGCGGTAGGCGTCGTCCTGCTCGGCGAACCACTCCAGCGACGGCGCAGAAACGACGCGGGCGTTCACGCCCTCCGCGGCCAGCGTCTCGCGGGCGGAGACCGCCAGCTGCACCTCGGATCCGGTCGCGATCAGGATCACGTCCGGCGTGCCGTTCGGGGCCTCCGCGAGCACGTATGCACCCTTGGCCGTGTTCGATGCGGCGGCGAAGGTCTCACCGGACGCCTCACCCTCGCCGCGCGCGAAGTTCGGCACGTTCTGGCGGGTGAGGGCGATGCCGGTCGGCCCGCCGTGACGGCTCAGGATCTCCAGCCACGCGGCCGCCGTCTCGTTGCCGTCGGCGGGGCGCACGACAGTGAGGTTGGGGATCGCCCGCAGCGAGGCGAGCTGCTCGATCGGCTGGTGCGTGGGACCGTCCTCGCCGAGGGCGACGGAGTCGTGCGTCCAGACGAACACGCTCGGCACGTTCATCAGCGCCGCCAGACGCACCGCAGGGCGCATGTAGTCGCTGAAGATGAGGAACGTGCCGCCGAACGGCCGGGTCGGGCCGTGCAGCACGATGCCGTTCAGGATCGAGCCCATCGCGTGCTCACGGATGCCGAAGTGCAGCACGCGACCGTAGGGGCTGCCGTCCCAGTCGTGCGTGGACCAGTTCGCGGGGATGAACGACTTCGCCCCGGCGATGGTGGTGTTGTTCGAACCGGCAAGGTCCGCGGATCCGCCCCACAGCTCCGGCAGCACCGGGGCGAGCGCGTTGATGACCTTGCCCGAGGCCGCGCGGGTGGCGAGCTCGGTGCCGGCCTCGAAGACCGGAAGCGCATCGGCGACGCCCTCGGGCAGCTCGTGCGCCTCGAGACGGTCCAGGAGCGCCTTGCGCTCGGGATTCGCGGTGGCCCATTCGTCGAAGCCCTGCTGCCAGGCCGCGTGCGCCGCGGCGCCGCGCGCGCCGAGGTCCCGGGTGTGCGCGATCACCGCGTCCTCGACCACGAAGCTCTGCTCCGGGTCGAACCCGAGCACGACCTTGGTCGCCGCGACTTCGTCGGCGCCCAGCGCGTTGCCGTGCACCGACTCGGTGCCCTTCTTGTTCGGCGCGGGCCAGCCGATGATCGTGTTCAGGATGATGAGCGACGGCTTGGAGGTCTCGGCCTTGGCCTGCTCGATCGCGTCGAACAGCTCCTTGACATCCTCGACGTACGTGCCGGTGCGCACCCAGTCCACGTGCAGCACCTGCCAGCCGTAGGACTCGTAGCGGGCACGCACGTCCTCGGTGAACGCGACGTTCGTGTCGCCCTCGATCGAGATGCGGTTGGAGTCGTAGATCGCGATCAGGTTGCCGAGCTGCTGGTGACCGGCCAGCGACGAGGCCTCGCTCGTGACGCCCTCCTGCAGGTCGCCGTCGCCGGCGATCACGTACACGTGGTGGTCGAACGGGCTCGTCCCTGCGTCGGCGTCCGGGTCGAACAGGCCGCGCTCGTAGCGCGATGCGTAGGCGAATCCGACAGCCGAGGCGAGGCCCTGCCCGAGCGGACCCGTGGTGATCTCGACGCCCTTCGTGTGGCCGTACTCGGGGTGCCCGGGCGTCAGCGAACCCCAGGTGCGCAGCGCTTCGAGATCCGTGAGCTCGAGACCGAAGCCACCGAGGTACAGCTGGATATACTGCGTGAGCGAGGAATGTCCCACCGAGAGGATGAACCGGTCGCGGCCGATCCAGTGGGTGTCGGCCGGGTCGTGGCGCAGCACCCGCTGGTAGAGCAGATAGGCCACAGGGGCCAGGCTCATGGCGGTTCCCGGATGGCCGTTGCCGACCTTCTGCACGGCGTCTGCCGCCAGAATCCGGGCGGTATCCACCGCGCGCCGATCGATCTCATCCCACAGCAGTTCCGACACTCCAGAGCCCTTTCGAAGACAGTGAGAGCGCCCGTACGTCTGCGCGCCGACCGCTACTTCACGGAGGGGCGAGGCACGTTGACGGGCGCGCGAGCAGTTTCAGCATAGTGGCGACGCACAGTCGCGTCGCGGGGGACGGCGAAGTGTTACCCGGGCGAGAAAGCGTATTCCCGACTCCGTCCATCGCCATGCCTCCGGCAGACTCGCCCAGCCCCGGACCGGCAACGCCGCGTGCCATAGAATGGAGGCGTTGCCCTATGCATGAAGGAGGCGGTCAGCATCGCGACCACCATCGAGTCCGTCGCCGCCGAGCACTCTCTGAAGCGGACCCTCAAGGGCTACGTCGAGCTGACCAAGCCCCGTGTTCTCGAACTGCTTCTGGTGTCGACGGTGCCGGTGATGTTCCTCGCCGCGCACGGCCTGCCGAATCTCTGGCTCGTCCTGGCGACGGTGATCGGAGGATCCCTGAGTGCGGGATCTGCGGCGTCCTTCAACATGTACATCGATCGCGACATCGATGCGCACATGCACCGCACCGAGAAGCGCCCGCTCGTCACGGGAGAGGTGTCCCCGCGTGGCGCCCTCGTCTTCTCCTGGGTGCTCGCGATCGTGTCCACGGTGTGGCTGTGGCTGACCACGAACTGGGTGGCCGCCGCGCTGTCTGCCGCTGCGATCTTCTTCTACGTCGTGATCTACACCCTGATCCTGAAACGCCGCACGGAGCAGAACATCATCTGGGGCGGCATCGCCGGCTGCTTCCCGGTGCTGATCGGCTGGGCCGCCGTCACCGGCGGGCTGGACTGGCCCGCGCTGGTGCTGTTCGTCCTGGTGTTCCTGTGGACTCCCGCGCACTACTGGCCGCTGTCGATGAAGTACAAGGACGACTACGGCGACGTCGATGTGCCGATGCTCGGCGTCACGAGGTCCGCATCGCAGGTGGGCCTGCAGGTCATCCTGTACGCGTGGGCGACGCTCGCCTGCTCGCTGCTGCTGATCCCGGTCGCCGGCATGGGGCTGGTGTACACCGTCTCCGCGCTGGTCTTCGGCGGCTGGTTCGTCTACGAGTCCCACCGTCTGTACGCACAGTCGGTGACGGGTGCGGCGCCCAAGCCGATGCGGGTGTTCCACGCGTCCATCACGTACCTGACGCTCGTCTTCGTCGCGGTCGCCGTCGACCCGATGCTGCCGTTCTGACCCGATGCTGCCGTTCTGACCCGAGCGCGCACGCGCGGCTCTGAGGGGCGAACGGGCCGCCCGCTCGGCTCGTTCCGGCCGCCGCCATGGCGGGCACGATCGGAACCGGGTCGGGGGTGACGGCGGCTACGACGCGGCCACGGGCCGTTTGAGGTTCAGTACCAGCGCGGTGCAGGTCGCCACCAGCACGGCCGCGATCACCATGTGCACGCCGACGGCGAGCGGCGGCAGGGCGTTGCGCGCCTGGTACAGGCCCACGCCGATCTGCACGAGCTCGATGGCGAGCAGCGCGACCAGCCAGTTCCGGATCGCGGTGAGTCGCCGCGCGAGCGCGATCCCCAGCAGCACCAGCGTGAGCGCGAAGAGCGTGTAGGCGGGCCAGGAGTGCACGTGCTCGAGCAGGGTCGCATCGAAGCCGTTGCGCAGCGTGACCTCGGGATCGCCCGAATGCGGACCCGCCCCCGTGGTCAGGACTCCGACGACCACGGTGACCGCCAGCGCGAACGACGCGAGGTGCACGAGGATCGCCACGCCCTTCGGGACGGCGCGTTCGCGCTGCCCGCGCGGCTGCCCCATGCGCACGAGGAACGCCGCCGACACGGCGACGAGTACGAGGGAGACGAGATAGTGGAAGGCGACCATGTTCGGGTGCAGCTGGAAGATCACCAGGATCCCGCCGACGGCGCCCTGCAGCAGCACGCCGCCGAAGACGATCCACGCCATCGTCCAGAGGTCTCGGCGCTCGTGACGCATCCTCGACACGAGCACGATCACAGCGATCGCGGCGAGGCCGACGAAGAAGCTCAGTCCCCGATTGCCGAACTCGATGAGGGAGTGATAACTCTGCTGCGCGGTCGGGAACAGGGAGTCCGGGGTGCACAGCGGCCACTCGCAGCCCAGTCCGGAATCGGTGAGGCGCACGGCACCGCCGGTGCCGACGATTGCGACTTCGAGCACGAACGAGATCCAGGCGGCGATGCGCACGCGAAGGTCGACCTGCGCGGGAAGGCGATCATGGATCCAGGCCAGGAATCCGGTGCGAGTGCCGGGTGCGGATGAGGTCGTGGTCTCGGGCATGGGGCCTCCGGCTCCTGGCACGACCGGGCTCGGGACGCCCGGATGTCGGTGGGAACCTGTAGAATCTCGGATGTGTGGTGATGGCCGCGAGAACGCGGGCAGCATCCTGCACAGTCTAGGCGCCGATGTTGTGCGCCATTGATGAGGGCCCGGAAGCGGCCACCGTTCCTGGATGACTCCACAGGATCGACGGTGTGCCGGGGCGGATGAACCGTTACGGCCCAAAGAGGAGAGTGTGATGTCGGATGTGCTGATCGACCGCCCGGAGCTGGATGGTCTGGGGGTGTACGAGTTCGGCTGGCATGACCCCGATGCCGCCGGCGCCAGCGCGCGACGAGGCCTCTCGGAGAACGTCGTCCGCGACATCTCGGCGCTCAAGAGCGAGCCCGAGTGGATGCTGAAGAACCGGCTGAAAGGCCTGCAGCTGTTCGGCCGCAAGCCGATGCCGACGTGGGGCGCCGACCTCAGCGAGATCGACTTCGAGAACATCAAATACTTCGTGCGCTCGACGGAGAAGCAGGCACAGAGCTGGGAAGAGCTTCCGGCCGACATCCGCGAGACGTACGAGCGCCTCGGCATCCCGGAGGCCGAGCGCCAGCGCCTCGTCGCCGGGGTCGCCGCGCAGTACGAGTCCGAGGTCGTCTACCACCAGATCCGCGAGGATCTGGAGGCGCAGGGCGTCATCTTCATGGACACCGACACCGCGCTGCGGGAGCACCCGGAGTTTTTCGAGGAGTACTTCGGCACGGTCATCCCGGCCGGCGACAACAAGTTCGCCGCGCTGAACACCGCCGTGTGGTCGGGGGGATCCTTCGTGTACGTGCCCAAGGGGGTGCACGTGGAGATCCCGCTGCAGGCCTACTTCCGCATCAACACCGAGAACATGGGCCAGTTCGAGCGCACGCTGATCATCGCCGATGAAGACAGCTACGTGCACTACATCGAGGGTTGCACCGCTCCGATCTACAAGTCGGACTCACTGCACTCGGCCGTCGTCGAGATCATCGTGAAGAAGAACGCCCGCGTGCGCTACACGACGATCCAGAACTGGTCGAACAACGTCTACAACCTGGTCACCAAGCGCGCCGTGGCGCACGAGGGCGCGACCATGGAATGGGTCGACGGCAACATCGGATCCAAGGTCACGATGAAGTACCCGTCCATCTACCTGATGGGCGAGCACGCCAAGGGCGAGACACTGTCCGTCGCCTTCGCAGGCCCCGGTCAGCACCAGGACGCCGGCGCCAAGATGATCCACATGGCGCCGTACACGCAGTCGTCGATCGTCTCGAAGTCGATCGCGCGCGGCGGCGGCCGTGCCGGCTACCGCGGCGAGGTGCGGGTGGACGCGAATGCGCACCACTCCGCCAACACCGTGCGCTGCGATGCGCTTCTCGTGGACACGAAGTCCCGCAGTGACACCTATCCCGCGATCGACATCCGTGTCGATGACGTGCAGCTCGGCCACGAGGCCACGGTCTCGAAGGTCAGCGAGGAGCAGCTCTTCTACCTGCAGTCCCGTGGCATGCCCGAGGACGAGGCGATGGCGATGATCGTGCGCGGCTTCATCGAGCCGATCGCGCGCGAGCTGCCCATGGAATACGCGATGGAACTGAACAAGCTCATCGAGATGGGCATGGAAGGATCGGTCGGCTAGATGACCGCCGCAACGACCGCGCCTGCCCAGGCGCAGGACACGCACGCCCACATCGACCCCGCGGCGCAGGTCGCGGACGCGGGGAAGACCGTCCCGGTGCAGACGCGCTCCGAGCGCCCGCACTCCTTCGAACCCGCCGACTTCGGCACGCCGACCGGGCGCGAGGTCAACTGGAAGCACACACCGGTCGCCCGGCTCACCGAGCTGTTCCAGACCGGCGCTGGCGGCGACGGCGTCACGGTCGAGGTGACCCCGGCCGGCTACCTCCGGACGGCACTCGGCTTCGGCAACTCTCCGCGCGGCGAGATCTTCCGCCCCGAGGACGTCATCTCCGCCGTCGCCTGGCAGGGCGCCACCGAGGCGCAGCACATCGCGATTCCCGCGGACGAGGAGGTCGCCGAGCCGATCTTCGTGCAGCTGGTGGGTCAGGGTGCCGAGCTCCGCGCCGACCAGCACATCGTGATCGAGGCCGGCGCGAACAGCTCGGCGACGATCGTGCTGCGGCACACCGGATCCGCGCAGCTCGCGCAGAACGTCGAGATCCTCGTGCGCGACGGTGCCCGGCTCACGGTCGTGAGCGTGCAGGAGTGGGGCGACGACGCGATCCACGCCTCCTCGCACCAGGCCCGCATCGATCGCGACGCGTCGCTCACGCACTTCATCGTCAGCTTCGGCGGCGGCGTCGTGCGGGTGAACCCGAACGTCGAGCTCGCCGGGGCCGGCTCCCAGGCGCGCCTGTACGGCCTGTCCTACGCAGACGCCGGTCAGCACCTGGAGAGCCAGGTCTACCTGCACCACAAGGGTGCGCACACCGTCGGTGATGTGCTCTACAAGGGCGCGCTGCAGGGGGAGAGCGCGCACAGCGTGTGGATCGGCGACGTGCTGATCGGGCCGGCCGCGACCGGCACCGACTCCTACGAGGCGAACCGCAACCTGGTGCTCACCGAGGGCGCGCGCGCCGACTCGATCCCGAACCTCGAGATCGAGACCGGCGACATCCTCGGCGCGGGGCACGCGAGCGCCACGGGTCGTTTCGATGACGAGCAGCTGTTCTACCTGCAGGCGCGCGGCATCACAGAGGAGGAGGCACGGCGTCTGGTCGTGCTCGGGTTCCTCAGCGACATCGTGCAGCGCCTCGGCGTGCCCGCCCTCGAGGAGGAGCTGCTCGCCGCGATCGAGAGCGAGCTCGCGGCGGTGGACGCATGACCGCTCAGCGCGCCTGCGCGGTGAGCGAGCTGCAGGAGGACACTCCGCTGCGCGTCGTGCTCGACGGTGTGCCCATCGCCGTCGTGCTCGACTCCGAGGGCGACATCCACGCGATCGGCGACACCTGCACGCACGGCGACATCTCGCTGTCGGAGGGTTTCGTCGAGGGAAAGACGCTGGAGTGCTGGGCCCACGGCTCGCAGTTCTCGCTCTGCACCGGCAAGCCGCTCAATCTCCCGGCGTATGAGCCGGTCCCGGTCTACGACATCGAGATCGTCGGCGACGACCTGATGATCGACCCCACAGTGACGAAGGACGTCAGCGCTCTCTGAGCCGGCGCCTTCACCAGAAACTTCAGAACAAGAAGGAACAATCCATGTCTGTCCTCGAGATCACCGACCTGCACGTCACGGTCGAGACCGAAGCCGGCACCACGCCGATCCTCAACGGCATCACGCTGACCATGCGCACGGGTGAGACCCACGCGATCATGGGTCCGAACGGCTCCGGCAAGTCGACGCTCGCCTACACGATCGCCGGTCACCCGAAGTACACGGTCGCGAGCGGCAGCATCACGCTCGACGGCGAGGACGTCCTCGCGATGACGGTTGACGAGCGGGCCCGTGCCGGTCTGTTCCTCGCGATGCAGTACCCGGTGGAGATCCCCGGTGTGACGGTCACGAACTTCCTGCGCACGGCCAAGACCGCGCTCGACGGCGAGGCGCCCTCGATCCGCCAGTGGACCAAGGACGTCAAGCAGTCCATGGCGAACCTGCGCATGGACCCCAAGTTCGCGCAGCGCAACGTCAACGAGGGCTTCTCCGGCGGCGAGAAGAAGCGTCACGAGATCCTGCAGCTCGAGGTGCTGAAGCCGAAGATCGCGATTCTCGACGAGACCGACTCCGGCCTCGACGTCGACGCGCTGAAGATCGTCTCCGAGGGCGTCAACCGCGCCAAGGAGAGCACCAACCTCGGGGTCCTGCTCATCACGCACTACACCCGCATCCTGCGCTACATCCGTCCGGACTTCGTGCACGTGGTGGTCGCGGGCCGGATCGTGGAGGAGGGCGGCGCCGAGCTCGCCGACCGTCTCGAGGACGAGGGCTACGACCGCTTCCTCGACCCTGCCGCTCCCATCGAGGCGTAGGCTGAGGTCATGACCGCAACGCTGACCGGAGAGAAGTACGACGAGGTCACCGAGGCGCTCAAGGACGTGGTGGACCCTGAGCTCGGCATCAACGTCGTCGACCTCGGACTCATCTACGACCTCTCCTGGGACGAGGAGAATGACGCCCTCGTCATCCACATGACGCTCACGAGCGCGGGCTGCCCGCTCACCGACGTGCTCGAGGAGCAGACCGGTCAGGCGCTGGACGACGTGGTCGACCGATTCCGGATCAACTGGGTGTGGATGCCGCCGTGGGGTCCGGAGCGGATCACCGACGACGGCCGCGACCAGATGCGTGCTCTCGGCTTCGCGATCTGACAATCAGTCGCACCAGTGTCTGGCACCGCATGGCGGTGTCAGACACTGTTTTCTGCGCGACCGGTCCCCAGCGCTGAGCGGGCGGCGCGGGGCCCGCGTCGTGACGGGTCTCGATAGGCTCGGACTGTGACCACCGCCCGCATCGCCCCTCTTCAGGCTCTCCCGCTCGATCAGCTGCGCCGCCGCTCCAGCACGAAGTGGCGCGCCTACCCGGATGACGTGCTTCCGCTGTTCGTCGCGGAGACCGACTTCCCGCTCGCCGCGCCCATCACGGCGCGGCTGCGTGACGCCGTGGAGCTGGGGGACACCGGCTACACGCCGCCGGATCCGGGCATCCGCGACGCATTCGTGGCGTACGCGCAACGCCGCTTCGGTTGGACCGTGCAGCCGAGCCGGGTCCGCTGGACCTGCGACGTGATGATGGGTGTCGTCGAGATCCTGCGGGCAGTGATCGCTCCGGGCGACCGCGTGGTGGTCACGCCTCCGGTGTATCCGCCGTTCTTCGACTGCGTCGAAGAGGCCGGGGGAGTGAACGAGCGTGTGCCGCTCATCGACGTCGACGGCGCCTGGTCACTCGACCTCGAAGGGATCGATGCGGCGCTGGCCGGCGGCGCTCGCGCCGTGCTGCTGTGCAACCCGCACAATCCGACCGGCAGCGTGCATTCGCGCCGCGCGCTCGTGCGTCTGGCCGAGATCGCCGCCGCACACGGCGCCGTGGTCGTCAGTGACGAGATCCACGCTCCGCTCGTGCAGCCCGGCATCGACTACACGCCGTTCCTGACGGCGTCGCCGCTGGCGGCGGAGGTCGGCTACGCGGTGACCAGCGCGAGCAAGGCGTACAACCTGGCCGGCCTCAAGTGCGCCGTCATGGTGACCGGGAGCGAGAAGACCGCCGCGGTGATCCGCGCGCTTCCGGACGAGGTCGAATGGCGTACCGGGCTCTTCGGGGCGATGGCCGGCGTCGCTGCTTGGGATCCCGCGAGTGACGAATGGCTGGATGCGCTGCTGGTTGCGATCGATGAGAACCGCCATCTGCTGCGTCGTCTGCTCGAGGAGCATCTGCCACAGTCGCGCTACCGTGTGCCGGAGGCGGGCTTCCTCGCCTGGGTCGATCTGAGAGACCTCGGCTGGGGTGACGACCCCGCCGGGCGCATCCTGCGCGAAGCACGCGTCGCCCTCAATCACGGGTCCACGTTCGGTACCGAGGGGCGCGGTCATGTGCGATTCAATCTGGGCTGCTCTCCCGAGGTGCTGACGGAGGCCGTGCACAGGATCGCGTCGCTGGTTCGGCGGTGAGCGCGCGCCCGACCACCGCAACGATCTGGGACCACCACCGACTGGGCATCACCGTCGGATCCGTCGTGCTGATCTTCCTCGCCGCGATCGAGGCGCTGGCGGTGACGACGGTCATGCCCCTGGTCTCGGCAGACCTGCACGGCGAGGCGCTGTACGCCGTCGCGTTCGCGGCGACGCTGGCGACCGGTGTCATCGGCATGGTCGGCGCGGGGTCCTGGAGCGATCGCGCGGGGCCACGTGCTCCGCTGTACACCGCGGTGGTGCTGTTCGTCGTCGGGCTGCTGATCGCCGGGATCGCGACCGACATGTACGTGCTGATCCTGGGCCGACTCGTTCAGGGACTCGGGGCAGGCGGTCAGACCGTCGCGCTGTACGTGGTCGTGGCGCGGGTCTATCCGTCGCGCCTGCATGGCCGCATCTTCGCCGCATTCGCGGCCGCGTGGGTGGTGCCGTCCATGATCGGTCCGTTCCTCGCCGGCGCTGTCGCGCAGTATCTGCACTGGCGATGGACGTTCCTCGGTGTTGCCGTGTTGACCGCGATCGCATTCGCGCTCATCGCCATCCGACTGCGGGGCATCGATCTGAACGCGCATCCCGGGGACTCGGCTGAGGCGGGCACCGAGGCGGTTCCGGCCGGCGCGCGCACGGGCATACGGATCCTCCTCGCCGTCGTCGTCGCGGTCGCTGCGGTCGCCATCGGCTTCGCCGCCGATGCCGCACCAGCCATCGGATGGCCTCTCGCGCTCGGCGCGCTCATCGTGATCCTGCTCGCCATCAGACCGCTTCTGCCTGTCGGGGCGCTGCGTGCCGCACCCCGGCTGCCGAGTGTGGTGCTCATGCGCGGCCTCGTCGCCGGTGCCTTCTTCGCCGCCGAGGCGTACGTGCCGAGGATGCTCATGGAGCGGTTCGACTTCAGCCCGACCGTCGCCGGTCTCGCGCTCACCGCGGGTGCGCTGGCCTGGTCGGGGGCCTCCGCGGTGCAGGGGCGATATGGCGAGGCGCTGGGCAGCCGCCGGATGGTGCTCATCAGTACGACGCTGCTGCTGGTCGCGCTCCTGGGGCTGATCGGCGTCGCGGTGATCGGGCGGGTACCGTGGGCCGTGGTCGTGCTGTGGGGGATCGCCGGGGGAGGAATGGGGCTGCTGTACCCGCGCCTCACCGTGCTGACACTGGCCTATTCGACTCCGCTGGATGAGGGGTTCAACTCCTCGGCACTCTCGATCTCGGACGCGTCAGGGTCGGCCGTCACGATCGCGATCGCCGGGCTGCTGTTCGTGAGCCTTCAGATCGCCGGATCCGGGTTCCCTGTCGTGTTCGCTCTGGCGGCGGCAGTGCTGCTGATCGCCACGATCCCCGGCTTCCGGCTCGGCGACGGACCGGGGGTCACAACCGACCAGCGGCGATGAATCCCACGACAGCGGCGCCGAGAACGAGGGTGTGTAGGATCATGTGTTCGAGATTGGGTCGAGGCCGGGTACCGATCCGAGGCAGAACAATCACGGTGTGCGCATACGTGCGTGCGTGCAGCTCCGCCCAGGTGGTGCCTGTTCCTGCCGTCGCCCAGGGCACCGTTACGCCGAGTAGGTAGGGAAGCCACCACAGGGCGACTCCGCCCAGAAAGATGAGCAACTCGAGACTGCTGCCGACGTAGGCGAGCCACGGCAGCGTGAGCACGCCGGCGATCGTGAGCAGGATCGCGGGGAGCAGCATGACCGGGGCGTTCACCAGCACCTCGATGCAGCGCTCCCTCGGCGTCGCCTGGGTGACATTGTTCAGTGGACGCAGGTCGACGAGGGTGGTGATCACGAAATAGAGGTCTGCCAGGATGACCAGGACGATGGCGGCTATCAGCATCTTCATTCTCCAGAGGTGAGGCGAACCGCGACGCCGTCGAGAAAGGTCCCGACCGCGAGGGCGAACCATCGGTCGTAGTACTCACGTGGCGCGACGGCTGGTTCCGGCACGTCGCCGAACTCGGCGGCGGCGAGGCCGATGACGAGCACGCCGAGCGATGAGAAGGTCAGCAGCACCTCCAGATCGTCGACACCATGGCCGGCGAAGGCGTGCACGATGATCGGGATCACGGGGCTGTACACCTCGGCTGAGACATCCGTGACGGCGAGGACCTGCGCCGCACCCGGGTGGGTGCGAAGCTCGGATCGGATCTCGCCGGCGAACTGGTCGAGCAGGTCACGCCAGCCGAGACCGGGGGTGAGTGCGCTGATGACGTGTGTCGAGACCTCGTCGGCGATGAGCTGCTGCAATGCGCGCTTTCCGGTGACGTGGTTGTACAGCGACGCGGCCTTCACGTCGAGGCGCGTCGCAAGCGTGCGCATCGACAGGCCGGCGAGTCCCTCCGTGTCGATGATGCTCAATGCGGCCTGGACGATCGCGGCCCTGTCGATTCGAGCTCTGCGTGACATCTCAACCTCCTCAACAGTTAACTAACACTGTTAGGAATGATGATGCAAGGGGTGTGCGAGATCAGCTCCCGAGTGAGTCCCTCGTGGCGCCGACGGTGGCGAACGCGCGGATCCCGGCGCGGAACACCTCGTCGAGGTCGGCGGTCGGGTCGTGGGCGGCATCCGTCGTCGCGCCGACGCTCTGGGCGTACATGCGCTGTTGCACGAGCGTGGCGTGCCCCAGGATGAACTCGAACAGCGCATCGGCGGACGCGCTGTCGCCGATCACGGACTGCAGGATGTCCTGCGCACGGCGCGCCCCCAGCCGCAGTGCATAGGTCGACATGACGACTTCGGCGCCGTCGCGGTAGGCGAGCAGCGCGTCACGGATGCCTGCCGCGACGGTGGCCATGTCGGTGCCTGGATTCGGCTGCGGGATGCGGGACAGAATGCGATCCGCGACGGCGGCCAGCAGTTCCTGCTTGCTGGCGAAGTGCCAGTACAGGGCGCTGGGCTGCACTTCGAGCTCGGCGGCGAGCCGACGCATCGAGAGGTCGGGGAGCCCCACGCGGTCGAGCAGGTCGAGGGCGAGATCCGTCACGGAATCGCGATCGTGTCGTCCGGGTGCCATGCCGCAAGTATACTGAACGGCGTTCAGGTGAACAGTGTTCAGGAGGTCAGACATGTCCGCATCCCCCCGCCCGCTCGGCGCCGACGCCGCCCGCGTCGCCGTGTTCGCCGCGCTGATCATCGCGCTGGGGCTGGTGATCGTCCCGTTGCCCGGGGGCGTGCCGATCACCGGACAGACCCTGGGTGTGATGCTCGCGGGTCTCATCCTCGGTCCCCGTGTCGCGCCCCTGTCGGTGCTGACCGTGCTGGCTCTCGCCGCGGTCGGTCTCCCCGTGCTGGCCGGCGGGAGAGGAGGCCTCGGTGTCTTCCTGGGACCCAGCGCCGGCTATCTGGCGGGCTGGTTGCTCGGCGTCGTCGTGATCGGGCTGATCGCAGGGCAGGGTCGCCGCACCTGGGTGCGCACGGGGCTGGCCGCCGTGGTCGGAGGGATCGGCGCGGTCTACCTCATCGGGATTCCCGTGCAGGCGCTGCTGACCGGCGTCCCGCTCGGGCCGACGGCGCTGTCCGCGCTGGCCTTCCTCCCCGGCGACCTCATCAAGGCCGCCGCCGCCACCGTGCTGTGCGTCGCGCTGCAGCGCGCCTACCCGCGCGCGTTCGGGCGGACGGCGTTGCGTGTCGCCTGACATCGAGCTGCGCTCGGTCAGTCTGCGGACCGAGGATCGCACGATCCTCGATGACGTCTCGGTGCGGCTGAGCGCGCGACGCACAGCCGTCGTCGGCGCGAACGGATCCGGCAAATCGAGCTTCGCGCGACTGCTGAACGGCCTGCATGTCCCGACGACGGGCACGGTGCGCGTGGGCGGGCTGGATCCGGTGCGCGACGTGCGCGAGGTACGCCGCCGCGTCGGATTCGTGTTCGCCGATCCCGAGGCGCAGATCCTCATGCCGACGCCCGCAGAGGATCTCGCGCTCTCCCTGCGCGGCGTGGCCAGAGCCGAGCGCGAGGCCCGCGTCGATGCGGCGCTCGCACTGTGCGGGCTCACTGCAGAGCGCGACGCACCCGCGTCCGAGCTCTCCGGCGGACAGAAGCAGCTGCTCGCCCTGGCTTCGGTGCTGATCGGGCGTCCGGAACTCGTCGTGGCCGACGAGCCGACCACGCGGCTGGACCTGCGCAACAGCCGGCGCATCGGTGATGCCCTGCTCGAGGAGCTGGACGTCCCGCTCGTGCTCGTCACGCACGACCTCGACCTGGCCCGGCGCTGCGACGAGGCGATCCTCATCGATGGAGGTCGCGTGCGCGCGCAGGGCGCACCCGATGCGGTGATCGCCGACTACCTGCAGCTGTGCGGATGACGGTGCCAGGATGATCTCGCTGTACCGACCCGGATCCGGTCTGCTGCATCGCGCTCCCGCGAGCGCGAAGCTCGCTCTGCTGGCCTTGCTTGCGGTGGGGCTGTCGATGGTGCCGGCGACGCCGACCGCCGTCGTGCCCGTCCTGATCGTGGTGCTGGCCGTGAACCTGCTCTTCGTGGTCGCCGGCCTGAGTCTTCGCGTACTGGCCGCTGCGTGGTGGCGGCTGCGCTGGCTGATCCTCTTGGTCGGCGCGGCGCTGCTGCTCTTCGTGAACGTGCCGGCGGCGGTCGTCAGCACCGGCCGGCTGGTGGCGCTGCTGCTGCTGGCGGAGCTGCTCACGCGCACCACGTCGACCAGCGCTCTGATGGCCGTGATCGGCCGGATCCTCGGCCCGCTGCGGCGGTGCGGCGTCGATCCCGATGCGGTGGCGCTCGTGCTGTCGCTGACGCTGACGATGGTGCCCGTGGTGGGCGGGTTCGTGCGGGCGATCCGTGACGCGCAGGATGCCCGCGGGGTGCGGCTCGGCCTGCGTTCGGCACTGCCGCTGCTGGTGCGCACGATGCGCCACGCGGATGAGGTGGGGGAGGCGCTGGCCGCGCGCGGTCTCGCCCGCTGAGCGCCGGGTCTCGGGCGCTCCGCCTATACTGGGAGGCTGGCCATCCGGCCGCTCACCCCTTTCTGAAGAACGGACGTCCGCTGTGCTCGCCGTGCACGACCTCGAGATCCGTGTCGGAGCGCGCCTCCTCATGGAGAACGTCTCCTTCCGTGTCGCCGACGGCGACAAGATCGGTCTCGTCGGCCGCAACGGCGCCGGCAAGACGACCCTGACGAAGGTGCTCGCAGGCGACCTGATCCCGGCCGACGGCAAGGTCGAGCGCAGTGGAGAGCTCGGCTACCTGCCGCAGGACCCGCGTTCCGGGGATCCGGAGATGCTCGCCCGCACCCGGATTCTGGATGCTCGCGGTCTCGGCTCGCTCACGCTGCGGATTCGCGAGGCGTCCGAGCTCATGGGATCGGATGACAAGGCCGTCGCGGAGAAGGCGATGCGTCAGTTCGGCAACCTCACCGAGCGATTCGAGGCGCTCGGCGGCTACGCGGCCGAGGCCGAAGCCGCCTCGATCGCGCACAACCTTTCACTTCCGGATCGGATCCTGGATCAGCCGCTGAAGACGCTGTCGGGCGGTCAGCGACGTCGTATCGAGCTCGCGCGGATCCTGTTCTCCGATGCCGAGACGATGATCCTCGACGAGCCGACCAACCACCTCGACGCGGACAGCGTGGTGTGGCTGCGCGAGTTCCTCAAGGGCTACAAGGGCGGGCTGATCGTGATCAGCCACGATGTGGAGCTCGTCGGCGAGACCGTGAACCGGGTGTTCTACCTCGACGCGAACCGCCAGTGCATCGACATCTACAACATGAACTGGAAGAACTACCTTCGCCAGCGCGTGGCCGATGAGGACCGTCGCAAGAAGGAGCGTGCGAACGCCGAGAAGAAGGCGACCTCGCTGCAGCAGCAGGCCGCCCGCTTCGGCGCGAAGGCGAGCAAGGCCGCCGCGGCGCACCAGATGGTGGCCCGTGCGGAGAAGCTGCTCTCGGGGCTGGAAGAAGTGCGCCAGGTCGACCGCGTCGCCAAGCTGCGCTTCCCGAAGCCCGCACCCTGCGGCAAGACGCCGCTCATGGCGTCCGGGCTGTCGAAGTCATACGGGTCGCTGGAGATCTTCACCGACGTCGACCTCGCCATCGACCGCGGATCCAAGGTCGTCGTCCTCGGATTGAACGGTGCGGGCAAGACCACGCTGCTGCGGATCCTCGCAGGGGTCGACCAGCCCGACACCGGCCAGATCGAGCCGGGCCACGGGCTGAAGGTCGGGTACTACGCGCAGGAGCACGAGAACCTCGACGTCGGCCGTTCCGTGCTGGAGAACATGATGTCGTCGGCGCCGGACCTCAACGAGACCGAGGCGCGCAAGGTGCTCGGATCCTTCCTGTTCACAGGAGAGGACGTGCACAAGCCGGCCGGTGTGCTCTCCGGCGGCGAGAAGACCCGCCTGTCGCTCGCGACGCTGGTGGTCTCGGCGGCGAACATGCTGCTGCTGGACGAGCCCACGAACAACCTCGATCCGGCCTCGCGTGAGGAGATCCTGGGCGCTCTCGCGCACTATGAAGGCGCCGTGGTGCTGGTGTCGCACGACCCCGGCGCCGTGGAGTCGCTGAACCCGGAGCGGGTGCTGATCCTGCCCGACGGCGTCGAGGACATCTGGTCGAAGGAGTACCAGGAGCTCATCGAGCTCGCCTGATCCGTACGTCCCTTTCCGGCCCGCCTGAACCCGCGAGACTCCATCTCCGCACCGAGACTGCAGCCTGGAAGCGCAGTCTCGCAACCCGGTTGGAGTCTCGCGGTCCAGATTGTGCGGCGAGGCGGGTCAGCGCTGGACGGCGTCGAGCAGCGCGTCCTCGTCGTCCATGTCGCGGTCACGACGGCGTCGCGGCCCGCGCGGGGTACGACCGGCGGCCTCATCCCGGTGCTTGATGATCTCCGTGCGGATGACGTAGCCGATGAAGATGAAGCCCATGATGGCGAACAGGATCCACTGGATCGCGTACGACAGGAACGGCCCGGGATCGTCCGACGGCGATTCGAACGCCGCGGGCCGAGTGGCCGCCGCCGGCGACTCGCTCATCATCTGACCATAGGCGGACGTCTCGACCTCGGCACCACCGGTCTCGCCGGCGATCAGGGGGAGATTGATGCTCGGCACCTGCCCCTCGGGGGCGCCTCGCCCCGACGGAGGGAGCGGCTCGCCCGGACGCACCCGTGCGATCACCGTCACCTCGCCCGACGGCGGGTCAGGGATCGAGGTCGGAACGTCGGTGTGATTGCCCGCCACCAGCCAGCCGCGGTCGACGATGAACACGCGACCGTCGTCGAGGCGCAGGGGAACGAGCACTTCGAAGGCGCTGGTGCCGCCGTGCGGTCGATTGCGCACGAGCAGCTGGCCGGCGGTGTCGTAGCGTCCGTGCAGTTCGACCGGATGCCATTCGGCCGACGCCGGCAGCGCAGAGCCACGGGGGAGCAGGTCGGACAGCGGGACGGGCTTGGCATCGTAGTTGCGCTGCACCAGGTCGAGCTGGGTCTGCCTGCCCTCATTGCGGGAGAACTGCCAGTTCGACAGATACGCGCAGACGATCGCGAACACGACGGCGACGGCGAGGTACGCGGCCCAGCGGAGGAGTCTCTGCCGCATCATCCGAGTTCCCCCCTTCCGACCGCGGTATCGATGCGTACCGGGAATTCGCGGGCGTGCAGATAGTCGTACAGGAAGCGCAGGTGCTCGGGGCACGCCAGCCACACCTTCTCGCGCTCAGGTCCGTGGATGCGCGGGTTGCGCCACACGATGCGATGCGTCGCGGCATTGCGGCACCCCGCACGCGAGCACTTCAGTTCGGCATCCGGGTGGTTCACGGGCGCTGCTCGGACGGTCGCGCCGCCGACTCTGCGACGGTGATGACATCGGAGTGCGGGGAGGCGGACGCAGCGTCACGCGGGGCTGCCTCGAGCCCGATCAGGGGTGACTCGACGGTGGTCTCGACGGAATCATCGCCGGCGTTCGCGAAGACCACGGCGATGTAGGGCAGCACGGCGGCGCCGATCGCGAACGCCCAGGTCCACCAGCCCATCGGCTGCACGACGAAGATGAGGATGAAGCAGATCGTGCGGATCCCCATGGTGATCGCGTAATGGCGCACGCGTTCGGCGGCCTCGTCGCGCGGTGCGCGCGGGAGCGAGGTCACGGAGGCGTCTGGATTCCTTCTCACGATGGCTCCAGCCTACGCCGCCGTGAGCGGCACAGCGCTCAGTAGCCGCTGTAGCTGCTCGATGCGGCCGCGAGGAAGCCGAGCAGCATGAGCCCGCCGATGAGCAGCCAGAACCCGACGCCGATGTACCCGAGCACCAGACCGGTGATGGCGAAGCCTCTGCCGCCGAGTGCAGGGTCGTGCTTGGTCTGGCTCAGCCCCATGTGGCCGGTGATCACGGCCGCGATGGAGGGGAGGAAGGGCACCACCACCAGGCCGACGATGCCGCAGATGAGTGCGGCGATCGCGAGCCCGTTCGATCTGAGCGGGGCCGCATACGGCTGTCCGTACGGCGGGGCGTACGCCGGCGCGGCATAACCCGGCTGCGTCGGCGCGGCACCGGGGTATCCCGGCGCGAGCGGAGGCTGCGGCTGGCCGTAGGCGGGCTGCGGGGCCACAGCGGCCGGCGGAGCGTACGACGGCGGCACGGACACGGGCGGCTGGCCGTAGGGCGACGGCGGCTGCGTCGCCGCTCCCGGGTAGGCAGTGGGCTGTGGCGCCGCCGGACGTGGTGGCACCGCCTGCGGGGGCATCGCGCCAGGGTAGACGGGCGGGCGCTGCCCCTGGTTCAGGCCACCGGTGTCATCGTTGCTCATGGCGCTCCTCCTGGTTCATCACACAGGTTCGCGCGCCGCGGCTCGCCGTGTCAATTCACGCATCCGGACGCGCTCGGTAGGCTTGCGTGCCGTACACCTCGATTCTCCTGGGAGCCCTGCATGAGCACTGATCGCGTCGTCCTCGTCACCGGCGGAAATCGCGGCATCGGCCGCGCGATCGCGGAGCGCTTCGTGCGGGACGGATACCGCGTCGCCGTCACCGCGCGCAGCGGCGACGGGCCGGAGGGGACGCTTACGGTGCGTGCGGATGTCACCGATGCCGCGGCAGTGGACGCGGCTTTCAGCGAGGTCGAGCAGAAGCTCGGCCCCGTCGAGATCGTCGTCGCCAACGCCGGCATCACGAAGGACACGCTGCTGCTGCGCATGAGTGAGGACGACTTCGACAGCGTCGTGTCGACGAACCTGGGCGGATCCTTCCGTGTCGTCAAGCGCGCCTCGAAGGGCATGCTCAAGGCCCGCTTCGGTCGGGTGATCCTCATCTCGAGCGTCGTCGGCCTGTACGGATCCGCCGGTCAGATCAACTATGCGGCGTCCAAGAGCGCGCTCGTGGGCTTCGCCCGCTCGCTCACCCGCGAGCTGGGCGCCCGCGGGATCACGGCGAACGTGGTCGCCCCGGGTTTCATCGAGACGGACATGACGGCGGAACTCCCCGAGGACACGCAGAAGCAGTACAAGGCCAGCATCCCGGCCGGACGCTTCGCGTCGGCCGACGAGGTCGCCGGTGTCGTGACGTGGCTCGCCTCCGACGACGCGGCGTACATCTCCGGCGCGGTGATCCCCGTCGACGGCGGCCTCGGCATGGGGCACTGACTCCCGTAGGTTCGCGCAGACCGGTCCGGCATTCGGAGCGCTCTGTGGAGCCCGCGTCAGCGCACGGCCGCGACGAGCAGCTCGGCCAGCCGATCCGGCGCGGAGTACTGCGGCCAGTGGCCGGATCCGATCCGCACCACCTCGGTGTCGCGGATGGCGCGGTATTCGTCGTAGAACGCAGGCCACTGCGCCAGGCGGTCCTCGAGCTGTTCCTGCGTGAGCGACCCCATGAGCAGTGTCACCGGTACGTCGTGGCGGCGCAGATCGGAAAGGGCGATCGGATCCGTCGGCACCCGCGCGGGCACGCTCCGCGCGGATCGCGACGCGCTCTCCCGCGTGGGGGCGTCGAGGTCTGAGACATCTTCGTCGTCGAAGAAGTCCCAGCCGGGGAAGGGGATCACCCCGTCGACGACGGGGAACTCGCTGATGCCGAAGCCGGCCGGGGGCGGCACGGTGTCGACGAACACCGCGCGGCGGATGCGGTCGGGCCGAGCGTCCACAGCACCCCAGACGACATTGCCGCCGCCGGAGTGGCCGACCAGCACCAGCTCGCCCTGCGTGTCGTCGATCGCGGCGACGGTGGCCGCGATCCAGTCGTCGAGCCGGATGCCGGCGGAGCTGGTCTCGGCGGCGCCGACGCCGGGCATGGTGAGGGCGCGAGGCGCATGCCCCGCGGCACGCAACGGTTCGAGTACCGGTGCCCAGGAGCCGGCGTCGAGCCAGAGGCCGGGAACGAGGATGACATCCATGCACGGCACGCTACAGCGGGCCTCGGACATCCGGCCGGCGCGTCGCAGAGGCCGGCGCGCCGCATCAGGGCAGGAGCGGCACGACAGCGGCGAGGTCGACCGGTCCGATGACGAGCGACGCGGCCGCGCGCACAGCCGGTTTGGCATTGAAGGCGAGTCCCAGTCCCGCCGCCGCCATCATGCGCAGATCGTTCGCGCCGTCGCCGATCGCGATCGTCGCGTGCGCGGGCACATCGAGTTCCGCGGCCCACTCTCGCAGCGACGCGGCCTTGGCCTCGGCATCGATGATCTCCCCGTCGACCAGGCCGGTGAGTGCGCCGTCCGCGAGCTCCAGCCGGTTCGCCCGCCAGCGGTCGACGCCGAGAGAGGGCGCGACGGTGTCGAGGATCTCGTGGAACCCTCCGGATACGACGCCCACGACACCTCCGCGCTCGTGCACCGCGTCGATCAGAGTGTGCACGCCCGGCGTCGGCTCGATGCGCGCGAGAACGCGGCCGAACGCGGAGACCGGGACCCCGGCGAGCGCCGACACCCGCGAGCGCAGGCTCGTCGCGAAATCGACCTCGCCGCGCATCGCCGCCTCTGTGGCCGCCTGCACCTCGGCGCGGCGTCCTGCCTCGTCGGCGAGGAGTTCGATCACCTCATTGCGGATGAGTGTGGAATCGGCGTCGAGGACGACGAGGAAGCGCGCTGAGGTCACCCGACGAGCGTATCCGCCCGGGGCGGGGCTCCGTGCCGCCGTGACACCGCCCGGTGATCAGCGTTCGATCACGACACCCTTGCCGACGACCGTCAGCCCGGTCTCGGTGATCGTGAAGCCCCGTGCGAGGTCGCGATCCCGGTCCACGCCGACCGTGGCCCCATCCATCAGCACGACGTTCTTGTCGAGGATCGCGCGATGCACGCGAGCTCCCTGGCCGACGCGCACGCTGTCGAAGAGCACCGAGTCCGTGATCGTCGACCCGCCGGCGGCGAGGGTCCACGGACCGACGACGCTGCGCTCCAGATGCGTCCCGGAGAGCACGGATCCCAGCGACACGATCGAGTCGATCGCGTTGCCGATCCGCCCGACCGAATCGCGCACGAACTTGGCCGGCGGCGAGTTCACCGACTGCGAGTGAATCGGCCACTCCATGTTGTACAGGTTGAAGATCGGCAGCGTCGAGATGAGATCCATGTGCGCGTCGAAGAACGACTCGATCGTGCCGACGTCCCGCCAGTACGAGCGGTCGCGCGGGGAGGATCCAGGAACCTCGTTCTGCTTCATGTCGTAGAAACCGGCCTCGCCGCGGTTCACGAAATAGGGGACGATGTCGCCGCCCATGTCGTGGTTGGATCCGGCGAGCTCGCCGTCCGCCTCGACGGCCTCGATCAGTGCATCGGCGTTGAAGACGTAGTTGCCCATCGAGGCGAGCACCTCGTTCGGGGAGTCGGGCAGACCGGTCGGATCGGTCGGCTTCTCCAGGAACGCGTTGATGCGGCCGGAGTCGTCGTCGGCGACATCGATCACGCCGAACTGCGATGCCAGCGCCAGCGGCTGGCGGATCCCGGCGACCGTCGCCCTGGCCCCGGACGCGATGTGCGCGTCGATCATCTGCTGGAAATCCATCCGGTACACGTGATCGGCGCCGATCACGACGACGATGTCCGGCTTCTCGTCGAGGATCAGGTTCAGGCTCTGCAGGATCGCGTCGGCAGAGCCGGAGAACCAGCGCTTGCCGAGCCGCTGCTGGGCCGGGACCGAGGCCACATAGGAGTCCAGGAGCGCTGACATCCGCCACGTCTGCGAGATGTGACGGTCGAGGCTGTGGGACTTGTACTGCGTCAGCACCACGATCTGCCTGAGTTCCGAGTTGATGAGATTCGAGATGGCGAAATCGATCAATCGATACTGCCCGCCGAACGGAACGGCGGGCTTCGCCCGATCTGCGGTGAGAGGCATGAGGCGCTTGCCTTCGCCCCCCGCGAGGATGATCCCGAAGACCTTCTTTGGTGCCGACATGCGTCCACCATAGAGCCCCGTCCAGGCATGTACTAGCGTTCAGGTCATGCGCGTCGACATCGTCACCAAGGAGTACCCGCCGGAGATCTACGGGGGTGCGGGCGTGCATGTCGCCGAGCTCGTGAAAGCGCTGCGGACGGCCATCGACGTGCGGGTGCGGGCTTTCGGCGCGGATCGGGATGAACCGGGGACGTCGGCCTACCGCACGCCGGAGGAACTCGCCGGCGCGAACGCCGCACTGCAGACGCTCGGCACGGATCTCGTCATCGTGCCCGACGTCGACGGCGCCGATGTCGTGCACAGTCACACCTGGTACGCCAACTTCGCCGGGCACATCGCCTCGCAGCTGCACGGCATCCCGCATGTGCTCACAGCCCACAGCCTGGAGCCGCTGCGCCCGTGGAAGGCGGAGCAGCTCGGAGGCGGTTACGCCGTCTCCAGCGGCATCGAGCGGCTCGCGTACGAGAACGCCGCGGCGATCATCGCGGTGAGCGGGGGCATGCGCAATGACATCCTGCGGGCCTATCCGCAGGTCGACCCCGCGAAGGTGCACGTGATCTACAACGGGATCGACGTCGACGCGTGGCATCCGGTCGAGGATCCCGGCGTGCTGGCGAAGCACGGCATCGACCCGTCGCGCCCGGCCGTCGTCTTCGTCGGACGCATCACGAGGCAGAAGGGGCTGCCGTACTTCCTGCGGGCGGCCGAGAAGCTTCCCCCCGAGGTGCAGCTCGTGCTCTGCGCGGGGGCGCCGGACACGCCGGAGATCATGGACGAGGTGCGTGCTCTGGTGGCCGATCTCACCGCGACGCGCACCGGAGTGGTCTGGATCGAGGAGTTCCTCCCTCGCCATGAGCTGTCCGCCATCCTTACGGCGGCCACGACGTTCGTCTGCCCATCCGTGTACGAGCCGTTGGGCATCGTGAACCTGGAGGCGATGGCCTGCGGTGCCGCGGTCGTGGGCACCGCGACGGGTGGAATACCCGAGGTGGTCCAGGACGGCGTGACCGGGCGTCTGGTGCCGATCGAGCAGGTGCAGGACGGCACCGGCACACCCGTGGACCCGGATCGCTACGTCGCGGATCTCGCCGCGGTGCTGACCGAGGTGGTCTCGGACCCGGTGCGTGCGCGCGCGTACGGAGAGGCCGGGCGCAGGCGCGCGGCCGACGATTTCAGTTGGGCCGCCATCGCCGACACGACAAGGGCGCTCTACGAGGAGCTGACTGCCTGACCGTTAGGCTGGACGCATGTCTGCCGTCCTCGAATTCTCGGACGTCGTGGTGCGCCGCGACGGCCGCAACATCGTCGATCATCTGACCTGGACCGTCGAGGACGATCAGCGCTGGGTGGTGCTGGGCCCGAACGGCGCAGGCAAGACCACGCTGCTGCAGCTCGCCGACACCCTCCTGCATCCGACGTCGGGACGTGTGGAGATCCTCGAGGAGACGCTCGGGCGCACCGACGTCTTCGAGCTGCGTCCGAGAATCGGCTTCGCGTCGTCGGCGATGGCGCGACGCATCCCCGGCGATGAGACCGTGCTGAACACCGTGATGACGGCGGCGTACTCCGTCACCGGTCGCTGGAACGAGCAGTACGAAGCGCTCGACGAGCGGCGCGCGCGGCGCGTGCTCGAGCAGTGGCACCTCGATCACCTCGCCGAGCGCTTCTTCGGCACGCTCAGCGACGGCGAGCAGAAGCGCGTCCAGATCGCACGCGCCGTGATGACGGATCCGGAGCTCCTGCTCCTGGACGAGCCGAGCGCCAGCCTCGATCTCGGCGCGCGCGAAGAGCTGCTCGGACTGCTCAGCGGCTACGCGCAGTCGCCCACGACCCCGGCGATGGTGATGGTGACCCACCACGTGGAGGAGATCCCGGTCGGCTTCACACATGTGCTGCTGCTGCGCGCAGGCGCCATCGTCGCCGCGGGGCCGATCGAGCAGACGCTCACCGCCGCGGCGCTCAGCGACGCGTTCGGCATGCCGATCTCGCTCGACCGCGTCGACGGCCGCTACGCGGCGCGTGCGGCCTGATCTGCTAAGATCGACCCTTGGTGCAATCGCACCGCAGACTTCCCTCGTCCCTGGCAGAATCCAGGGCACCACGTAAGGAATCCCATGAAGACTGACATCCACCCCGACTACCAGGCCGTCGTGTTCCGCGACCTCGGTTCGGGCGACACGTTCCTCACTCGGTCGACGGTCACCAGCGACAAGACGATCGAGCTCGACGGCGTCGAGTACCCCGTCATCGACGTCGAGATCTCCTCGGCCTCGCACCCGTTCTACACGGGCAAGCAGCGCATCATGGACTCGGCCGGTCGCGTCGAGAAGTTCAACCAGCGCTTCAAGAACTTCGGCGGCTCCAGCAAGTAAGCCACCGCATCGAAGGCCCCGCTCCGGCGGGGCCTTCGTCGTTCCGGGGGCGATGCGCACGATACTTGCCTCGAGTCGCACCGGATCCCGAGTCGCCGCGTCCCGCGTGCGGCCGGGTGCGTCGCTCGGAGATGTACGCCATCTTCGGAGGGAATCGCGAAACCTCTCCGAGTCTGACGCACATCTCCGAGGTTGATGCACGGACCGGGTGCCGGATACGGCGTCGCCGGCGGTGACTGCCCGTTTCGATCCGCACTTCTCTCGCGCCGCAGCGGGTATGCACAGATTGCGCGTTTGCGATCCCCGCGGAGTCGTGCGTCTCGCATCCTGAAGCGATGAGAGCCTCTCGATCGGATCCTGTCCAGCTCGTCGTCGATCGCGGCGGTGTCGCGCGTACGGTACGCCTCGCCGACGACGGCGTCGGACGGCGCGCACTTGACGCAGCGGTGCGCAGCGGAGCTCTGATCCGGGTGCGGCGAGGCTGGCTCGCGTCCCCGGAGGCGGATCCGGTGCTCGTCGCCGCGGCCCGTAGGGGCGTCGTCATCACGTGCTTGTCGCAGGCAGCGCGGCTCGGACTGTGGGTGCACGAGACGCCGGCGGTGTTCCACGTCGGGTCGGGCCCGAAGTCCGCGACGCGCGTGAGCGATCGTGTCCACGTGCATTGGTTCGCGCCGATCGTTCCGCGTGATCCGGACTCGCTCGAGGATCCGATCCAGAACGTTCTCGCTGCTGTCGCCGCGTGCGAGCCCTTCGAATCCGCCCTCGCAACCTGGGAGTCGGCGCGTCACACGTCGATGCGGATGCTCTCGCCGTGGATCGTCCAGGGCGGGTCGCCCGGTGTCGGCGCCGACGCAGTGCGGTGCGTCTGCCGGTCGCGTTCGGATGCGGCTTCTGCGGAGGAGGGCGCGAACACGCTGTCGAAGGCCCCGCCGACCCCGCCGCCCCGCACGGGGTAGCGCTTCTCGAGCGGTCGGCGATGGATCAGCGTCCATGCGGCGTAGCCGAGGACGTACAGCCCGAGCGCCACGGGCACGGCGACCGAGGCCCAGCCGAGCACGGCGTTCAGCGAGACACCCATACCCGCACAGTACGCCGCAGCGTCAGCATCTGAGTCCGTCGTCGCGAGGATCCTCAGCCGTCGACGCGGGTCGGATCGAGCTCGGACTCTCGGACGGGCCAGCGGCCGTCGAGGTGCTCGGTGGGATCGATCCGTCCGATGCGCACGAAGTAGTCGGTCAGGCTCGCGGCCTGGGCACGGGCCCATGCGATCTGGCGGGTGTGCAGCTCTCCGGCGCTCTCAGGTAGCGGGAAGCGCTGGGCGAGAGCCTGCGCCACCCGGCCGGCCGCGACCGCGTCGGCGGAGGCGTCGTGTGCGCCGACGAGGTCGACCCGGTAGTGCGCGGCGACGATCTCGAGCGTGCGCTTGCCCGGGCGGTATCGGTCGTACGCCTTGTCGATGATGAGCGGATCGATCACCGGGGAGGGGTTCTCCAGCGGTGCGATGCGATGCCGGCGTGCCTCGTGTGCGAGCAGGGACAGATCGTAGGCGGCGTTGTACGCGACGATCGGCACGCCCTGGTCCAGCAGCGACCGCAGCGCGGACACGACGCCGGCGACCACCTGCGCCGCCGGTGCTCCGTCGCGATGCGCGCGCTCAGAGGTGATGCCGTGGATCGCCGTCGCACCGGCGGGGATGGGGATGCCCGGATCCGCCAGCCAGGTGCGGGCGGCGATCTCGGCACCATGCCGATCGAGCACGCCGACATGCGCCGTGACGATGCGGTCACGCGTGACGTCGACGCCGGTGGTCTCCAGATCGAACACCCCGACGCGCGTGAGCCAGTCGGGCAGCGTCGGTGAGGAGGTCATAGGGCCACCGTAGGAGGAGGTGCCGACGTTGAGACTGGTAGAGCCTCGCTCGGGTCTGACTCTGGCACCGACTGACTTCGTGTCTTTGCAGTGATCCGTCGGCCTGGGCGGGGCGGTTTAGTAGAGGACTGGCCAGGCAGGCATGACCTCATAGGAGCCTGGCTAGAGGCCCCCTCAACGTCCTGTCTGCCCGCCTGACCGGTCTTCGCGATCCCGGTAAGGAAGGCAGTATCCATCATGACAACAATCACCCGAGAAGTCGTCGGCGGAGTCGACACCCACGCAGACACACACCACGCCGCAGTCATCGACACGACCGGCCGCAAACTTGGCGATGCGCAGTTCCCGACGACGCCGGCCGGGTATGCGGCGCTGCTCGCGTTCCTGATCTCCTTCGGGATCTTGCTGCGCGTCGGGATCGAAGGAACCGGCTCGTATGGGGCGGGCCTTGCACGGTTCCTTCGCGGAGAGGACATCGAGCTCGCTGAGGTGATCCGTCCGAACCGGCAGATCCGGCGGATGCGGGGCAAGTCCGACCCGATCGACGCCTACGCGGCCGCCGCGACAGCTCTTGCCGAGCCAGGACTGCCCGTCCCGAAGACCGCGGACGGGACCGTCGAAGCGATCCGGCAGCTGCTCGTCGCGCGGCGCAGCGCGGTCAAGGCACGCACCGCTGCGCAGGTTCAGATCAAAACACTGCTGATCACCGCACCGGACCAGGTCCGCATGAAGTATCGCGGTATGACCGACACCGCGTTGATCACGACGCTGTCCCACACCCGCGGCAACGACGACACGACGGTCGACGCGACCCTACGAGCATTGCGCTCCCTCGCCCGCCGACACCAGCACCTCGCCAGCGAGATCACCGACCTCGACCAGGCCCTGGAGACGCTCGTCACCGACACGAACCCGGCCCTGGCCGCGACGAAAGGCGTCGGACCGGTCACCGCCGCGCAGCTACTCGTCACCGCAGGCGACAACCCGCACCGGCTGCGCAGCGAGGCCGCATTCGCCGCGCTCTGCGGGGTCAGCCCGATCCCCGCCTCCAGCGGCAAGACCACCCGGCACCGCCTCAACCAGGGCGGCGATCGGCAGGCGAACGCCGCCCTGCACAGGATCGCGTTGGTCCGGATGACCTACGAGACCCGCACCCGCGACTACGTCGCGCGCAAACGCGCAGAAGGGAAGACGACGAAGGAGATCATCCGCTGCCTCAAACGCGCGATCGCTCGGGAGATCTTCACTCTGCTCACCACGCGCGTCGACGTCCCGCAGATCGACGACCTGCGCCCGCTCCGGCAAGCCCGCGGCATCAGTATCGAAACCGCCGCCCAGCACTTCGGCGTCTGGCCAATGAAGATCTCCACCATCGAACGCGGCAAAAGCCGCGACGACAACTTTGCCAGCACCTACCGCGAATGGCTCCTCACAGCTTGACAACCAATAGGAGCATCATCGCTGCTCCGGCACGCGGCGAACGCCTCGGCTGCCGCGATGGCACCCGTAGACTCGGAGCATGCCTGCTCCGTCGCCCTATTCCGCGCGTCTGGAGCGCATCCCTCTCGAGCGGCGCGAAGTCGAGGTGCTCGGCGGCACGACGGCGTACTGGGTCTACGGCGCCGACGATGCGGAGACGACCGTGCTCGCCGTGCACGGCTTCCGCGGCGAGCATCACGGGCTCGAGCCCGTGGTCGCGCACCTGCTCAGCGGTGCGGGATACCGCTCCGCATCGGATGTCCGCGTGATCATGCCGGACCTGCCGGGCTTCGGTGAGACCGCGCCGCTTCCTGCGCGCGTGCACGACATCGACGCCTACGCGGAGTGGCTCATCGCGTTCGCGGCCGCGGTCGCCCCCGGATCCGTGATCCTCGGCCACTCGTTCGGCTCGATCGTCGCGTCTGCGGCGGTGGCGGGTGGACTGCCCACGCCGCGTCTGGTCCTGGTGAATCCGATCGGCGCCCCCGCGCTCGAAGGGCCCAAGTCCGTGCTCACCCGTCTCGCGATCCTGTACTACGCCCTCGGCGCCCGGCTACCCGAGTCCGTCGGCACCGAGCTGCTGCGCAACCGGCTGGTCGTGCGGATCATGAGCCTCGCGATGGTGAAAACGTCGGATCCGGTGCTGCGCCGGTTCGTGCACGACCAGCACGACACGTACTTCTCGGACTTCTCAGATCGAAAGGTGCTCAGTGAGGCGTTCCGTGCGAGCGTCTCGCACGATGTACGCGAGTACGCCCCTCACATCGCCGTGCCGACCATGCTGATCGCGGCGCAGCGCGACGACATCACTCCGATCGAGGCCGAGCGCGCGCTGGTGCCGCTGTTCCCCGACGCCGAACTCGTCGAGATCGCCCACGTCGGGCACCTGATCCACTACGAGACTCCGGCCGAGGCCGCCGGTGCGATCAGGCGGTTCCTCCGGCCTCTCGCCGTGCCAACCCCATGAGCCCCGCGACACGGAACGGAATCACCTCGCCCATCGCGAGAGACGTCTCCGTGCGCTCCACGCCGTCGATCGAGAGGATCCGCGCGTCCGTGTCGAAGAGGTGCCGCGCGTCGCGGCATGCGACTCGGGCGAGGATGTCGATGGATCCGCTCAGACCGTGCGCCTGCATGACCTCGGGAACGCGGGCGAGTTCGGAGATGATCCGGGGCAGCTCGGTCTGCCGCACCCCGATGCTCACGAACGCCTGCAGCGGGAAGCCGAGCACGGCGGGGGAGTAGGCGCGTTCATAGGGGAGGAAGACGCCGCTCTGCTCGAGCCGGGCCATGCGGGCCTGGATGGTGTTGCGCGAGAGCCGCAGCTTCTCGGCGAGCGCGACCACCGTGGTGCGCGGATCGCCGGAGAGGATCTCCAGGATGTCGAGGTCGGTGCGGTCGAGGGTTGCCATGTTGCCAAAGGTTAGCACTCAGTGAACCTCCCTTGTTTTGCAACATGCTCAGCCGCATCCTCAATGCTTGAGCGAGGTGTTCAGCGGACGTACGCTCAAGCCAAGCGATGACGCATCAGACCGCGCTCACGAGGCGGGGTCTTCAGAGGAGGACGAAGATGTCTACACACCTTGATCCGTTCACGGACACGGCCATCGGTCTCGACGAGCCGGCAAGCCTGATCGACGCGCACGGTCGTCGTCGTGCCGACGCGCGTCTCGCCCCCTACGCGGCGGACGTCACCTCCGAGCAGCTCCTGTCGCTGCTGCGCGACATGGTCATCCTGCGCCGCCTGGACAGCGAGGGAGTGGCGCTGCAGCGCCAGGGTCAGCTGGGTCTGTGGGCGCCGTGCCAGGGCCAGGAGGCCGCGCAGATCGGCTCCGCTCGGGCACTCCGCGACGACGACGTGATCTTCCCCAGCTACCGCGAGACCGGCGTGATGCTGGTGCGCGGTGCGCAGCCGGGCGACTATGTGCGCATGTGGCGCGGCGAGGAGGGCGCGTCCTACGATCCGGCCGTGATGCACATGGCGCCGCTGCAGATCATCATCGGGGCGCAGACGCTTCATGCCGTCGGCTACGCGGTCGGCATCATGCACGACCGTTCCGAGCAGGTCGCCGTGACGTACTTCGGCGATGGGGCGACCAGCCAGGGCGATGTGAACGAGGCCATGATCTTCGCCTCGTCCTACCGTGCACCTGTGGTGTTCATCTGTCAGAACAACCACTGGGCGATCTCCGAGCCGGTCGCCGTGCAGGCGCAGCATCCGATCGCGGGCCGCGCCCCGGGGTTCGGCATTCCGAGCCTGCGCGTCGACGGCAACGACGTGCTGGCCGTGCTCGCTGCCACGCGCTGGGCCGCCGAGCGTGCGCGCAGCGGATCCCCGGCGTTCCTCGAGCTGGTGACCTACCGGATGGGCCCGCACACCACGGCCGACGACCCCACGCGCTACCGCGATCCCGCGGAACTCGAGTACTGGCGCGGCAAGGATCCGATGGCGCGGTTGGAGACCCTGCTCCGATCCGAGGGTGTGCTGACGGACGAGATCGCCGCGACCTTCGCGAGTGCGGCCGACGAGGCCGCGATGCAGATGCGCACCGCGTGCCTGGGCATGACGACACGCCCGGCACTCGCGGTGTTCGACAAGGTCTACGCCGAACCGCATTCCGGCATCGAGGAGGAGCGTGCCGACTATGCGCGCTACCTCGCCACCCTCGCGGAGGCGTGAGATGACTCAGCTCACGATGGGCAAGGCGCTCGGCGCCGCACTGCGGCGCTCGCTCGCGGACGACGAGAAGGTGGTGCTGCTCGGCGAGGACATCGGAAAGCTCGGCGGCGTGTTCCGCATCACCGACGGACTGCTCGACGAGTTCGGGGCGGAGCGCGTGATCGACACGCCGCTCGCGGAGTCGGGCATCGTCGGCACCGCGGTGGGGCTGGCGATGCGCGGGTACCGCCCGGTCGTGGAGATCCAGTTCGACGGCTTCGTGTATCCGGCGTTCGACCAGATCGTCTCGCAGGTGGCGAAGCTGCACTATCGCACGCAGGGCACGGTGCCGATGCCGATCACGATCCGCATCCCGTGGGGCGGCGGGATCGGGGCGGCAGAGCACCACTCCGAATCGCCCGAGGCGTACTTCGTGCACACCGCCGGGCTGCGTGTGGTCGCCGTCTCCAACCCGCAGGACGCGTACACGTGTCTCCGGCAGGCGATCGCGAGCGACGATCCGGTGATCTTCTTCGAGCCGAAACGGCTCTACCACTCCAAGGGCGAGGTGGACTTGGACACACCGCTCGCCGATGCTCCGCCGATCGGCCTCGCGCGGGTCGTCCGCGAGGGCACGGACGCCACGATCGTCACCTACGGCGCCATGGTGCGCACCGCACTGGACGCCGCGGAGGCCGCCGAGGCGGAGGGCCGTTCGCTCGAGGTGATCGACCTGCGCTCGCTCTCGCCCATCGACTACGGCACGGTCGCCGCCTCCGTGCGCCGCACCGGCAGGGTCGTCGTCGTCCACGAGGCCGCTCGGGAGGCCGGGGTCGGCGCCGAGGTGATCGCGAGCATCACAGAGAAGTGCTTCACCTGGCTCGAAGCGGCGCCACTGCGCGTCACCGGCCACGACATCCCGTACCCGCCCGCGAAGCTGGAGAAGTTCCACCTGCCCGACCTCGACCGGATCCTCGATGCGGTCGACCGGGTCTGCGACGACTCCGCACTGCTGGAAGGAGCAGACCGATGAAGCAGGAGTTTCTGCTCCCCGACCTCGGCGAGGGTCTCACCGAGGCTGAGATCGTGACTTGGCTGGTCGCCGAGGGCGACACCGTCACTCTGAATCAGACGCTGGCGGAGGTCGAGACCGCGAAGGCGGTGGTGGAGCTGCCCTCGCCGCACGCCGGCGTCATCACCAGCCTGCATGCCGCAGCGGGCGATGTCGTCGCGGTCGGTGCACCGCTCGTCGGCTTCGACATCGAAGGTGAGGATCCCGAGCCTCCAGCCCCCGCCGCGGCAGGTGCCGTCGAAGAGGGCTCCGGCCCGAACCTCGTCGGGTACGGCGCCGGCCCCAGCACGGGCGCGCCTCGTCGCCGCGCTCGGCGGGCCGAGGGCGCGGGCGGCGACGGTGGATCCGTGGCCACGGATGTCGAGGTGCGCGTCGCCGCTCCGCACGATGCGATCGATGTCGTGCCGGAACCGCCGGTGCGTGCGGAGCGTCCGCGCTCGACCCCACCGGTGCGTGCCTATGCGAAGGGTCTCGGAGTGGATCTGGTGCTCGTCGCGGCGGAGCTGGGTGACCGGGTGATCTCGCGCGCCGACGTGGACGCCTACCGCGAGCGGGTGGCGCAGCGCGGAACCGGTTCGCCGACGGCCGGCGCTCCCGCCCCGGCTGCGGTGCCGTCGGCGGAGGCATCGCGGATGCGCGCGGGGGAGCGGGCGACGACGCGGATCCCGATCCGCGGCGTACGCAAGCACACCGCCGAGGCGATGGTGCAGAGCGCCTTCACCGCGCCGCACGTGACCACGTTCCACACCGTCGATGTGACCGCGACCACCGACCTCATCGCATCGCTGCGCGCGACCGCGGCGCCGGACGCACCGCGCATCGGCGTGCTCACCGTCGTCGCAAAGGCGGTCTGCCTGGCGCTCGCACATCACCCCGGACTGAACTCCCGCTGGGACGGTGACAACGGCGAGATCGTGCAGCAGCATTTCGTCGACCTCGGCATCGCGGCCGCCACCGACCGCGGTCTCATCGTGCCGATCATCCGCGATGCGGAGCGGATGACACTCGGAGAGCTGGCTGCGGCCACCGCGGAACTCACCCGCACGGCACGCAGCGGCAAGACCGCGCCCGCCGATCTGATCGGCGGTACGTTCTCGCTGTCGAACATCGGGGTCTTCGGGATCGACGCGGGCACGCCGATCCTGCCTCCGGGGCAGACCGGCATCCTCGCGCTCGGTGCGGTGCGACGCCTGCCCTGGGAGCACCGCGGCGAGATCGCGCTGCGCGAGATGATGACGCTGAGCCTGTCGTTCGATCACCGGATCGTGGACGGCGCCGAGGGAGCGCAGTTCCTGAAGGCCGTCGCCGACGTCCTTCAGGAGCCTGGACGGGCCATGCTGCTCGCCTGACCGGGCTGCGGCGGCGGGGGATCAGCGTTTGCGCGGGCGATCCAGGCCGACCACGCGCCGGGTCAGACGTCTTTCGCGGATGATGAAGGCGGTGCCCAGGATCCACAGCGGCACCTGGGTGAGGAACGCCAGGCGGAACGCGTCGAGAGTGTAGCTCTCCGGGGTGCCCGCGCCCTGAAGGTCGAGGGCGAGCCCGATGAGGAAGATCGCCACGAGGCCCGCGAGGAAGCCGCCGCCGTTCACGACGCCCGTCGCGGTGCTGAGCCGGTGCTGTGGATTGTGGGTACGGGCATGGTCGAACGCCACCATCGATGCCGGTCCGCCCGTGGCCAGGGCGACCGCAAGCAGCAGGAACAGCCAGAGCGGTGCGGGGCCGGGCCAGGCGATCACGATGAGCCAGACGATGAGCTGAGAGGCGATCGCGGGCAGCACCAGCATCAGCGAGCGGCTCGTCGGACGTCGCGCGGACAGCGCGCCGACCAGCGGCCCGAAGACGACGCCGAAGATCACGTAGACGGTCGTCACCAGCGCCGCGGTGCCGGTCGTCAGGCCTTCGCCGACGGTGAGGAAGGGGATGCCCCAGAGCATCATGAAGGCGGTGCCGGCGAACGGTGTGGTGAAGTGCGTCCAGAACCCGAGCCGGGTTCCCGGATGGGCGAGCGCCTCCAGCAGCGACACGCGCAGGTCGACGCGGGAGCTGACGACCCGGATCGCCCCGGTGTCGGTGTTGACCGACACATCCTCCGTGCGCTCGGCCGGGCGGTTGCGGACCAGGACGAGGACGAGGACGGTGAACAGGACGCCGAGTCCGGCGAGGCTCCCGAACGCCACCGACCACGTGGTCTGGTGCATGAGCAACGGGAACGGGAGCAGTGCCACGAGCTGGCCCATCTGGCCGACGATGCCGGTGAGCTGAGCCATGAGAGGCCCGCGCTGCGCCGGGAACCACACGGCGACCAGGCGGAGCAGGCCGGGGAAGATCGCCGCATCGCCGGCGCCGAGGATCATGCGCGCCACGATCGCCACGCCCACGTTCGGAGCGAATGCCATGACGAGCTGGCCGACGGCCATCAGCGCCATTCCGGCGACCATGATCGGCCGGGACCCGAACCGGTCCAGCAGCACGCCGACGGGCACCTGCATGAAGCCGTAGACCGCCAGCTGCAGCACGGCGAACAGCGACAGCGTCGACGCGTCCGCCTGGAACAGATGCGCCGCGTCGACGCCGACCGCCGACAGTGAGGTGCGATTGGTGACGGAGAGCACGTACGCGAGCACCCCGACAATCCAGATCGTCCACATCCGCATTGCGGGCACGGCGGGGTTCATGCTGCTCCTCGGATAGCGTGGGTCTGGACGTCGGGTGCGGTGCGTCAGCTCACGAGTGCGACGTCGTACGTGTCGAGCAGGCGCAGACCTCCGCCGTCGACGGCGAAGCGGTGCGCGGATCCGTTCGGGATCCGCTGTCCTGGCACGGGGACGGCGCCGCCGGAGGCGTGCTCGAGGAGCGCGCGGATGACGCCGCCGTGGGTGCACACCAGCACCGACTCGCTGCGCGGTGCCGAGCGACGTCGGGCCGCGCGATCGATGCGCTCGAGCGAGTCGAGGGCTCGCGCGGTGAGCTGCGCGAGCGACTCCGCGCCGGGCACGTGGTCGTAGCGTCGGCCGAAACGCGCCACGTAGTCGTCCCAGAGCAGGCCCTCGGCCTCGCCGAACTCGTGCTCGCGCAGGCCGACGGCCAAGAGCGGCGCACGCAGCCCGAGCGCCTCGGCGATGATCTGCGCGGTCTCACTCGCCCGGGACAGCGGGCTGGCGTAGACATGATCGAAGCGCGCCCCCGCCAGTTGCACGGCAGCGGCCCTGGCCTGTTCTCGGCCGGTGTCGTTCAGCGGGATGTCCGTGGATCCCTGGATCCGGCACTCCAGGTTCCAGTCGGTCTGGCCGTGGCGGACGAGGGTGATGCGGGTCACGTGAGCAGCTCCTGAAGGGCGGGGAGGACGAGCGTGGTGGAGGCCGCGATGGTGGCGGACGCCCAGGCGTCGGCGCGCGTCGGCTCGAGGTTGACGATGACGATCGGGATGCCGCGCCGGCGCGCGCGCTCGATGATGCGGATCCCCGAGTTGACGACGAGCGAGGATCCGGCGACCACCAGCGCGTCGCCCGAACGCAGCAGCGCCTCGGCCGTGGAGAACCGCTCGGGCGGGATGAACTCGCCGAAGAAGACCACGTCGGGCTTGAGGGGTCCCCCGCACACGGTGCAGGTCGGCAGCATGAAGCCCGCGGTCGTGTCCGGCTTGACGTCACCGTCGGGGCCGAGGAGAACCTCGTCCGGCACAGCGAGCCATTCGTTGCGCTCCTCGATCTGGGCGCCCACCGCGTCGCGCGAGAAGAACTGCCCGCAGCGCAGGCAGAGCACGGCGCGCAGGGTGCCGTGCAGCTCGACGACACGGGCGGATCCCGCGGCGAGGTGGAGCCCGTCGACGTTCTGCGTGATCACGCCGACGGAGGCTCCGGCGCGCTCGAGGGCGGCGATCGCTCGATGCCCGGCATTCGGGTCGGCGCGGGTGAAGGAGCGCCAGCCGAGGTGCGCTCCGAGCCAGTACCGGCGCTGCGCATCCTCGGATCCGAGGAACGTCTGCACCGTCATCGGGTTGCGTCGAGGTGTCGATCCTGCGCCCCGATACGCAGGGATGCCCGAATCGGTCGATAGGCCGGCGCCGGTGAGGAAGGCGATGCGACGGCCGGCCAGCAGTTCGGCCACGGGTTCGAGCTGCCCACGCAACGACATGGTGCTGCTGTTCACCTGACCTCCCCGCCGTCGAGTCTACGGCGGCGTTGCACCTCATCGTGTCCCCGCATACGAGAGACGCACGCTGCGACGCGTCTGCGAGCATGGATCCATGCACGAGATCCGCATCGATGACCCGGCCGATCCCCGGCTCGACGACTACCGGGATCTCACGGACGCCGCTCTGCGCCGCCGCACCGACGCCGCCGGCGGACTGTACATCGCCGAGTCGTACAAGGTCATCGAGCGCGCCGTGTGCGCCGGTCATCGCCCACGGTCGGTGCTGACGCAGCAGCGCTGGCTGGGCGGGATCCGCGATCTGCTCGCGGCCGACGATGTGCCCGTCTACGTCGCCGCGGACACGGTGGTGGAGGCGGTCGCCGGTTTCCCCGTGCACCGGGGCGCCCTGGCCGCCATGCACCGGCCTCTGCTGCCCGGGCTCGCCGATGTCGTGCGGGGCGCACGCACTCTGCTCGTGCTCGAGGATCTCGTCGAGCACGCGAATGTGGGTTCCGCGTTCCGGGCCGCCGCGGGGCTCGGGGCCGACGGCGTGCTCGTCTCCGAGCGCTGCGCGGATCCGCTGTATCGCCGCAGCGTCAAGGTCAGCACCGGCACGGTGTTCCAGGTGCCGTGGACCCGGTTCGCGGGTTGGAGCGACCTGCTGCCGGTGTTGCGTGCCGAAGACATGTCGCTGGCGGCGCTGGCGCTGGCACACGACGCGGTCCCGCTGCGGGACTTCACGACGTCGGCCCCGGCGCGCGTGGCGCTCGCGTTCGGCTCCGAGGGCCACGGACTCAGCGCCGAAGCACTCGCGGCGGCCGACGCCGTGGTCACGATCCCGATGGCCGGCGGAGTCGACTCACTCAACGTCGCCTCGACCGCCGCCGTCGCGCTCTGGGCGCTGCAGCCCCGCGTCACCGACGCGGAGTGACCGACGGCGGATTCGTTCAGTCCTCGTGCGGCAACAGCACGGGGGTCGGCGCGGGGCGCTTCGCCTCGACCTCGTCGCCGGAGGACTGGTGTCGCAGGCGCCGCAGCACCCACGGCACCAAGTGCGTGCGCGCCCAGATCAGGTCCTCGCTGCGGGCCTCGCGCCAGGTGCGCTCCGGGAACGGATCGGCCACCATCTCCTGCAGATCGTTGGGCACGTTCAGCGCCCGCAGCACCATGCGGGCCACCTCATGGTGCCCGAGCGGGTTCATGTGCAGTCGGTCATCGGCGAAGAAGCGCGTGTCCTGGATCACCTTCAGCCCCCACTGATCGGCGACGATGCAATCGTGGCGCTCGGCGATGGCGCGCACGTTCTCGTTGTAGATCGCGACCTTCCCGCGGAACGGGCGGAACACGGGCGTGAAGTTCGTGTCGATGCCGGTGATCAGCACGATCGCGGCACCTGAGCGGTCGAGCCGGGTGACCATGTCGTCGAGCAGCTGCCCGATCTCGTCGGGATCGGTTCCGGGGCGGATCACGTCGTTGCCGCCGGCGCACAGGGTGATCAGATCGGGGTTGAGCTCCAACGCGGGCGCGATCTGCTCGTCGCTGATCTGCTGGATGAGTTTTCCTCGCACGGCGAGGTTCGCATACGCGAAGTCCTCGCTCTGCGCGCTGAGCACCTCGGCCACGCGGTCGGCCCAGCCCCGGTGCCCACCGGGCGCGGTCGGCTCGGGGTCGCCGATCCCCTCGGTGAAGGAGTCGCCGAGGGCGACATAGCGGTGCCAGGGATGCGGTGTGTCGTTGGGGACGTACGGGGTGCGCGGCTCGTGACCGGACATGATGCTCCTCCTCGCGGGCGCGGTGGGCGCGGGACCGGATCCGAGACTACCCGCGTCGTTGCTGTCGTGGCGCTCAACCGCCGCTGTCGCCGTTGCTGCAGGTCTGCTGGGCCGCCGTGCTGCCGCGCACGTTGTCGGATAGCGGCACTGCGGGCGCCGTGCTCGCGGGCGATGGCGCTGTCGTCGCGCTGGCGCTCCCCGTGGGTGCAGGCGTCGGTGCGCCTGTGCCTGTCGGCGCCGAGCCCTCGACGGTGACGCCGTCGTTCGCCGTGTTCTGATGCGTGATCAGCAGCGGCTGGTTCGCGGCCACGGCCGCCCAGAGCGTCTGCGCCGATGCGTCGTCCGGGATCACGCGGTTCGGGTTGTCCGGATCCGTCAGATTCGGGTACTGGATGAACGTGATGTCGGATGGCTGCACGTCCTTGACGGCCAGCGCGAGCTGCACGATCGTGGCGGGATCGGCGAGCGTCGTGCTGGCCTCCAGGTTCGTCAGCGCGATGTTCGCGATCTTCAGCACCTCCGGCACGTCGGAGAGCACCGCGCCGCTGGTGAGCTTGCGGGCGAGGCTGCCGAGGTACTGCTGCTGGTTGCCGATGCGCGCCAGGTCGCTGCCGGACACCAGCCCGTGGCGCGTGCGCAGGAACTGCAGCGCCTGAAGACCCTGGACGGTGTGATCGCCGGCGCTGAGATCGAGCCCGGTGTAAGGGTCGTTCATCGGCGTCGCCAGGCACACCTGCACGCCTCCGATCGCGTCGGTGATGTCGATCACGGTGCCGAAGTTGACCGCCGCGGCGAAGTCGATGTTCTGGCCGGACAGCGCCGAGACGGTCTTCGCCACGCAGGACAGTCCGCCCTCGTCATAGGTCGTGTTGATCTGCGCCGCGTCCTGCGCCGAGATCTGAGTGCCGTCCTTCGCCGTGCACGCGGGAACGGGCACGATCATGTCGCGGGGGAAGCTCACCACGGTGATCCGGCGCGGCGTATTCGAGACGTGCATGAGCACGGTCACGTCGTTGTTGACGCTGGACGCGTCGGGGCCGTCGCAGCGACCGGGGAACAGGTTCGCATACTTCGCCTCGCACGCATCGATGCCGACGACGAGCAGATTGAACCCGCCCTTGTATGCCGCGAAGTCCGGCGCCGTGGTCGGCCCGCCCTCGAGCTGGACCGCGTTGTGCGCAACGGCCGCACTGAGGTCGGCGACCACGTAGCCGGCAACGCCCACAGTGCTCGCCGCGACCACCGCCACGACGATGCCGAACGCGCGCAGAACCCGCAGCCAGGGCTTCGGGGTGCGGCGCGGGGCGTGCTGCGGCCGCGGGCGCGGCCTGGTGCGTCGGTTCATGCGGATCCTTCGAGCGGGGCGCTCCGAGAGGAATGCCGTGTTGCACGGTAGAACGCCCCGTCATGCGGTCGCTGTGTCGCGCCTCTGCGCCGGCTGTGTTCCACGAGACGGCGGGGATCGGCCCGGCGCGGGAATGTCCGCCGGCTCGTCTATCGTGGAATCAATGCTCTCTCCGTCCTATCCTCAGCGCGCCCCCTGGGGAACGGCCGATCGGCTCAGGGCCTGGCAGCGCGAAGCACTGGAGGAGTACTTCCGGGTCGATGCGCGTCGTGACTTCCTCGTCGCAGCAACCCCCGGCGCCGGCAAGACGACGTTCGCGCTGACCCTCGCGGCCGAGCTGCTGCGCACGAACGAGATCGACCGGGTGATCGTGGTCGCGCCGACCGAGCATCTGAAGACCCAGTGGGCCGATGCCGCCGCGCGCGTGCACATCCGACTGGATCCGCGATTCCGCAACAGCCACTGGGCACCCGCCCGGCAGTATCACGGCGTCGTCGTGACCTATGCGCAGGTGGCCGCACGATCATCCGTGCACAAGCACCTGACCGAGGGCGCGCGCACGCTGGTCATCCTGGACGAGGTGCATCACGGCGGTGACGCGCTCAGCTGGGGTGACGCGATCCGCGACGCCTACGGCTCGGCCCGGCGCCGGCTGCTCCTCAGCGGCACCCCGTTCCGCAGCGACACCGCCCCGATCCCGTTCGTGGAGTACATCCCCGACGAGTCGGGTGCACGGGTGTCGAGCACCGACTACGCCTACGGATACGGACGAGCGCTGCAGGACGGCGTCGTGCGGCCCGTGCTGTTCCACATGTACGCGGGTCGGATGCGCTGGCGTACGAGCGCGGGCGACGAGCTCGAAGCGCATCTGGGCCAGGACAACACGAAGGACGTCACGTCGCAGGCATGGCGCACGGCGCTCGACCCGGAGGGGGAGTGGATGCCGGCGGTGCTGTCGGCAGCCGACCGCCGACTCACCGAGATCCGCCATCACGTGCCGGATGCCGGTGGCCTCGTTCTCGCGACCGACCAGACCGTGGCGCGCGCCTACGCGAAGATCCTGCATTCGCTCACCGGACAGCGAGCGACCATCGTGCTCTCCGATGACGCCACCGCATCCGAGAGGATCGAGAAGTTCAGCGCCTCCAACGATCGCTGGATGGTCGCGGTGCGCATGGTGTCGGAGGGCGTGGACGTGCCGCGGCTCGCCGTGGGCGTCTATGCGACGTCGTCGTCCACCCCGTTGTTCTTCGCGCAGGCCATCGGCCGATTCGTGCGCGCCCGCCGCCGGGGCGAGGCGGCGAGTGTCTTCCTGCCCAACGTTCCGGTGCTCATGAAGCTCGCGAACGAGCTCGAGAAGCAGCGGGACCACGCGCTGGACCGGCAGTCGAAGGATGACGATGGCCTCGACGATTCGCTGCTGGAGAGCGCGAACCGCGAGGAAGAGGCCTCCGACGCGCTCACCCAGGAGTTCAGCTACCAGGCGATCTCCTCGCTGGCGCACTTCGACCGCGTCGTGTTCGACGGCAAGGAGTTCGGGCAGCTCGCCGAACCGGGCACGCCGGAGGAGGAGGAGTTCATCGGCATCCCGGGACTCCTCGAGCCCGAGCACGTGCACGAGCTGCTGATGCAGCGCCAGTCCAGGCAGTCCCGGCTGCGGGAAGCACGTGAAGCCGCCACCCCGGCGCAGACGACCACCCTGCCCGAGCCGCTGCACCGCACGCTCCGTGAGCAGCGGCAGCTGCTCAACAGTCTCGTGGGTGTGTATGCGCGGCAGACTGGTGAGCCGCACGGCGCCGTGCACGCGGAGCTGCGACGCCTGTGTGGCGGGCCGGCAGTGGCGCAGGCCACGGTCACGCAGCTGCAGGCGCGGATCGACCTGCTGCGCCGTCGCGTGCGCTCCTGACGCTGCGGGCGTCGGGACCTTGGCCCGCAGCGCGGCGCGCTGCGACCCGCCCGGATCACGCCTGCTTCGGAGACCCGAAATGCTGTCAATCGCGCCCCGGGCGCGGGATGCGAGCCCGCTCGTGGGTAGCGTTGAACGGTTGCCACGCCCCCATGCCTGGCGCCCCGGCCTCGCAGCCGGACGACACGACGAGCACGAAGGATCATGATGCACGCCGCCCCCTCTGCCCCTGCAGAGCCCACCTCCGCCGACCGCCGGCGCTGGGCGCGCTATCTCGTCGAGGAGCGTGCCGAGGCGCACATCTACCAGCAGCTGGCGCAGCGCCGGGACGGCGAGGAGCGCGAGATCCTGCTTGAGCTGGCGGCGGCAGAAGGCCGCCACGAGGCGCACTGGCTCGCGCTGCTCGGCGGCGAGCCGACAAGGCTCCCTCGCCCCGGTCTTCGCTCCAGGGTGCTCGGCTGGATGGCAGGGCGCTTCGGATCCATCTTCGTGCTCGCCCTCGCGCAGAGCGCCGAGGCACGTTCGCCGTACGACGGGGACGCGGATGCGACGCCCGCGATGCGCGCGGACGAGAAGATCCACTTCGAGGTGGTCCGGGGGCTGGCCGCACGGGGCCGGCGCCAGCTCTCCGGATCCTTCCGCGCAGCGGTCTTCGGCGCGAACGACGGCCTGGTGAGCAATCTCGCGCTGGTGCTCGGCATCGGCGCCACCGGTGTCGGCGGCGGGTTCGTGCTGTTCAGCGGCATCGCCGGTCTGCTCGCCGGCGCGCTGTCGATGGGCGCGGGCGAGTTCGTCTCGGTGCGCTCGCAGCGCGAGCTGCTGGAGGCCACCGAGGAGAACGGCCACGGCGATGCCGCGGCGAGCGATCTCGACCTCGATGAGAACGAGCTCGCCCTGGTCTATCGTGCGCGCGGCATGGATGCGGAGGAATCGCTCGGGCGCGCACGTCGCGTGGTGAGCGCGGCGAAGGCCGGTCTGGCTCAGCGGCGCACCGGCCCGCTGCTCATCCCCGGCGATGCCGGCGATGAGCACGAGATCATCGGGAAGGCCTGGCCTGCCGCGGTGTCGAGCTTCCTGCTCTTCGCCTCCGGCGCGATCGTGCCCGTGCTGCCGTGGATCTTCGGAATGGAGGGGATGTCCGCGATCATCCTGGCGCTCGTGCTGGTGGGTATCGCGCTGGTCGGCACCGGCGCGACCGTCGGCGTGCTCAGCGGCGGTCCGCCGCTGAGGCGCGGCCTGCGACAGCTGGCGATCGGCTTCGGGGCTGCGGCCGTCACCTATGCGCTCGGACTGCTGTTCCACGTCGGAGTCGCCTGACCCGGCATCGACGAAGGCCCGGATCGGCGGATCCGGGCCTTCGTTCACTCCTGCGGCGTCAGACTGCGGCGTTCTGCGCCCAGAGGTCGGGACCGAAGACCTCGTAGTGGATCCGCTCGGCCGGCACATCGCGAGCCATGAGCGCCGTGCGGGCGGCCTGCATGAAGGGCAGGGGACCGCACATGAACACCGTGGCGTCCTCCGGCAGGTCGACCTGGCTGAGGTCCATCAGCCCGGGCAGCGCCGGGTGCAGCGTCGGCGCGTGATCGGCATCGTGCTCGTACCAGTTCTGCGCCTTGGCGTCGCGCATGGCGAGCACCTGGCGACGCAGCGATGCGTAGAGCGCGTGCGTGTCGTGAGAGCGGTCCGCGTGGAACAGGCGCACCGTGCGCTCCGGCTGGCGCCGGGACAGGTCCTCGAGGATCGCCGCGATCGGCGTGATGCCGATCCCGGCCGACACGAGCGCGAGTGGCGCGTCGGTGTCGTCCAGCACGACGTCGCCGGCGGGCTGCGACAGTTCCAGCACGGCTCCGGGCGTAGCGTTCGCGTGCAGCCAGGTCGAGACCTGGCCGTCGGGAGCACCGCCGACGCCATGGACGCGCTTGATCGTGACGCGCAGGGCGTCGCCGCGCGGTCCGGACGAAATGGTGTACTGCCGCGGCTGCCTCGTGCCGTCGGGCAGATCCACCGCGATCGCCACGTACTGGCCGGTGCGATGAGAGGGAGTCTCGCCGCTCACCGGCGCGAGCACGAGCGAGAAGATGTCCTCCAACTCCTCCACACGCTCCACGACGCGATACGACCGCCACGGCTGCTCGGGGTCCGTACCGCCGAGGGCGTAGAGTCGCGCCTCCTCGGCGATGAGCGCGGTTGCGAACAGCCAGTAGACCTCGTCCCACGCGGCGCGGACCTCGGAGGTGACCGCGTCGCCGAGGACGGTGCCGACGGCGTCGAGCAGATGCGTGCCGACGATCGTGTACTCGCGCGCCTTGATGCCGAGCGAGACGTGCTTGTGGGCGATGCGCCGCATGATCGGGGTGAAGTCGGGGGCGTCCGGATCGATCAGCTGCACGGCGAACGCCACGACGGACGCGGCGAGCGCCTTCGGCTGCTCACCGACGGCCTGGTTGGCACGGTTGAACACGTTCAGCAGCTCGGGATGCGCGGCGAACATGGCCGGGTAGAAAACCGTGGTGATCTCCTCGGCATGGGCGGCGACGACGCCCGCGGTGGCGGCGACGACGGCTTCGGAGGAGGGGGAGAGCTTCATGACGGACCTTCCGGGAGAACGGTGGGGTCCTTCGAGTGTGCGCGCGCAGAGTGCAACGGCGTCGGCGCAGTGACCGTGATTAATCGTTGGACTCGGATCTGCGGCCCGCACATGCCGAAGGCCCCGGATCCGTTTGGATCCGGGGCCTTCGACTCACTGTGCGCGAGGGGGGACTTGAACCCCCACGCCCTATGCGGGCACTAGCACCTCAAGCTAGCGCGTCTACCTATTCCGCCACCCGCGCTGGTGTTTTTCGGCTGTTTAGCAACCGAGGAATGACATTACCACGATCTGCGGAGGTGCTCGAACCGCGGCGCAGGTCGGGCGCGTCGTCGCGAAGCGACCCCACCTGGCGCCGGGCACGTCGGCGGTGTTCGATAGCCTGGTCGCATGTCCCACCCGGATGCTGAACTGCCGGAGGTCGCACGGATCGCCGCCGACCTCATCCGCTTCGACACGTCCAATTACGGTGGCGGCGACGCCAAGGGCGAACGGGAAGCCGCGGAGTACGTCGGCGAATACCTCTCTGCACTGGGTCTGGTGCCGGAGTACTACGAGCCGATCCCGCGTCGTACCAACGTCATGGCCCGCGTGCCGGGACGGGACCGGAGCAGGCCGGCGCTCGTGGTGCACGGGCATCTCGATGTGGTGCCGGCGATGGCGGACGACTGGAGCGTGGATCCGTTCGCGGGCGTCGTGCGCGACGGCATGCTCTGGGGCCGCGGTGCCGTAGACATGAAGAATATGAACGCCATGATCCTGACCTCCGTCGCAGAGATCCTCCGGGCGGGGGAGCAGCCGGAGCGTGATCTGATCCTGGTCTTCTTCGCCGACGAGGAGAACGGAGGCGTCGAGGGATCCGCGCTCGTGGTGCGCGACCGACCGGAATGGTTCGCCGGCGCGACAGAGGCGATCAGCGAGGTGGGCGGCTATTCGATCCCGGTCGGAGAGCGCCGCGCCTACCTGCTGCAGGTCGGGGAGAAGGCCATGCTGTGGATCCGTCTGATCGCGAAGGGCCGCGCCGGGCACGGCAGCCGGTTCCATCCCGACAACGCGGTCACAAAGCTCGCCGAGGCCGTCGCGCGCATCGGCCGCACCGCCTGGCCGATCCGTCTGACCGACACGACCCGCGACTTCCTCGCACGGATGAGCGCATTCACGGGTCTTCCCGCCGATGACCCCGACGGGCTCGCTGCCGCCGCAGGGCCCGCCGAGGCGTTCCTGCGCTCCACCCTTCGCACCACCACCAACCCCACCGTGCTTCAAGCCGGGTACAAGCACAACGTCATACCGGCGCGCGCAGAGGCGCTGATCGACGTGCGCGTGATCCCTGGCCAAGAGGATGAGGTGCTCGCGCAGCTGCGTGAACTCGCGGGCGACGACATCGAGATCGAGATGGTCGTGCAGGACATCGGCATGGAGACCCCGTTCGCCGGACCGCTGGTCGATGTGATGGTGGCAGCGCTCGATGCGCATGATCCGGGTGTGCCGGTCATCCCGTACCTTCTGGGCGCGGGCACCGACAACAAGGCTCTCGCGTTCCTCGGAATCACCGGTTACGGATTCGCGCCGCTCAGGCTGCCCGCGGAGCTCGACTTCACGGGGATGTTCCACGGCGTCGACGAGCGGGTGCCGATCGACTCGCTCGTCTTCGGACAGCGCGTGCTCACAGACCTCCTGCGCACCTGCTGATCCACCTGACGACCCGACACCTCTCCGACCGACCCGCACCTCGCGGGCCCGATGCGAAAGCGACCGATGCATCTTCTCGAAGCGATCTTCCTGGGGATCGTGCAAGGGCTCACCGAGTTCCTGCCGATCTCCTCCAGCGCACACCTGCGCATCGTCGGGGCATTCCTCCCGAACGCTCAGGATCCGGGGGCCGCCTTCACCGCGATCACCCAGATCGGCACGGAAGCGGCAGTGGTCGTGTTCTTCTGGCGCGATATCGTCCGGATCATCCGCAGCTGGTGGCTCGCCTTGATCGGGCGGATCCCGCGCAACGACCTTGATGCGAAGATGGGCTGGCTGATCATCCTGGGCAGCATCCCGATCGTGGTACTCGGGCTCGCCTTCAAGGACCAGATCGAGACGGTGTTCCGTTCGCTCTGGCTCATCGCCATCATGCTCATCGTGTTCGGCGTGCTGCTCGGCGTCGCCGACGCGATCGGCGCCCGGAGGCGCAAGCTCACCGACCTCACTGTCGGCCATGGCGTCGTCTACGGGCTCGCGCAGTCGCTCGCGCTGATCCCCGGCGTCTCGCGCTCGGGTGGCACGATCACGGCGGGCCTGCTGCTCGGATACACGCGTGAGGCCGCAGCGCGCTACGCATTCCTGCTGGCGATCCCCGCGGTGTTCGGGTCCGGCGTCTACCAGGCAGTGAAGAGCATCAACGAGCCGAGCATCTACTCGGCCGGCGAGACGTTGGCAGCGACCGGGATCGCGTTCATCGTCGGCCTCGCGGTCATCGCGTTCTTCATGCGCTGGATCTCCCAGCGCAGCTTCCTGCCGTTCGTGGTCTACCGGATCCTGCTCGGCATCGTGCTGATCATCCTGCTGGCGCTGGGAGTGATCCAGCCCTGATCCTCGGCCTCTGGGTCAGCGCGGCGGCTTGTCGTGGCCGCCCGGGCCCTCGCCGGTGCGGCGGAAGAAGCGTTCGAACGCCTGCGCGATCGCCTCACCAGACGCATCCGGCGAGTCCCAGGTGTCGCGCTTGGACTCCAGCTGCGCGATGTACGCGGCCATGTCCTCGTCCTCTGCGGCCGCGGCGTCGATCGTGGCCTCCCAGACTGCGGCCTCGGTGGCCAGGCTGCCGCGGGGCACGTCGACGCCCGTGACCTCGTGCAGCCGGTCGAGCAGCGCGAGCGTCGCCTTCGGGGAGGAACCGCCGGTCTGCACGTAGTGCGGCACGTTCGCCCAGAGCGACAGCGCAGGGATCCCCGCCTGCTCGGCCGCGTATTCCAGCGCGGAGAGGATTCCGATCGGGCCTTCGTAGGTCGAGCGGTCGATGCCGAGCGCCTCACGCACCTCGGCATTCTCGCTCGACGCGAAGATCGAGATCGGCCGCGTGTGCGGAACGTCCGACAGCATCGCGCCGAGCGTGACGAACCCCGTGACATCCTCACTGAGCGCCGTGTCGATGAACTCCGCGCTGAACGCCTGCCACGCGCGCGCCGGCTCCGTGCCGGTGAGCAGCCACAGCCGTGGCTCGGCGGATGCCTCGGGAGTGTCGACCGGACGCAGCATGCGGGCGGTCGGCCAGCGCAGGCTGCGATTGCCCTCCGGATCCCGCTCCAAGGTGGGCCGCGCCCACTGGTAGTCGAAGTAGAGCTCCGGATCCGCCGTGTGCACCGGGGCGAAGTCACCGGTGTCGAGGATCTGCTCGGCGGCGCCCGATGCGGCTTCGCCCGCGTCGTTCCAGCCGTCGAAGGCGGCCACCACGATCCGGGATCCGAGAACCTGCACAGTGCTCCTTTCCGCGGCGCCCCGCGCCGCGTGTTCCGACCAGGCTAGTCCCCGCCGCGGGGCGCGTCTCGGCCCGCCGGTACGATGGGGGAGTGAATCAGCACCCCCACGCGGTCCTCTGGGACATGGACGGAACCCTCGTCGACACCGAACCGTACTGGATGGACGCGGAGACCGCTCTCATCGAGTCGTACGGGGGGCACTGGACGCACGAGGACGCGCTGCAGCTCGTCGGCAACAGCCTCATCGGCAGCGCCGAGATCCTGCAGGGCGCGGGTGTGGACATGGAGGCCCAGGCCATCGTGGACCACCTCACGGACGCCGTGCGGGTGCGACTGCAGGAAGACGGTGTTCCCTTCCGCCCCGGTGCACGCGAGATGCTGCGCGCGCTTCGGGAGGCGGGGATCCGCACGGCCCCGGTGACGATGTCACTGCGCCGCATGGCTCAGGACATCGTCGATCTCATCGGCTTCGACGCCTTCGACATCATCGTCGGCGGTGACGATGTGCAGCGGCCGAAGCCCTTCCCCGACCCGTATCTGCAGGCCGCGTCCGAGCTCGGCGTCGATGTGACGCACACGGTCGCGTTCGAGGACTCGCGCACAGGGGTGACCTCCGCCGTGTCGGCGCGCGCGGTCACGATCGGCGTGCCGCATTTCGTGCCGCTGGAGGATCTGGGCGCGGACGCGCTGTGGGATTCGCTCGACGGACGGAGCGTCGACGACGTCGCGGCGGAGTACCGCCGGGTGAGCGCCGCCCGTGCGGAGGCCACCCGATGACCGTGCAGCGGCCGACCGGGCCGTTCCGGGAGGGCGATCGGGTGCAGCTGACCGGCCCCAAGGGGCGCATGCACACCGTCACGCTGCGTGCCGACGGCGAGCTGCACACGCACCACGGAGTGCTGTTCCATCGCGACCTGATCGGACGCCCGGACGGATCCGTCGTCGCGAACAGCTCCGGCAACGAATACCTCGCGCTGCGGCCGCTCCTCCGCGACTTCGTGATGTCGATGCCGCGCGGAGCGGCGATCGTCTATCCGAAGGACGCCGCGCAGATCCTCACGCAGGCCGACATCTTCCCCGGCGCGACGGTCGTCGAGGCCGGGGTCGGATCCGGTGCGCTCTCGCTGTCGCTGCTGCGCGCGATCGGCCCTGGCGGTTCGCTGACGTCGTTCGAGCGCCGCGATGACTTCGCCGAGGTCGCGACGGCGAACGTGGAGACGTTCCTGGGGGAGCGCCCCGACTACTGGCGGGTCGTGGTCGGCGACCTGCAGGAGGCGCTGCCGGAGGCGTACGAGGCGGGCACGGTCGACCGCGTCGTGCTGGATATGCTCGCGCCGTGGGAGTGCATCGACGTTGTCGCGGAGGCGCTCGCGCCCGGCGGCGTCGTGCTCTGCTACATCGCCACCGCGACGCAGCTCTCCCGGGTTGCGGAGTATCTGCGCGGCACGGGCCTGTTCACCGAGCCCGAGTCCACGGAGACGATGGTGCGCGGATGGCACGTCGAGGGTCTCGCCGTGCGCCCGGATCATCGCATGGTCGCCCACACAGGCTTCCTCATCACGGCCCGTCGCCTCGCACCGGGGGCGATCCCGCCCGACGTCAAGCGCCGTGCCGCGAAGAAGCCGAGCTACGGCGACGAGGATGTCGAGCTCTGGACACCCGGCGCCGTCGGCGACAGGGAGATCACCGACAAGAACCTGCGCAAGCGGGTGCGCGAGGCGCAGCGCGCGGCGGGAGGCGCCCGGTTGGCGGCCTCCGGCGAGACGCAGACGCAACGCGCGGATCCTGAGGGTCCGTCCGCTTAGACTGGAACGCGTGCGTAAGACTGCCGCTGCCCTGACCGCCCTCGGTCTCGCCGCCCTCGTGCTGACGGGCTGCTCCACCGGATCCTCCTTCGCAGGTCAGTCCTGCCCGACGCAGCCCCGTTCCCACGGGCTGGAGAGCTCGGTCACGGTGAAGGGTGAGGTCGGCAAGGCGCCCACCGTCACCCTCGCCACGCCGATGAAGGTCGACAAGCTCAGCGTCGATGACCTCGTGACCGGCAAGGGCACGGCGATCACCACGAAGAATCAGCCGATCGTCGTGGACATCGCGCTCTACGACGGTCGCACCGGTCAGCAGGTCGGCGCCACAGGCTTCGACGGCAGCACGCAGCTCTCCGACATCGGCACGCTCGCGGCGCAGGCGCCCGCGCTCGGCGACGCGCTGCAGTGCGCGACGCAGGGATCGCGCCTGCTCGTCGGGTTCCCCGCAGGGGCGGTGTCCTCGGGCGCCGCCGTGGCGGTGATCGATGTGCAGACCGTCATGCTCCCGCGCGCCGAGGGCGCCCTCCAGTACAACGACGCGCTCGGCCTGCCGACGGTGGTGCGCGCACCCGACGGCCGCCCCGGCATCATCATTCCCGACGCGAAGAAGCCGACCAAGCAGGTCACGCAGACGCTGATCCGCGGCGAGGGCCCGAAGCTCACCGAGAAGGACGTCGCCCGCGTGCAGTTCACCAGCGTCGACTGGGACACGCGCAAGGTCGTCAACAGCACGTGGGACAGCAGCGCGGGCCGGATTCCGGCGGCCGCAGGGCTTGTCGGGCAGACCGTCGGCTCGCAGGTGCTGCTCGTGATCCCGCCGCAGGACGCCTCGCAGAGCACCGGCACCGACGGGAACGGCACGCAGGCGATCGTCGTGGACATCCTCGGCATCGACACCACGCCGGCCACCCAGTGATCGCAGGACGCTAGATGGCGGCACGGATCCCCGCGGAGGAGCGTCAGACGAATCTCGTCGTGGCGCTCATGGCCACGGAGATCGGGCTGACCAAACAGCAGATCCTCTCCTCGGTCTCGGGCTACCGCCAGCGTTCGAACGGCGGCACCGGTGCCTTGGACAAGATGTTCGAGCGCGACAAGGACGAACTGCGCGCGCTCGGGATCCCGATCGAGACGCTGGGCGATCACGCCGACCCGAACGACCTGCGCGAAGCGCGCTACCGGATTCCGAAAGCGGAATACGACCTGCCGGTCGACATCGAGTTCACGCCGGCCGAACTCGCCGTGCTGCGCCTCGCCGGCAGCGTGTGGAGCGAGGAGTCGCTGTCTGCGGACGCGCAAGCGGGTGTGCGCAAGATCCGCGCGCTCGGCATCGACGTGGACGAGCCGATCATCGGCTTCGCGCCGCGGATCACGGCCCGGGATGCGGCCTTCGCGCCGTTGCAGGACGCGATCGAGCGCAGCGTCGTGGTGGTCTTCGACTATCTGAAGCCCGGCGAGGAGGCGCCTCGCCGTCGCCGGGTTCGTCCGCTCGCGCTCGTCGAGTACGAAGCGCGCTGGCACGTGTTCGGCTGGGACGTCGACGCCGCCGGTGATCGCATGTTCCTGCTCACACGCATCGTGGGCGAGCTGACCGTCACGAGCGACGCCTTCCCGGCCGAGCTGCGCGAGGGGGCGGGCGAGCGGGCGCTGGCGAGCCTCGAGGCGGTCGCCGCCGCGCACTCGGCCCTGCTCGAGATCACGCCGGGTACCGAGGCGGCGCTGCGGCTCGGGCGACGAGCGACGCCGGCACCCGTGCAGGGGATCCTGCTGCCGTACGTCGACCTCAACATCCTCGCCGACGAGCTCGCCTCGTACGGGCCCGAGGTGCGCGTGGTCGAGCCAGGGGTGCTGCGCGAGGCGGTGCTTCGCCGCCTGCATGACGCGGCCGCGCTGCACGCACAGGGTTCCCTGCGAAGGGTGGTGCATGATGGCCGACCGTAAGCCGTTGCTGAGTTCGGATCGGGTGCGTGCTTACCTCACGCTGGTGCCGTACCTGCTCGAGCGCGGCGAAGTGTCGCTCGCCGAGGCCGCCGCCGACTTCGAGATGACCGAGGCGCAGATGCGCACCATGGTGGAGAAGCTCACGGTGATCGGGCTGCCGGGCGACGACGGCTACTGGCAGCCTCCGCAGGAGCTGTTCGACATCAACTGGGACCTGCTCGACGAGCAGGGGATCATCGAGATCACCAACGACGTGGGACTGCGCCGCGTGCCGAAGTTCACCGCCCGCGAGGCGGCGGCACTGGTCGCCGGCCTGCAGCTGGCATCGGCCGTGCCGGGGGTCGCCGAGTCAGGAACGGTCAAGGGGCTGATCGCGAAGCTGTCGCGCGGCGCCGCCGCGCTTCCCGCGGACGTCATCGTGGCGCCGGAGCCGGTCGACGCCGTGCGGGGAGTCGTCGCCCAGGCGCTGCGCCAGCATGTCGCGGTCTCGTTCACCTACCGGGCGCCGGATGCCGCGCCGACCACCCGCACCGTGGATCCGGTCACCGTGCTCATCACGAACGGGCAGTGGTATCTGCAGGGCTGGTGTCACCTGCGCCGCGCGATGCGCACGTTCCATCTCGACCGGGTGAGCGAGGCGCGTCTCACCGACATCGCGATCACCCACGGTGACGAGCCGGTGCCCGAGCTCTTCGCCGCGGGATCCGAGCGTGACGAGGCCGTGATCCGGTTCCCGCAGCGACTCGCCCCGCTGCTGCGCGACTACCTGAGCCGCGCCGAGGTGACGGCTGATGGCGACACGGTGACCGCCACCCTGCACGTGGGTGATCCTCTTAGTCTCAAGCGCCTCGCTGCGCGCTTCGGTGGCGCGGTGGAGATCCTCGAGCCCGCGTCGGCGCGATCCTCAGCCCGAGACTGGGCGAATGCCGCACTTGCGCTGTACGCCGAACAAACCCCGACGTCCGCACGGTAGACTGTGCGCAACACCCGAACCATCAAGGGAGATATTCATGTTCGCCGGCCTCAACGGATGGCATCTGGTCATCATCCTCGCCGTCATCCTTCTGCTCTTCGGCGCGGCCAAGCTCCCGGCGCTCGCAAAGAGCATGGGACAGTCCGCACGCGTCTTCAAGGGTGAGATGAAGGCCATGAAGGACGACGATGCGGCGCGCGACGCCACCGACACCGCCGCCTCGGTGCAGGCGCCGGCCACCACCGCACTGCCCACCGCCGCGCCCACTGTCGCTGACACCAACACCGTCACCCCGCCGCACGACGCCGGTACCCAGCGCTGACGGGTGTGACGAACCCGTCACCTGCGACGAAGGACAAGAAGTCTCGTCGCGATAGCACCATGTCCCTCGCGGGACACCTGATCGAGCTTCGAAAGAGACTCGTGATCGCGGCTGCCGCGCTGCTGGTCGGGATGATCGTGGCGTTCTTCATCACCGATCCGATCCTGCACTGGGTCACCGGTCCCATCCGCCAGGTGGCGGACGCGCGCGGCAAGGATCTGGTCGGCTTCACGTTCTCGTCCGTGACGGCGCCGTTCGATCTGCGCATGCGAATGGCGTTCTCGATCGGCATCTTCCTCTCCGCACCCATCTGGCTGTGGCAGGTCTGGGCCTTCATCATGCCGGGTCTCACGAAGAAGGAGATCAGGTACACGATCGGGTTCGTCGCCTCCGCTGTCCCGCTGTTCTTCGCGGGCTGCTACGTGGGCGTGCTGGTCATGCCGCACATCATCGAGCTGATGGCCGGCTTCACTCCCGAGGGCGCGCAGAACCTCTACAATGCGCAGGACTACTACGACTTCGTCTTCAAGCTGATGATCGTGATCGGCGTCTCGTTCATCATCCCGGTGTTCCTCGTCGCGCTGAACTTCGCCGGGATCATGTCCGGTCGGGCGATCCTCAAGGCCTGGCGGATCGCGATCCTGATCGCGTGCCTGTTCGCCGCCCTCGCCACTCCGGCCGCAGACGTGGTCAGTATGCTGATGCTCGCCGGGATCCTGATCGTCCTCTACTTCGCGGCCGCCTGCCTGTCGCTCTTGTTCGACCGTCGCAAGCACAAGCGGCAGCAGGACTTCCTCCAGGAGCCCGCGGTATGAGTTCGCCGGCGGAGCGCTACTCCGCCGCGCGCGATGCCCAGGATCATCCGGCCACTGCGGCGTTCGCCGCACGGCAGCGATTCCAGCTCGACCCGTTCCAGATCGCAGGTTGCCATGCGCTGGAACGCGGGCACAGCGTCCTCGTCGCTGCGCCCACCGGTGCGGGCAAGACGATCGTGGGGGAGTTCGCGATCCACCTCGCGATGCGGGGACACAGCGACAAGGCGTTCTACACGACGCCGATGAAGGCGCTGTCGAACCAGAAGTTCCGCGAGCTGGTCGACGTGTACGGCGCCGATCAGGTGGGCCTGCTCACCGGAGACGTCAACATCAACGGGTCCGCGCGCATCGTGGTGATGACCACCGAAGTGCTGCGGAACATGATTTACGCCGATTCGCGGGCGCTGGACGACCTCCGCTACGTGATCATGGACGAGGTGCACTACCTCGCCGACCGGTTCCGCGGGGCGGTTTGGGAAGAGGTCATCATCCACCTCCCGCAGACCGTCCGATTGGTCGCGCTCAGCGCCACCGTGTCGAACGCGGAGGAGTTCGGCGACTGGCTCGACACCGTGCGCGGCGATACCGAGGTGATCGTCTCGGAGACCCGGCCCGTGCCGCTCGAGCAGCACGTGCTGGTGCGCGACGACCTGCTGCCGCTCTTCGACGATCGCGCCGGCCTGGCCACCGCGCAGGTCAACCAGGAGCTGCTCCGGATCCGCTCGTTCGGCGGCGCGAACTACGAGCGCAACCGCGACGCTCAGCAGCACCGCAGTGCGCGTCACGCGGGCGCCCAGGGGCGCCGGCCACAGCGCGGTGGCAAGCGTCCGGTGCGCTCGGCCAACGTACGGCGGATCGAACGGCTCGACCGCCCGCAGGTCGTCGACCTCCTGGACCGCGCCAACCTGCTGCCCGCGATCTTCTTCATCTTCAGTCGGGTCGGCTGCGACGCCGCCGTGCAGCAGGTGCGCCGGTCCGGGCTGCGGCTCACCACGGCGGAGGAGCGGGCCCAGATCCGTGAGGTCGTCGAAGATCGGGTGCGCACGCTGCGCGACGAGGATCTCGCCGTGCTCGGCTACTGGGAATGGCTCGACAACCTGGAGCGCGGCGTCGCCGCGCATCATGCGGGACTTCTGCCCGCGTTCAAGGAGGTCGTCGAGGGTCTCTTCCAGCAGCGCCTGCTGAAGGTCGTGTTCGCGACGGAGACCCTCGCGCTCGGCATCAACATGCCCGCGCGCACGGTGGTGCTGGAGCGCATGGAGAAGTTCAACGGCGAGGCGCGGGTCGCGATCACGTCGGGGGAGTACACGCAGCTCACCGGGCGCGCAGGGCGGCGCGGGATCGACGTCGAAGGCCATGCCGTCGTGCAGTGGACGGAGGGCATGGATCCGCAGGCGGTGGCTGCGCTCGCCTCCCGGCGCACGTACCCGCTGAACTCCAGCTTCCGGCCCACCTACAACATGGCGGTGAACCTGCTCGACCGCTTCGGCCGAGACCGCTCCCGGGAAGTGCTCGAGTCGTCGTTCGCGCAGTTCCAGGCCGACCGGGCGGTGGTGGGCCTCGCGCGCAGCGTACGCGAGGCGGAGACGTCGCTCGAGGGCTATCTGGCATCGATGACGTGCGACCGCGGCGACTTCACGGAGTATTCGGGCATCCGCCGAGAGCTCAGCGATCTCGAGAAGAAGAATCGCGCCGATCAGAACGCGCCGCGGGCGGAGCGCGACAAGCGCCTGCGACGGATCGAGACGCTGCGCCGCAGCATGCAGCGCCACGCGTGCCATCGCTGCCCCGACCGCGACGCACACGCCCGCTGGGCCGAGCGGTACTGGAAGCTCAAGCGCGACACCGATCGCACGCGTCGCCAGATCGAGAACCGCACCGGAACGGTGGCGCGCGTGTTCGACCGCGTCCTCGATGTGCTTGCGGAAGTCGACTACGTGACCGGGGACGGTGATCGGCTCACGCTCACGGACGCCGGTCGCACGATGCAGCGCATCTACGGCGAACGCGACCTGCTCGTCGCCGAGTCGCTGCGTCGCGGGCTGTGGGATGGCCTGGACGCGCCCTCGCTCGCCGCGATGGCCTGCGCGCTTGTCTACGAGCCGCGGCGCGATGACGGATCCGCGGATCCCCGTGATCTGCCGCGCGGTCGCTTCCGCATCGCGTGGGAGCGCACGCAGGAGCTCTGGGCCCAGCTCGACGACCTCGAGCACGACAATCGCCTGCCCGGATCCGATCGCCCCTCGGCGGGACTCGCCGGCGCGATGCACGCCTGGGCCCGCGGCAGTTCGCTCGATGCCGTGCTGCAGGACGCCGACATGGCCGCCGGCGACTTCGTGCGCTGGGCGAAGCAGACGATCGACCTGCTCGATCAGCTCTCGATCGTCGCGGGGAACGTCGACACCGCCCGCACTGCACGCACGGCACTCGACGGTGTGCGCCGCGGCATCGTCGCCTACTCCTCGATGTGATCGTGGCGAGCCGCATCGACGCGCCGGACCGAGCCGGCACACCGCAGAGTGTCACACCCCGCCCTGTGCTGCCGCTCTGGGCGGCGCTGATCGCGGCGCTCGCGAGTGCCGGACTGCTCAACCTGGCCTTCCCGGCGACCTCGGTGTGGATCGCTGCCTTCCCCGCGGCGGCGCTCCTGCTGCTCGCGCTGATCGGACGGCGCACCTGGGCGGCGCTGCTGGTCGGCTTCGTCTACGGCGCGGCGTTCTTCCTCGTCCTGGTGTCCTGGACCGCGCGCTACCTGGGCCCGGTCCCATGGCTCGCCCTGGGATTGTTCGAAGGCGCCCTCACCGCGGTCGCATTGATCCCGGTGACTCTCGCGTATCGCTGGGTGCCGCGTTTCGTGCGCCCGCGGGGCCTGCGGATCGTGGTGCTCGCACTCACCCAGGCGGCGCTCTGGATCGGCCGGGAGCTCTTCCTCGGCAACTGGCCGTATGGCGGCTTCCCGTGGCCGCGCATCGCCTATACGCTCGCCGACACGCCGATGGCCCGGGTGACGAGCTGGATCGGGATCAGCGGACTCGGCTTCCTGATGGTGCTCCTCGTCGCGCTCGTCCTCGAGCTCATCCGGTCCGGCGGACTCCGCATCGGCGTCGCGCGGGGCGGACGGCGCCTGCTCCCGCTCGCGCTGTCCGCAGGCATCGTCATCGTGCTCGCCGTCGCCCCGGCCTTCCCGACGTCCGCGAACGGCACGATGCGCATCGGCGCGGTGCAGGGCAACGGTCCGACGGGCTATTTCGACCAGCGCGCACCACTCGCCGTGCTCAACGCCCAGGCCGCGGCGACGGAGCCGCTGTTCGGCAAGCGCATGGATCTGCTGGTGTGGCCCGAGGGCGGCCTCGACGCAGACCCGTTCCAGTACCCGGCGCTGTCCGACGCCCTCGACGAGATCTCGGATCGCGTCGGGGCCCCGATCCTCGCCAATGCCGCCACGCAGAAGGGCGACCTGTTCTTCAACACGTCCTTCCTGTGGCCGCGGTCGCCGCACGGAACGCTGGCCCGTGACGACGTGCAGACGCACTCCAAGCGACACCCGGTGCCCTTCGGCGAGTACGTGCCCGACCGCCCGTTCTTCAACGCGATCGTGCCGGACCTCATCGGGCTGATCGGGCGCGAGTACACGCCCGGATCCGATGTTCCCGTCGTCCGCGTCGGGGACACGCCCGTCGGACTCGCGATCTGCTTCGACGTGATCTACGACGAGGTCATCGCCGAGGGCGTCGGCGAGGGCGCGCAGGTCCTCGTGTTCCAGACGAACAACGCCGACTTCCGCGGCACGGTCGAGAACCTTCAGCAGCTGGCGATCGCCCGGATGCGCGCGGTGGAGACGGGGCGCTCGGTGGTCAACATCTCGACGATCGGGACGAGTCAGGTGATCCGGCCGGACGGGTCGACCCAGGCGACGCTCAAAAGCGATCACCCCGGTGCGCTGCTCGAGGATGTCGAGCTGCGCACCGGGGTGACGGCGGGTGTGATCCTGGGTCCGTGGATCGAGCAGGTCCTGCTCTGGGGCGGGCTGATCGTCGTCGCCGGATCGGGCCTGCTGGCAGGCGTCCGGCGACCCAGAGCCGCGGGTTAGGCGCCGATCCGCTGGCGCGTCGGGTCTTCACCGGCGCCACGGCGGGCGCGGATGAACGCGAGGCGCTCCTCGAGGAGCTCCTCGAGCTCGGCGCGCGTGCGGCGCTCCAAGAGCATGTCCCAGTGGGTGCGTGCACTCTTGTCGGTGTTGTCCTCGATCTCGACGGACTTGCCGTCGACCTGAAGGCGCGCCTCGGCACCGCAGGCGCGGCATTCCCAGGTCGCCGGCGGCTCGGCATCGGCCGCGAACATCAGGGTGGTCACGTGGCCGCAGGTGTCGCAGTTGTATGCGGTCTGGCGGCGTTCCATGAAGACGACGCCCTCTTCGCTTTGAAGGCTCTGGGCGCCGAGTCGGATTCCTCGAAGGCTGCGATCTGCCATTGTGTGGTCCTCTCGTCGCCCTCAGGTATATCGGCCTGGCCTGTGCGGAAGGTGCAAAGCGGGCAAACCATGAAGGCTTTCACAGTCGATACCCAGGCCGACCGATCCTGGGACTGAGTCCAGGCGTCGGTGAGACTGAATCTCAACCGCGGCGGAGAGCCGCCAGGGCGAGGTCGGCGCGGTCGCTGACAATCCCATCGGCACCCGCGGCGACCAGCGCGAGCATGCGCTCAGGCTCGTTGATCGTCCATACGTGCACCTCCACGCCGGCGTCATGTGCGGCGCGAACGAATGAAGGGGTGAACACCGGAATCGGTCCGAACCGCTCCGGGATCTGCACCGCATCGAAGCCGCGCAGGATGCGCCGCGACCAGCCGCGCAGCCGCAGCGCGGACGCGAGGCGGAGCAGAGCGATCGTGTTGCGCCCGCCGGAGGACGCGGGCAGCACGGCCGCGCCCGCCTCACGCGCGACGGCGAGTGCGCGCCGGCGGTTGCGGTCGTCGAAGCTCGTCAGCAGCACGCGATGCCCATGCTTGGCGACCGCCCTGCCGACGTCGTCGGCGGCGGCGAGAGCCTTCACATCGACGTTGAAGCGCATCCCGGGGAAGGCCTCGAGCGCTTCGGCGAGGGTGAGCAGCCCGCCGTGCGCCGCGAAGAGGCGGCGCAGCTCGTCCGTGCCGACCTCGAAGACGGGCCGCGGGTCGCCGAGCAGGCGCTGCAGGGTCTCGTCATGGAAGAGCACGGCGTCGCCGTCGGCGGTCGCGCGGCAGTCCGTCTCCACGAACGATGCTCCGGCCGCGTCGGCGGCAGCGAGGGCGAGCGCGGAGTTGTCGAACACGGACGCGTCCTCGCCCACCAGACCACGGTGGGCGAGGACACGGGGCGCGTCGGCGCCGTCCAGATAGGGATGCGTCACACGTCGTCGAGGGACGAGGGCTGAGGCGGGGTCACGGGTGCCACTGCGGCGGCGGCGGCGCGCGTGGCCGGCGCAGGGCTCGGCGGTGTCTTCGGGGTAAACGGGGTGCTGCCGCTGGATCCGGGGGAGAACGCGCCGCCGAAGTTCTTCAGTGCCTCGGTGAACTCGCTCGGGATGATCCACAGCTTGCTGGACTGGCTCTCGCTGATCTTCGGCAGCATCTGCAGGTACTGGTAGGCGAGCAGCTTCTCGTCCGGCTGACCCTGATGGATGGCGTTGAAGACGTTCTCGATGGCCTGGGCCTCACCCTCGGCACGCAGCACAGCCGCCTGCTTCTCGCCCTCCGCACGGAGGATCTCCGCCTGGCGTTGGCCCTCGGCCTCGAGGATCTGAGACTGCTTGCTTCCCTCGGCGGTGAGAATCGCCGCACGACGGTCGCGCTCCGCACGCATCTGCTTCTCCATCGAGTCCTGGATGGACACGGGCGGGTCGATCGCCTTCAGCTCGACACGTGAGACGCGGATGCCCCACTTGCCCGTGGCCTCATCGAGCACCACGCGCAGCTGGCCGTTGATGTTGTCGCGGCTGGTCAGCGCGGCTTCGAGGTTCAGCCCGCCGACGACGTTGCGCAGCGTGGTCGTGGTGAGCTGCTCGACGGCGCCGAGATAATTCGCGATCTCGTAGGTCGCGGCACGGGCATCGGTCACCTGGAAGTAGACGACCGTATCGATCGAGACGACCAGGTTGTCCTCGGTGATGACGGGCTGCGGCGGGAACGAGACCACCTGCTCACGCATATCGATGAGCGGGCGGAGGCGGTCGATGAACGGGACCAGCAGATTCAGGCCCGGCGAGAGGGTCTTGTGGTAGCGACCGAGCCGCTCGACGATGCCTGCGGTCGCCTGAGGGATGATGCGGACCGATCGCGCGATCGTCACCAGCACGAAGATGATGACGGCGATGGCCAGGATCCACCCGATGGCGGTCGGGATGAAGGACGCACTGTCCATGAAGGGCTGCTCCTGTCTTTCCTAGTCGTGGGCGGAACGGACGTATGCGGTGGCGCCCTCGATGCGCACGACGCGTACGGGGGCGCCGGGGGAGAGGGGCGTGATGACGGGAGCGTCGGACGCGATCCGTGCCGTCCAGGTGTCCCCGTTGCTGAGTTTGACCTGCCCGGTCAACCCTGTCACTTCGAGCAGCACCGTGCCGTGCAGCCCGATCAGGGCCTCGACGTTGGAGCGGGTGTCGTCCTCGCCGCGGTGCAACCGGCGCAGCAGCGGAGGGCGCAGCAGGAAGATGAGCAGCGCGGCGGCGACGGCGGCGATGATCACCTGCACCCAGACCGGCCAGCCGGTCAGTGTGGAGAGCAGCCCGGCGGCGGATCCGAGCCCGAGCATGAGGAAGGTCATGTCGAGAGTGAAGATCTCGATGACGAAGAACAGGACCATGAGGACCAGCCAGCCGATCCACGCCCAGTCCTGGAAAAGCTGCAGGATCGTCTCCATGGCTCCCTCTCTTTCGGCCAACCTATCACGCAGCCCGCGAGCCTTGACGGGTCCGCGAAATCACGTGGATTGGTAGGGTGATCTGGTTCTGTTCCGTGCGCCTGGCGTGCCCTGTACCGAGGAGTCCCCGTGTCTCAGCCTCTTCCCGCCGATTCGCTGACCGGCAAGGTCGCCCTGGTCACCGGCTCCTCCCGCGGCATCGGCGCGGATACCGTCCGCTACTTCGCCGAGGCCGGTGCGGACGTCGTGATCAACTTCCGCAACAAGGCTCCGCGTGCGGAGAAGCTCGCGAACGAGATCCGTGAACTCGGGCGTCGCGCGCTCGTCGTCGGCGCCGATCTGACCGATCCCGCATCGGTGTCCGACATGTTCGCCGCGGTGAAGGCGGAGTTCGGCGGTCTGGACGTACTCGTGCTCAATGCCTCCGGAGGCATGGAGGCGAACATGGGCGAGGACTACGCGCTTCGCCTGAATCGCGATGCGCAGGTGAACGTGCTCGAGACCGCTGTGCCCGTGCTGCGCGAGGGCAGCCGCGTGGTGTTCGTCACGAGCCATCAGGCGCACTTCATCCGCACCACCCCGACGATGCCCGAGTACGAGCCGGTCGCGCTGTCCAAGCGGGCCGGTGAGGACGCGCTGCGCGAGCGGATCCCGGTGCTGAAGGAGAGCGGGATCGATTTCGTGGTCGTCTCCGGCGACATGATCGAGGGCACCATCACCGCGACCCTGCTCGAACGCGCGAACCCGGGAGCGATCTCGCAGCGGCGTGAGTCGGCCGGCCGTCTCTACAACGTCTCGGAGTTCGCCGCCGAGGTGGCCAGTGCGGCGGTCGAACCCATCCCCGCCGACAACACCCGGCTCATCGGCGACGTGAGCGGATTCGTCGCGGAGTAGACCGCACACCGACGAGAAAGCGGCCAGGCGCATCTGCGCACGGGCCGCTTCTCGGTCTGAGTCGAATGGCGTCAGGCGCGGGCAGCGTCTGCGACGGCCTTCGCGTCCTTGCCCATCGTGACCGCGCGCAGCACCTGCACGAGTCCGAGCACGACCAGCGAGATGCCGAGGACCCACCACAGCACCACCGCGGCGTACAGGGGCGAGAACAGCACCACGATGCCGGCGACGATGCTGAGGAGGGCGTACAGGAGCGTCCAGACCTTCGTGCCGTCCTGGCCCATGAGGGTGAGCGAGACGATGCCGTCGAAGATCCAGCTCACGCCGATGAAGATCACCGTGACGATGGCCAGAGCGACGGCCGCTCCCTGCAGGTTCGAGAACGCGATCACGCCCGCGACGATGTACAGCACACCGAGCAGGACGTGCCCCACGCGCGCCCAGCCGCCGCTCTTGCCGGAGAAGAATCCGAGCCCGAGATAGACGATGCCGGCGACGATCAGATATGCGGCGACGATGCCGGTCACGATGACCGCGGACTTCGCCGGCCAGATGAGCAGGATGAGACCGGCGATGAGAGCGATGACACCGGAGACCGCCAGGAAGATGCGGAGCGACTTCACGATGCTCTTCGCATCGGTGGTTCCTTCGGACATGAGGACGACCCTTTCTGAGTGATCCCTGTGAATGGGGGATGTGCTCACTGTAACGCGGCGCTCGGCGGACGAGCGGTATTGCGGCGGGATCTGGGCGGCATGCGAGGATCGGCGGGTGGGTTCGTCCGCCGATTCAGACCGTCTCCGTGACCTCGCCGCGCTGCGTCGTGTGCGGGACCGCATCGACCGCGATTATGCGCAGCCGCTCGACGTCGAGGCGCTGGCTGCGGGGGAGCACATGTCCGCCGGGCATCTGAGCCGCCAGTTCAAGCTCGCCTATGGTGAGCCGCCGTACTCCTATCTCATGACCCGCCGGATCGAACGGGCCATGGCTCTGCTGCGGCGCGGCGACATCTCCGTGACCGAGGTGTGCTTCCAGGTCGGCTTCCAGTCGCTCGGCACCTTCAGCACGCGCTTCAGTGAGCTCGTGGGGGTGTCTCCGAGCCGGTACCGCGCGGATCCGAGGCTCGGGCCGGGGATCCCCTCCTGGATCGAGAAGCAGGCGACCAGACCGATCAGGAATCGAGAAGCACCCGAGGATCCGCCCGCGTAGCGTGAGCGACATGGACATCACGATCAACGCCAGCTTCCTCCCGCACACCGACGCAGAGGCATCGCTACGGTTCTACCGAGACGTGCTCGGCTGGGAGCTGCGTAAGGACGTCGGCTACCAGGAGATGCGCTGGCTCACCGTGGGGCCGGCGAACCAGCCCGACACCAACGTGGTGCTCACCCCGCCGGCGGTCGACCCCGGCATCAGCGACGACGAGCGCCGCACGATCCTCGAGCTCATGGCCAAGGGCAGCTTCGGCGGCATCGTGCTCGCCACCGCGAACGTCGACGCGGCGTTCGCCGAGATCGAGGCTCGGGGTGCCGACGTCGTGCAGGAGCCGATCGACCAGCCGTACGGGATCCGCGACTGCGCGTTCCGAGACCCGGCCGGCAACATGATCCGCCTGCAGCAGGCCGCCTGACCCGGTCCAATCCGGAGCCGTGTCGGCGGGCACAGTTAGTCTGTGTCCGCCCCTTCCGAATCCGTGAACGGAGAAGCCGCCGATGAGCGAATCCCACATCGCCGACAGCCATGACGTGATCCGCGTGCAGGGCGCTCGCGAGAACAATCTGAAGGACGTCTCGATCGAGCTGCCCAAGCGGAGGCTCACGGTCTTCACCGGGGTGTCCGGATCCGGCAAGAGCTCGCTCGTGTTCGACACCATCGCCGCCGAGTCCCGGCGCATGATCGACGAGACCTACAGTGCCTTCGTGCAGGGCTTCATGCCTTCGGTGCCGCGGCCCGACGTCGATGTGCTGGAGGGTCTGACGACGGCGATTCTCGTCGATCAGGAGCGGCTCGGCGCCAATCCGCGTTCGACGGTCGGGACGGTCACCGACGCCAACGCGATGCTGCGGATCCTGTTCTCCCGACTCGGCACCCCGTACATCGGTGGGCCGACCGCGTTCTCCTTCAACATCCCCACGCAGAAGGCCAGCGGTGTGATGACGGGGCCGGGCGGTGAGAAGAAGATCGTCAAGGACGCCATCTACCTGGGCGGCATGTGCCCGCGCTGCGAGGGCAGGGGAGCGGTGTCGGATCTGGATCTCTCCCAGATCGTCGACGAGACGAAGTCGCTCAACGACGGGGCGATCATGGTGCCCGGTTACACGGCCGACGGCTGGATGGTGCGCCAGTTCGCCGAGTCGGGCTTCTATCCGCCCGACAAGCCGGTGTCCGCGTTCACCGAGAAGCAGCGCCAGCTGTTCCTGTACGGCGAGATCACCAAGGTGAAGATCAACGGGATCAACATCACCTACGAGGGGCTCATCCCGAAGATCACGAAGTCGATGCTGTCGAAGGATATCGACGCCCTGCAGCCGCACATCCGCGCCTTCGTCGAACGGGTCGCGACGTTCGCCGTGTGCCCGGAGTGCGACGGCACGCGCCTCACTGAAGGCGCCCGATCGTCGAAGATCGATGGGATCAGCATCGCCGACGCCTGCCGAATGCAGGTCGCCGACCTCGCCGCATGGGTCCGTGATCTGCGGATCGACGGGGCCGGGCCGCTGCTGGACGCCCTGCGCGCAAACCTCGATGCGTTCGTGACACTGGGTCTCGGCTACCTCAGCCTGGAGCGGCCATCCGGCACGCTCAGCGGGGGAGAGGCCCAGCGCATCAAGATGCTCCGCCATCTCGGGTCCTCCCTCACCGATGTCACCTACGTGTTCGACGAGCCCACCATCGGCCTGCATCCGCACGACATCCAGCGCATGAACGGCCTGCTCGAGCAGCTGCGCGACAAGGGCAACACGGTGCTGGTCGTCGAGCACAAGCCGGAGACGATCGCCATCGCCGACCACGTGGTCGACCTCGGCCCTGGGGCGGGCAGCGCCGGCGGCGAGATCTGCTTCGAGGGCACGGTGGAGGGACTGCGCGCGAGCGGGACGCTCACCGGCCGGCACCTGGATGACCGCGCGGCACTCAAGCCCGACGTGCGCGAGCACAGCGATGCCATCCAGGTGCGCGGAGCGACCACGAACAATCTTCGGGCAGTGGACGTCGATGTGCCGCTGGGGGTGCTCACGGTCGTCACCGGCGTCGCAGGGTCCGGCAAGAGTTCTCTCATCCATGGTTCGGTGGCGAATCACGAGGGTGTCGTGTCGATCGATCAGACCGCGATCCGCGGATCCCGTCGGAGCAACCCGGCGACCTACACCGGTCTGCTCGAGCCGATCCGCAAGGCGTTCGCGAAGACGAACGGCGTGAAGCCTGCTCTGTTCAGCGCGAATTCCGAGGGCGCATGCCCCACCTGCAAGGGCGCGGGCGTGATCGTCACAGAGCTCGGCTTCATGGACACGGTCGAGACGCCGTGCGAGGACTGTGGTGGTAAGCGCTTCCAGGCGGCCGTCCTCCAGTACAAGCTCGCAGGTAAGGACATCACGGAGGTGCTGGACATGCCGGTCGCGCAGGCGCACGAGTTCTTCGCCACGGGTGAGGCGAAGATCCCGGCGGCGGCAGCGATCCTGAGCCGTCTCGAAGATGTGGGCCTGGGGTATCTGTCGCTGGGGCAGCCGCTGTCCACACTTTCCGGCGGCGAGCGGCAGCGCATCAAGCTGGCCACGCAGATGTCGGAAGGGGCGAAGACGTACGTGCTCGACGAGCCGACGACGGGCCTTCATCTCGCCGACGTGCAGAACCTGCTCGGGTTGCTGGACCGCCTCGTGGACGCCGGGAAGTCGGTGATCGTGATCGAGCACCACCAGGCCGTGATGGCGCATGCCGACTGGATCATCGACGTGGGACCTGGTGCCGGTCACGACGGCGGGCGGATCGTCTTCGAAGGCACGCCTCGCGACCTCGTCGCGGCGAAGTCGACGTTGACGGGGGAACACCTCGCCTCCTACGTGGGAGCGTGAGCACGCACGTGGCCGACCTCCGCATCTCTGCGCGCAATTCTCGCTTCCAGCTCATCGAGGCACTGATCCGCAATCGCAATCATCGGATCCGCGAGCACCGCTTCGTGGTGCAGGGCGTACGCCCGATCGCCCAGGCGATCGCGCACGGCTGGACCATCCTGACAGCGATCTACGATGCGCAGCGCTCCCTGTCGCCGTGGGCGCTCGACGTAATCGCGCACGCGGGAGAGACCATCGCGATGAGCTCCGAACTGCTCGCCGAACTCGCCGAGAAGGAGGAGGGAGCCACGGAGCTGCTCGCGATCGTCGCGATGCCGACGGATGACCTCGGGCGCATCCCGGCGCCGGCGGACTTCCTCGGCATGGTCTTCGATCGACCCACGCAGCCGGGCAACATCGGCGCGATCCTGCGATCGATGGATGCGCTGGGCGGGCACGGGCTGATCGTCTCCGGGCATGCGGCGGATCCGTACGATCCGAAGTCGGTGCGTGCATCGACCGGATCCCTGTTTGCTACGCCCGTCGTGCGCACCTCCTCGCCGGGGCCGGTCTTCGACTGGGTGCGCGAGCAGCGTGCCTCCGGTGTGCCGGTGACGCTGGTCGCCACCGACGAGCACGGCGAGGTCGATGTCTGGGACCACGACTTCACGGGCCCGTCGCTCGTGCTGATCGGCAATGAGACCACAGGTCTGTCGCGCGCCTGGCGCGAGGCCGCCGACGTACGGGTCCGCGTGCCGATGGGCGGATCCGCGAGCAGCCTGAATGCCTCGAACGCCGCCACGCTGATGCTGTATGAGGCGTCTCGTCAGAGGGCGGCAGGGAGAGGGGCGGCTGTGCGCTGACACATGCTCATCGCCGATGCGCTTCAAAGTGGCCACAATACAAATAAGCGCCACAATTGAGGAATCGTGATGAATATCGGGATCAGGGAGCTGCGGGATGGACTGAGCCGCCATCGCGTCGCCGTGCGCGGGGGAGCGGAGATCACCGTCACCGACCACGGCAGGCGGAGGGCCGGTCGCCGGCTGAGCTCTGAGAGCGCGGCCGCGGCGTGTGGACGGCGAAGCTCGCCACCGTGGCTGAGTGCGACCTGGTGATCCTCGCGCACAACGGCGTCGTCGTCCTGGTCGGCACCGTCGACGGCGTGAAGTTCGCCGGCGACAGGATCGCCGTGACCGGCGCCCCCGATCCGGCACACCCGCTCATCGGACAGCCCGACCCGTTTGACAACGCCTCCCGGAACCTCGTCACCTACGGCGAGGTCCGCACGGTGCGCCCCACGACGGCCGCGATCGAATTTGTTGCTGGACAGTTCACTTATGTTCCGGATGGACGAGAGCGTGCCCCCTGGTGAGAATCAAGATTTGGACGCAGCAATGAGGCTACTGAGCCCGGACGGACCCGTCGTCGTGACCATGCGCATCGTGGCGATGAGCATCGTAGTCCTCATAGGCCTGAGTTGTCTTTTTGTCGCGATCTTTCTGAACGTATCCGCACCGCCGTGGTTACTTTTCGCGGCTGGTGTGTTGTTTCTGGTGGGCGCGTTCGGTCAGCTGTGGCAATGGGGACCACTCACCTTTAACGCTAGGCGTGCCGCCCACAACGAAAACCCTCGAGTGTGGTCGCTGGTAAGAACTGGCCTGATTACCAAACGTGGCGCAGCTGAACAACTCTTGCGCCCGGGCTGGGTGTTCGTGTTTTGTGATCGTGTAGAGATATTCGACGTGCGGTACGCGATGAACCCGAAATCGGCTTCACGCTTGGTGCTGCGTCTCCTTGTGCCCAATATCGCCGACATTTCAATCTCTTGCCCAACTCGCCTCGCGTATCAACATCTGCTTATCACGCTGAGCGACGGGCGCTCGTTAGAGATCGAGATCACGTCGAAGAGTGGATGGAGCGTGCGTGGTGCAAGACAGGGCGAACTTAACGCGGTGGCGTCGGCGATTCGCGATTTGATCGCTTAGCCTTGATTCTTCATAGGCGCCAAGCGCTACCGGGGCGGGCGTGAACGACGCGCCGCATGCTCGAGCGCAATACCTCCCGGGTGGCCGTCACGGTGGCCAGGTCGTCTCCGCCATCACCGCGCGGCGCGCCGTCCCGAAGAGTCAACACCCGTCGCGGACATCCGCGCGGATAACGTGACTATGTCCGGTTCCGGCGTTTCCGGCTGCCGCGGGATCAGCTACCTTTGCGTGCACGCTAGCGGGTACCTGTCTCCACCCGCTGGGGAAAGCCTCCGCGCTATCGACCACCACGGGGATCTGGCCGACCGGCCGCGCCTGGCTGTCGAGGGCGCGGATAGGAGCTCGCTCTAACCGAGTTCCGCGTGCCGTGACTCACTGCGAGTGCAACGCCCCGAGCCGCACTGCTAACATCCGATAATGCACATTATGTCAGTTATGAGATACTCTGCACAGATGGTGTCACTCTCCCCACGTCGCTCGGGCGGCGCCGGGCACCTGGCAAAGCTGGGTCTGCGCGTGAGATAACTGAGCTATGCAGATTCCCCGTCCGTCGGAGGCCGTCAAGGACCTCTTCCGCTCGGTCGTGCCTGACGCACCCGGCGTCGAGGTGAAGCCCATGTTCGGCAATATCGGTGCCTTCGTGAACGGAAACATGTTCGCAGGGCTCTTCGGCGACGACATCGGCGTGCGGCTGACGGATGAGCGATCCGTCGCCGAGCTTACGGCGATCCCGGGCACGGGGCCGTTCGGCCCCGACGAACGCGCCATGCGCGGGTACACCTCACTCCCCCTCGACTGGCAGCAGACCCCCGAGCGCGTGGCGGAGTGGATCGCGATCGCCCTGGAGCAGGTCGGCCGGATGCCGCCGAAGCAGCCCACGCGGAAGAACGCGTAGGCGGTCATGCAGCGGCGACGGGTTGCGGCGGCTGCCCTCGGAGCGATACTGCTGCTCACTGCGTGCGGCGCCTCCCCCTCGCCCGGGCCGTCGACATCGCCGACGCCCCACACCGCGGACTCCCGTCTGGTCGACATCGGAGACGCGCGAAGCTTGTTTCTCACCTGTGCAGGCTCCGGATCCCCGACCGTCGTGCTCATCTCGGGCACGGCAGGCGGCGCCGACGAATGGACCGAGCTGCCCGCGGGATCCGCCGCCGCATCGGCGCGCCCGGTGTTCTCGGCGCTCGCCGCCACGACACGAGTCTGCTCCTATGATCGGCCCGGCACGATCAGGAACGACGGATCCCCTACGCCGACCACCCCGGTGACCCAGCCGACGAACGCGCTGCAGGGTGTGCAGGATCTCGACCGCCTGCTCGCTGCCGGCGGTGAGACGGGTCCGTATCTGCTGGTCGGGGCATCCTGGGGTGGCCTCATCGCACAACTCTTCGCCCGCGCACATCCGGACGATGTCGACGGGCTGGTGCTCGTCGACTCGGCGTCGGCATTCCTCCGCGAAACGCTCAGTCCGACGCAGTGGGACGCCTGGATGGCGGTGAACACGGCCGCGCACGACCGCGCTCCCGAGGCGGAGAGCCCCGCCTACGAGCAGGCCCTGCGGGAGATGGCCGCCGCTCCCCCACCCCGCTCGATCCCGGCGACGGTGCTGTCGTCCGACCAGCCGTGGGATCTGGGAGTGACCCCGGGCGCTTCGACCTGGCCGGCGTGGCTGGCCGCTCAGGCCGACCTCGCCGACGCGCTGCACGCGACGCACGTGAGCATCACCCACAGCGGACATGGGATCCAGGTCGAGCAGCCTGCGCTGGTGTCTGAGGCGATCCGAGCGGTGCTGGACAGTGCCCGTCGCTGACCGGCTGCGAACCCAGCAACGGTCACAGATACATAGAAATCTCATAGCACTATCGACTGGTGCCGGGATCGCTCGGCGCGGATGATTGCGGTCATGAGCGACTCGATGCCGTCAGAGGCGGCACTGCTGGTCGATGATCTGACCATCGTGTACGGCGATCGCACAGCCGTCGACGGGGTCTCGTTGCGCATCGAGCGCGGCGAGATCTTCGGGCTGCTGGGCCCGAACGGCGCGGGAAAGACCAGCACTCTGAGCGCGATCGAGGGGCTCGTCCGTCCGCGCAGCGGGGTGATCCACATCAACGGCGTCGACGCGAGACGGGCATCGGCTCAGGCCCGGGCACAGCTCGGCGTGCAGCTGCAATCGTCCAGCTTTCAGCCCGAGCTGAGCATCGAGCAGATCGCCCAGCTCTACGGCGGTCTGTACGGGGTGCGCCTCAGCCGTCCCGCGATCTCCGACGCCTTGCGCGACATCGGACTCGATCAGGACGCGGGCAAACGGTTCAAGCAGCTCTCGGGAGGCCAGCAGCAGCGGTTGGCGCTCTACATCGCCACCATCCACGACCCGTCCCTGCTGCTGCTGGACGAGCCGACGGCGGGGCTCGATCCGCAGTCGAGGCGCGCACTCTGGCGGCGCATCGAGAAGCTGCGTCAGGCGGGCAGCAGCATCCTGCTGACGACGCACTCCATGGAAGAGGCGCAGGCCGTCTGCGATCGTGTCGCGATCATCGACCATGGTTCGGTACTCACCGTCGGGACCCCCGCAGACCTCATCGCCAGGCACCGGGATGATCCGCGCGTCCGCGAGGTCGCACACGGTGACGTCACGCTCGAGGACGTCTTCATCGGACTGACGGGAAGTGATATCCGTGACTGATCGGGTCGCTCCGGTAACAGCCCAGCCGTCCGTCGGGCTGGCGCTGCGCAGCCTGCTGCGTGCTGACGTGCTGGTGCTGCTGCGCAGCCGGGTGTCGGCCGTGCTGAGCATCCTGCTGCCGATCGTGATCGTCGTCGTCACCTCGTTCGGCAAGGTGAATCGGCTGGGCGGAGCGGCGCAGGTGATCGGACTCGCCCTGACGCTCGGGCTGATCACATCCTGTCTGCTCGGCTACAGCCTCAATCTCGCGCATGATCGCGAAGTGGGCGTGCTGCAGCGGCTACGGGTCACGCCGGCGCCGACGTGGACCATCATGGTCAGCCGGCTCGTCGTGCAGGTGGCTGCCAACCTGATCGGATCCGTGATCGTGATCGTCGTCGGCTCGATCCTGCACAAGCTGAACCTCGATCCCGGTCAGTACGTGATGATGCTCGGGATCGCCGTGCTGGGCGCCGCGGTGTTCCTCGCCCTCGGCCAAGCCCTGGTCGCACTCGTGCGCACGAGTTCCGCGATCAACGCGATCGGACGGATCCTGTTCATCCTGCTCGTGCTGATCGGTCTCCTCGGCGGCACGGGCATCCTCGGCGACACCGTGAAGGCGATTGCGCAGTGGACACCCGTCGGCGCCTTGATGAACCTGTTCACGGACGCGGCCTCGGGCACGGGCTGGGCAGATCAGGACACTTCCGCGGTGATCGCCTGCGTCGGATATATCGTCGTGTTCTCCTTCATCGGCATCCGCTGGTTCCGCTGGGACAGCCGCTGAAGAGACACCCGCGCGGTGACCGTGATCAGCGCCGCGGGGTCCAGCCGGAGGGCAGCGGGCCGGCGAGCATCGCCCGCTCCTCGTCCGCGGCGCGAGACCAGCCCTGGGCCGTGTCGATCGCGTCGAAGCCGCCCCGCGCCACACGCAGCCCCAGGTCATCCTGCGCGGTGCGCGGGTCTCCGCCGCGACGTACCGACGCGCGCACGCTCCACGCGTCGTCCGCGAAACCGCCACCGCGGAACACCCGGTACTCCCCGTAGCGCGCCGGATCCAGAAAGTCCCAGCACCATTCCCACACGTTGCCCAGCGTGTCGAACAGCCCATTCAGATTCGGCATCCGCTGCCCGACCGACTGTGCGTGCTGCACGCCGTCGGCCGCGGTCCAGGCGATCTCGGGCAGCGGGCCGTAGTGCGGTGCGCTGGATCCCGCACGGCAGGCGTACTCCCACTCGGCCTCGGTCGGCAGGCGGTACCCGTCGGATGTGACGTCCCAGCGCACCTCCTCGCCGTCGAATCGGTAGGCGGAATCGAGCCCCTCCCACTCCGAGAGTGCGTTGCAGAGTCGGACAGCCCGTTGCCAGGACACGTGAACAGCCGGCCGATCGGGGTACCCCGCCGCGATCCCGAGCATCTCGGAGAGCTGCTCCTCGGTCACCGCGAACATCCCGATCTCGAACGGCTCGAGCTCGACCCGCCATCGACGTCGCGCGCGGGCATCGTGCAGTTCCACCGATCCCGCGGGCAAGGCACGCATCTCCATATCGCTCATCGTCGGCAATCCTACGAGCGCGTGCGGCGGGCACGGGCCTCCATGTCCGCCACCCCGGGTATCGTCGCGCGCATGACACGCGCGATCTTCTACACCGCCTCGACGCTGAACGGCTTCCTCGCCACCGCCGATGACGACCTCGGGTGGCTGCTCTCCATCCCGCAGGACGATGCGGCTGCGGGAATCACTGACTTTCTGGAGCGGGTCGGCGTGCTGGTCGAAGGGTCCGCCACATATGAGTGGGTGCTCAGGCACGAGGAGCTCACCACCCATCCCGAGCGCTGGCAGGAGTTCTACGGCGAACGTCCGACCTTCGTCTTCACCTCGCGAACGCTCCCCGGCGTTCCTGGTGCCGACTTCCGCTTCGTGCACGGCTCGGTCGCCGAGCATTGGGCGCAGGTCCTGGACGCAGCCGCGGGGAAAGACGTCTGGATCGTGGGCGGTGGCGAACTCGCCGGCCAGTTCATCGACGCGGGGCTCCTCACCGACCTCGTGATCACGGTCGCACCGGCGACGCTGACCGGGGGAAAGCCCCTGCTCCCCCGCGACCTCGACCACCACCGGCTGGAACTGACCGGCGTACGGCAGATCGGCGCGTTCGCGGAGCTCACCTACCGGGTGAACGGCGCCGCCGCCGAGGGCTGACTCCGTGTGGATGCAGGACGTGCGTCACGAACCGGTGGTCGGGGTGATCTCGAGCCAATCGGGGATCTTCGGTGCACGCCCATCGCCGGAGGAGCGACGGGTCACACGACGCTTCAGCCACGGACCGACGTGCCGACGGTAGTAGGCGGCCGTGCTGAGTGCGGTCTCGGCAGGCACCGTCGAGGCGTGCCACCACGCTGGCGGAGCAGAGCCGCCGACCGCCTCGATCACCCGTGCGGCGACGCGGTGGTGTCCGTTGGCGTTCATGTGCAGCCGGTCCTCCGCCCAGTACACAAAGCGGCTGAGCTCGCGGTCCGGCCAGTTCAGCGCCTGCAGCACGTCGGGCCGATCGTCGATGCGCCGCAGCACGGCGGCCGACAGTTCGTCGCCCCGGCGCTGGATGAGCGACGCCATCGGCAGCTGGGCCGATGGATTGGCCCCGGACAGCACGATGAGCGTCGTGCCGGTCTCGTCGCAGCGCCGCAGCACCCGCGTGAACGCATCCGCGATGTGCTCGATGTCCGCCTTGGGGCGCAGCATGTCGTTGCCGCCGGCATTGAACGACAGGTGGGTGGGCCCGAGCGCGAGCGCCGGCTCCAGCTGCTCCTCGACCACAGGCCAGGCCAGGCGGCCTCGGATGGCGAGGTTCGCGTAGGAGATCGGTTCGCCGAGCGAGTCCGCCCACCCTTGTGCGGCCAGATCCGCCCAGCCGCGCACCCCGCCGTCCGGCTGCTCATCGCCGACTCCCTCACTGAACGAGTCTCCGATGGCGACGAAACGGACTGCTGTCATCCGTCCAGCCTAGAACCGGTTCAGGACCTGACGCGCCGTTCCTCTCAGTCGTGCGCGAGCAGCCGCCGCACGCGCGGGATCACCTCTGTGCCGTACAGCTCGATGCTGCGCATCAACACCTCGTGCGGCATGGTCCCAGTCGCGTACTTCAGCTCGAACCGGCCGATGCCGAGCGTGCGCACGGTGTCGACGATCTTCTTCGCCACCCGATCCGGCGACCCGGCGTACACGGCCCCCTCCGGGCCGATCTCGTTCTGGAACCGTGCGCGGCTGTACGCCGGCCAGCCCCGCTCACGTCCGATCGTGTCGTTCATCGCGGCCATGCCCTCGAACGCCGCGTCCCACGCCTCATCGTCGGTGTCGGCGATGTGGCCCGGGGAATGCACCGAGATCGGGTGCACGGACGTGCCGAACGACGCCGTCGAGCGGTGGTACAGATCGACGAAGGGCTTGAATCGCCCGGCCGCCCCTCCGATGATCGCGAGAGTGAGACCGAATCCGTATCGCGCGACGCGGATCACCGACTCCGGGGATCCGCCCACCCCCACCCAGGTGCGAAGCCCGTTCTCGGTCTTCGGGAACACGTCCGCGTTCTCAAGCGGTGCCCGCACGGTGCCCTGCCAGGTGACCGGCTGCTCCTTGACGAGCTCGGCGAACAGCTCGAGCTTCTCCTCGAACAGGCGGTCGTAGTCGCGCAGGTCGTAGCCGAACAGCGGGAACGATTCGGTGAAGGACCCGCGTCCGAGGACGACCTCGGCCCGCCCGTTCGACAGCGCGTCGAGGGTCGCGAAGCGCTCGTAGACGCGCACCGGATCATCGGAGGACAGCACGGTGACGGCGGTGCCGAGATGGATCCGCTCGGTGCGTCCGGCGATCGCTGCGAGCACCATCTCCGGGCTCGACACGGCGAACTCGTGACGGTGATGCTCCCCGATACCGAAGTAGTCGACACCGACCTCGTCCGCCTTGACCGCCTGCGTGACGATGTTGCGGATCGTCTGTGCAGCGGTGAGCAGCGTGCCGTCCGCTCCCCTGCTGACGTCACCGAACGTGCCCAGCCCGAACTGCATGTCCATCCCGACCTCTTTCCTATTCACGTGAATGAACCTGACCGAGCCCGGAAGCATTCCCGGCGGGATCGTCCGATCCCGCCGGGTGCGGTGTGCCTGCGGACTCAGGCGACCTGGAAGACCGCGCGCAGCGTGTCCAGACCCACGCCGCCGAGGTCGAGTGCCTGCTTGTGGAACGCCTTGATGTCGAAGGCATCGCCCCCGCGCTCCTTGACGGCATCGCGCACCTGCTCCCAGATACGCTGTCCGACCTTGTACGACGGCGCTTGTCCCGGCCAGCCGAGGTAGCGGTTCACCTCGAACTGACGGAACTCGTCGGACATGTTCACGTTGCGGCGCATCATGTCGAGCGCGTAGTCGTGATCCCACACGCCCTCGCCGTCCAACCGGGGCTTGCCCAGATGCACGCCGATGTCGAGCACCACGCGCAGGGCGCGCATGCGCTGGCCGTCCAGCATGCCGAGCCGGTCGGCCGGATCGTCGAGGTATCCGAGCTGCTCCATGAGGCGTTCGGCGTAGAGCGCCCAGCCCTCCGCGTGGCCGGAGGTGCCCGCGAGCACGCGGCGCCAGGTGTTCAGCTCCGCCCGGTTGTAGGTGGCCTGCGCGATCTGCAGATGGTGCCCCGGGACCCCCTCGTGGTAGACAGTCGTCAGCTCGCGCCAGGTGTCGAACTCCGTGACGCCCTCGGGCACGGACCACCACATGCGGCCGGGACGGGAGAAGTCATCGGTGGGGCCGGTGTAGTAGATCCCGCCCTCCTGCGTCGGTGCGATCATGCACTCGAGTTCGCGGATCTTGTCCGGGATGTCGAAGTGCGTCGCGCCGAGTTCGGCGATCGCCCGGTCGCTGGTCTCCTGCATCCAGCGCTGCAGGGCGTCGGTGCCGACGAGCTTGCGGGCAGGGTCGGCCTCGAGGTGTGCGACGGCTTCCTCGACGGTGGATCCGGGCAGGATCTCGTTCGCGATCGCGGTCTGTTCCGCCACCATCCGGGCGAGTTCTTCGCGACCCCACTCGTAGGTCTCGTCGATGTCGATCGTCGCGCCGAGGAACCGGCGAGAAGCCAGGGCGTACAGCTCGCGCCCCACCGCGTCCTGCTCGCGGGCGACGGGTGCGAGCTCGGCGCTCAGGAACGTGCGCAGGCCGTCATACGCGACGCGGGCGGCCGCGGAGCGGTCGGCGAGATCACGGGCGAGGCTCGCGGGCAGCTGCCCTTCCTCGGGCGAGGCATCGGCGACGAACGCGGCGAAGAAGCCGTCATCCGCGGTGTACCGCGCGATCTGCGTGGCGACTTCGACGACCTGACGCCGGGCCGGCGTGACGCCCTTGGCGATGCCTTCTCGGAGGGTCTGGACGTACCCGCTCAGTGCGTCCGGGATCGCACCGAGGCGCTCGGCGATGACGCGCCAGTCCTCGGTCGTCGCCGTCGGCATGAGGTCGAAGGCCTGGCGCACGTCCTGCGCGGCGGAGGCGATGACGTTGAGGTCTCGAAGGTGCCACTGCGCGTCGTGCTGCTCGATCGAGAGGCGAAGCTCGGCGGAGAGATCCGTCTTGGTGACCCGGTCGATCTCGTCCACCGGTTCCTGCGCGTCGAGCTCGGCTAGGACGCGTCGCGTCTCGGCGATCGCGTGCTCATGCCCGGCCGGGCTGAGGTCGTCGAGCCGTCCGTTGACCTCGTTGCGGCCGATGTAGGTGCCGAGGATGGGCGAGAGCTCGGTCAGGGTGTCGACCCAGCCCTCTGCGATCTGATCGATGGCGGACGGCGTGCGCGTCGTGGGCTGCTCTGCGGTCATCCCTTGAGCCTATCCACGCAGCGGACTCCATTCCACGCAACGACGCGTCCTGAGGGCCGCGTCACCGAGCGGCTCCCGTGCTGCGATCGTGCGTCAGTGCGCGGCCTCGTTCCAGTCGGCGCCGCGGCCGACCTGCACGTCCAGCGGCACCGAGAGCGCTGCGGCACCGCCCATCCGTTCGCGCACGATGCGTTCGGTGGCGTCCCACTCCCCCGGGGCGACCTCGACCACGAGCTCGTCGTGGATCTGTAGCAGCACCCGGGATGCGAGCCCTTGCGTGAGCAGGTCGGCGTGGATCTGGAACAGCGCGATCTTCATGATGTCGGCCGCGCTGCCCTGGATCGGTGCGTTCAGGGCGGCACGCTCCGCGTTCTCGCGCAGCACCCGGTTCGGGCTCGCGAGGTCGGGGAACGGACGCCGACGGCCGAAGATCGTCTCGGTGTAGCCGACTTCCTTGGCCGCGACCACCGAGGCGCGCAGGTAGTCCCGCACTGCGCCGAACCGCGCGAAGTACTCCATCATCAGCTGCTTGGCCTCGGACTGCTCGATGCGCAGCTGCTTGGACAGGCCGAAGGCGCTGAGCCCGTACACCAGGCCATAGGACATCGCCTTCACCTTGGTGCGCATCGCGGCGCTCACGTCCTCCGGCTCGACGCCGAACACCCGAGCGCCGACGAAACGGTGCAGATCCTCCCCGGAGTTGAACGCCTCGATGAGGCCCTCATCGCCGGAGAGGTGCGCCATGATGCGCATCTCGATCTGCGAATAGTCTGCGGTCAGCAGCGTCTCGAAGCCCTCGCCGACCTGGAAGGCGCTGCGGATCCGCCGAGACTCCTCGGTGCGCACCGGGATGTTCTGCAGATTCGGATCGGTGCTGCTGAGTCGCCCGGTCTGGCTGCCGGTCTGCACGTAGGTGGTGTGGATGCGGTGATCGTCGCGGATCGCCCCGCCCCGGCCGATGGCGCTGTCCAGCGACTCGATGATCTGACGCAGCTTGGTGGCCTCGCGATGCTGGGAGAGCAGCTCGAGGAACGGATGCGGGCTCTTCTCCTGGATGTCCGCGAGCGAGGCGGCGTCGGTCGAGTAGCCGGTCTTCGTCTTGCGGGTCTTCGGCAGCTCCAGTTCCTCGAAGAGCACCTCCTGCAGCTGTTTCGGCGACCCGAGGTTCACTTCGCGTCCGATGATCGCGAAGGCGTCCTGCGCGATGACGTTGGCGCGCTCGCCCAGCTCCTGAGAGAAACCGGACAGGATCTCGTGCGAGACGGCGACGCCGGCGAGCTCCATGTCAGCCAGCGCTCCGAGCGTCGGCAGCTCGATCTCGCGCAGCACCCGGTCGACGCTCTCCGGCAGATCGGCGCGGAGCGCCGCCGTGACACGCGCGGTGAACCACGCCAGCTGTGCCGGTGAGGCGCCCTCGGTCTCCGGCACGAGCTGGCTCGGATCCGCCTCCGGCAGCTTCTCGCCGAGGTATCGGTCGACGAGATCCGCGAGCGTCTTGTCGGGGTAGCTCGGCCGCAGCAGCCAGCCGGCGAGATTGGTGTCGTAGGCGAGCCCGCCCAGGCGCACCCCCGCGGTCTGCAGCGCCTTCACCTGCGGCTTGGCGTCGTGCAGCACCTTCGGCCGGTCGGAGACGAGCCAGTCCGTCAGCGTCGCCTGCGTCTCGGGCGACCAGGAGAGCTCGACGAGCTCGTCGCCGTAGGCGAGCCCGATCCGCTGCGGCCGGCCATCGGCGACGACGACCTCGAGAGCGACCTCCCCGTTCGCCGCGCTGAGCCATGCGGGCAGGGCGGCGTTGTCGAGTTCGGTCGCCACCGGCACGGCGATGGAGGGCGGGGCCTCCTCCTCGGGCGCGTCCTCCCCCACCGCTTCGAAGACCCGCGGCAGGAGCGTGCGGAACTCGAGCCGGGCGAAGATGTCGCGCACCGCCTGCGCGTCGATGGGCTTCGTCACCAGGTCGTCGGGACCCACGGGCAGCTCGACGTCCTGCAGCAGCCGGTTCAGCCTGCGATTGCGGCGCACATCCTCGATGTGCTCGCGCAGATTTCCTCCCACCACGCCCTTGATCTCATCGGCGCGGTCGAGCAGCTCGTCGAGCGACCCGAACTGGGTGAGCCACTTCACCGCCGTCTTCTCGCCGACCTTGGGCACGCCGGGCAGGTTGTCGCTGGTCTCGCCGACGAGCGCGGCGATGTCGGGATACTGCTCGGGCCGCACTCCGTACCGCTCCTGCACAGTGGCGGGGTCGTAGCGCTTGAGCTGGGACACCCCCTGCACGGACGGGTACAGCAGCGTGACCCGGTCGTTCACGAGCTGGATCGTGTCGCGGTCACCGGAGACGACGAGCACGTCGAAGCCCTGCTCCGAACCACGCGCCGAGAGGGTGGCGAGGATGTCGTCGGCCTCGATGCCCTCCTTCGTCAGCACCGGGATCGACATCGCCGCGAGACAGTCCTGCAGCAGCGGGATCTGCCCGCGGAACTCCTGCGGCGTCTCCGATCGGGTGGCCTTGTACTCCGGGTACTGGTCGGTGCGGAACGAGTGACGCGACGTGTCGAACGCGATGGCGAGGTGGCTGGGGCGCTCGTTCTTGATCAGGTTCACCAGCATCGAGAGGAACCCGTAGATCGCGTTCGTGTGCTGGTTGTCCTTGGTCGTGAAGTTCTCGACCGGAAGGGCGAAGAACGCCCGGTACGCGAGCGAATGGCCGTCGACGACCATGAGGGTAGGCTTTGCGGAGTCCGTCACCCCCACAGCCTAACGATCGCCGCGGACATCGACCCGAGGAGGATCCGCGTGAGCGAGCAGCAGGCCACCCCCGGCCTCGAATGGGCCGCCGCCCGTGGCATGGGCGCGCTCGCCGAGAAGATGGACCTGCGCTGGGTCGAGTTCTCCGTCGACCGCTGCGTGGCGACGATGCCGGTCGAGGGCAACACCCAGCCGGTCGGGCTCATGCACGGCGGCGCCTACGTGGTGCTCGGGGAATCGCTCGGATCGATGGCCGCGAACCTGCACGCCGGCCCTGGGCGGCTCGCCGTCGGCGTGGACATCAACGCCACGCACACCCGGTCTGCGACGAGCGGCCTGGTCACCGGGGTGTGCACGCCGATCCACCTCGGCCGCAGCGTGACCGTGCACGAGATCGTGATCACCGACGATCAGGGCCGACGCTGCTCGACGGTCCGGATCACGAACATGATCAAGGATCTTCCCGCGGGAACCTGATCGACGGGGCGTCAGGCCTCCAGGAGACGCTGGAACAGCAGGTGATCCTGCCATTCCCCTGCGATGCGCAGATACCTCGGCGCGAGGCCGATCCGCGCGAAGCCGTTCGCGGCCAGCACACGCTGCGAGGCGATGTTGTGCACGAGCGTCGCGGCCTGTATCCGGTGCAGCCCGAGCACGTCGTATGCGTGCGCGCACACGGAGGCCACGGCGCGACTCATGAGACCGCGACCGCTTCGGTCGTGATCGATCCAGTATCCGAGGTTCGCGTTCTGGAACGAACCGCGCACGATGTCGCTGAGATTCACCCGACCCACGATGATGCGCTCGGCGTCCTCGAGTACGAACGGGGCGCTGCGTCCGTCGACGGCACTCTGCAGCGCGTCGGCGACGAGTTCGTCCTGCCGCGCCCGGGTGAAGAAGTCACCGGGGCGTCGGGGCTCCCACGGCGCGAGGTGCTCCCTGTTGCGCAGATATGCCGCCGCGAGCTGCGCACCGTCCCCGGCGAGCAGCGGGCGGATCCGGATCCCGTCGCCGAGATCCATGCCTCACTTCTTGGGTGCGAGCTGCTCGATGATCGCCTTCGCGACGTCCTGCATCGTGAGGCGGCGATCCATCGAGGCCTTCTGGATCCAGCGGAACGCCTCCGGCTCGCTGAGGCCCATCTTCTCGTTGAGCAGGCCCTTGGCGCGGTCGACGAGCTTGCGGGTCTCGAAGCGCTCGACCATGTCGGCGACCTCGGCCTCGAGCGTGATGATCTGCTCGTGGCGGGCGAGGGCGATCTCGATCGCCGGCAGCAGGTCGTTCGGAGTGAACGGCTTGACGACGTAGGCCAGCGCACCGGCCTCGCTCGCACGCTCGACGAGCTCCTTCTGGCTGAAGGCGGTGAGCAGCACGACCGGGGCGATGTTGCCCTTGTGCAGCTTCTCCGCGGCGCTGATGCCGTCGAGCTGAGGCATCTTCACGTCCATGATGACAAGATCCGGACGCAGCTCCGTGGCCAGCTGCACCGCGGTCTCCCCGTCACCGGCCTCGCCGACGACGTCGAAGCCGTTGTCGCGGAGGATCTCGACGATGTCGAGGCGGATCAGGGACTCGTCCTCGGCGACGACGACGCGTCGCGGAGCGGACGAGGCGGGCTGCTCAGGCTGCTGCTCTTCGGTCACCTGATCATCCTACTGGAACGGCCTGGCGGCCGCCCCGCCACCCTCTTGGTGCCGGCGGTGGGACTCGAACCCACACACCCTTCCGGATAGAGCATTTTGAGTGCTCCGCGTCTGCCATTCCGCCACGCCGGCCCGGATCGACCCTACCGCACCCGCGTCCGCGTCCTGGAACGGCGAAGGCCGGCCCCGCGGACGGGACCGGCCTTCGCCTGGGTGCGCTACTTCGACGGCTGGTAGGCCGGAGCGGCACCGTGCACGGTGTCGCCGACGCGGTGGATGCGCACGTCGTTGGTGGAGCCGATAATCCCGGGAGGGGATCCGGAGATCACGACGACCTTGTCGCCGACCGCAGCCAGCCCCGTGCCGAGCAGGTGCTCGTCCACCTGGTGGAACATCATGTCGGTGTGCGGCACGAAGTCGACGAGCGTGGAGCGGATGCCCCAGCTCGCGGCCAGCCGGCGGCGGATCGCCGGGTCGGGCGTGTACGCCAGCATCGGGATGCGTGAGCGCAACCGCGACAGCCGGCGCGCGGAGTCACCGGACTGCGTGAACACGCAGAGGAACTTCGCCTCGACGAACTCGGCGACCTCGAGCGCGGCCAGCGTGATCGCACCGCCCTGGGTGCGCGGCTTCGTGGTCAGCGGGTGGATGCGCTCGAGACCGTGGTCCTCAGTGGACTCGATGATGCGCGCCATCGTCTCCACGACGATGACGGGGTACTCCCCCACACTGGTCTCGCCGGAGAGCATGACCGCATCGGCGCCGTCGAGGACGGCGTTGGCGACGTCGGACGTCTCGGCGCGGGTGGGCACCGGGCTGGAGATCATCGACTCCAGCATCTGCGTCGCGACGATCACCGGCTTCGCCATCCGGCGGGCGAGCTCGACGGCCTGCTTCTGCACGATCGGCACCGCCTCCAGGGGCAGTTCCACGCCGAGGTCGCCGCGGGCGACCATGATCCCGTCGAACGCGTCGACGATCTCCTCGAGGTTGTCGACCGCCTGCGGCTTCTCCACCTTGGCGATGACCGGGATGCGGACGCCCTCCTCGGCCATGATCTCGTGCACGCGGGACACGTCAGCCGCGTCACGCACGAACGACAGCGCGATGAGATCGGCGCCGATGCGCAGACCCCAGCGCAGGTCGTCCTCGTCCTTCTCGCTCAGCGCGGGCACGCTCACGGCCACACCGGGCAGGTTGATGCCCTTGTTGTTCGAGACCGTGCCGGCCACGACCACGCGCGTGGTGACGACCGTGCCGTCGGTGTCGACCACCTCGACGCGCACCTTGCCGTCATCGATGAGCAGGAAATCGCCGGCCTTGACATCCTGGGGCAGGCCCTTGAAGGTCGTGCCGCAGATCTCCTTCGTGCCGAGGATGTCCTCGGTGGTGATCTTGAAGATGTCGCCCTCGGCGAGCTCGTGCGGTCCGTCGGCGAACTTGCCGAGGCGGATCTTCGGCCCCTGCAGGTCGACCAGCACGGCGACCGCGCGGCCGGAGTCGTCGGCGGCCCGACGCACGTTGGCGTAGTTGTTCTCGTGCACGGAGTAGTCGCCGTGGCTGAGGTTCAGGCGGGCGACGTCCACACCGGCGTCGATGAGGGCCCTGACCGTCTCATACGTCGAGGTGGCGGGGCCAAGAGTGGCCACGATTTTGGCGCGTCTCAATACGTTCTCCGGATTCGTGAGCAGATGGGTGAAGGGGCCTCGTTGCCGGGCCCAGCCTACGCGGGCTGAAGTCCGATCGCGACATCGGTCGGGCGCACCGGCGCGGGCAGCACCGTCTCGCCCATGAGATGCCGGTCGATGGCGGCGGCCGCGGCACGGCCCTCGGCGATCGCCCACACGATGAGCGACTGACCGCGGCCGGCGTCACCCGCGACGAACACGCCGGGGATCGTCGACGCGTAGTCGTCGTCGCGGCGGAACGCGCCGCGCTCCGTGCGCTGCGGGGCGTCCTCGCCGAAGGAGTCGTGCTCCGGCCCGGTGAAGCCCATGGCGATGAGCACCAGATCGGCGGGGATCTCCCGTTCGGTGCCGCTGCGCGGGACGCGGCGGCCGTCGACGAACTCGGTCTCGGCGACGCGGAGTGCGCGCACCTCGCCCGCCTCGTTGCCGAGGAATTCGACGGTCGAGGCCAGGTAATGGCGCTCGCCGCCCTCCTCGTGCGCGGAGGACACCTCGAACACGGTCGGCATCATCGGCCACGGCTGATGATCCGGACGGTGCGAGGACGGCTGCCGGCCGATCGCGAGGTTGGTGACGCTCAACGCGCCCTGACGGTGCGCGGTTCCGATGCAGTCGGCGCCGGTGTCACCACCGCCGATCACGATGACGTGCTTGCCCGCGGCCGAGATCTGGTTCGGGACCGGGTCGCCGGCCACCGCCTTGTTCGATTCGACGAGATACTCCATGGCGAAGTGCACGCCGTCGTAGTCGCGTCCGGGGATCGCGAGGTCACGCGGCAGCGTGGATCCGGTGGCGATGAGCACGGCGTCGTAGCGGGCGCGCAGCTCGTCCCAGGTGATGTCGGTGCCGATGTTCACCCCGGCGCGGAAGCGGGTGCCCTCTTCGGACATCTGCCGCAGGCGTGCATCGACGTGCGTCTTCTCCATCTTGAAGTCGGGGATGCCGTAGCGCAGCAGGCCGCCGATGCGGTCGTCGCGTTCGAACACCGCGACCGTGTGGCCCGCGCGCGTGAGCTGCTGCGCGGCGGCGAGACCGGCAGGACCGGATCCGACGACCGCGACCGTCTTGCCCGTGAGCCGCGCCGGAGGCTGGGCCTCGACCCAGCCGGACGCGAACGCCTCGTCGATGATCGAGACCTCGATCTGCTTGATCGTGACCGCCGGCTGGTTGATGCCGAGCACGCAGGCGCTCTCGCACGGCGCAGGGCACAGCCGCCCGGTGAACTCCGGGAAGTTGTTGGTCGCGTGCAGACGGTCGATCGCCGCGCGGGATTCCCCGCGCCAGGTCAGGTCGTTCCACTCCGGGATGAGGTTGCCCAGCGGGCACCCGTGGTGGCAGAACGGCACACCGCAGTCCATGCATCGGCTGGCCTGGCGACGGAGCACGGCCGAATCGCCGGGCTCGTACACCTCTTTCCAGTCCATGATGCGCACCGGCACGGGCCGACGGGCGGGGAGCTCGCGCTCCGTGACGTTGAGAAAGCCCTTGGGGTCAGCCACCGGTCACCTCCAGGATGCGGGTCCAGACGATGGAGCCGTCGGGGTCGATCCCCGCGGCCTCGGCCTCTGCGCGGGTGCGCAGCACCGCCGCGTAATCCCGCGGCAGGATCTTCGTGAACGAGGCGGCGAAACCGTCGTCCGCCAGGATCTCCTCGGCCAGGGGGGATCCGGTGCGCTCCACGTGCTGCACGAGGAGTTCGCGCAGCTCCTGCGCGTCGACCTCGTCGAGCGGAAGCAGTTCGAGCTCGCCCGAGTTCAGCGACAGCGGGTTCACGCGCTCCGTGTGCAGGTCGCGCACGTACGCGATGCCACCGGACATGCCGGCGCCGAGGTTGCGCCCGGTGTGACCGAGGACCACGGCCACACCACCGGTCATGTACTCGAGCGCGTGGTCTCCCACGCCCTCGACCACGGCGACTGCGCCCGAGTTGCGCACCAGGAACCGCTCGCCGACCACACCGGAGATGTGGATGGTGCCGCTCGTCGCGCCGTAGCCGATCACGTTCCCGGCGATGACGTTGCTGTGCGGTTCGAAGCGCGATGCGAGGTGCGGGCGGACCGCGATCTCGCCGCCGCTCAGGCCCTTGCCGACGTAGTCGTTGGCATCGCCGGAGAGCGTGATCGAGATGCCGCGCGGCAGGAACGCGCCCAGCGACTGCCCTGCGGTGCCGTGCAGCGCGATCGAGATGGTGCCGGGAGGAAGCCCATCTCCCCCGTGCCGGCGGGTGACCGCGTTGCCGAGCATGGTGCCGACGGCACGCTCCGTGTTGCGGATCGCGAGGTCGAACGAGATCGGCGTGCCGTGCTCGATCGCGTCGGCGGCCTCGACGAGCAGGGGCGCGTCGAAGTGCTTCTCGAGCTCGTGGTCCTGCAGGCGCGCACTGCGTCGGGGCTCGTCGGCCGGGAACGCCGGGCCTTCCAGCACCGGGGCGAGGTCGAGCCCGTCCGCCTTCCAGTGCCGGATGGCGGCATCGGTGCGCAGGAGGTCGGAGCGGCCGATGACCTCGTCGAGGCTGCGGAAGCCGAGTGCGGCAAGGTGCTCGCGCACCTCCTCCGCGATGAACTCCATGAAGTTCACGACGAACTCGGGCTTTCCGGTGAAGCGCTCACGGAGCAACGGGTTCTGCGTGGCGACTCCCACCGGGCACGTGTCCAGGTGGCAGACGCGCATCATGATGCAGCCGCTCACCACGAGCGGAGCGGTGGCGAAGCCGAACTCCTCGGCGCCCAGGAGCGCACCGATGACGACGTCGCGCCCGGTCTTGAGCTGCCCGTCGACCTGCACCACGACGCGGTCCCGCATGCCGTTGAGCATGAGGGTCTGCTGGGTCTCGGCGAGGCCCAGCTCCCACGGGGTGCCGGCGTGCTTGAGCGAGTTCAGCGGGCTGGCGCCCGTGCCACCGTCGTGCCCGGAGACGAGCACCACGTCGCTGAGCGCCTTCGCCACGCCCGCGGCGACCGCGCCGATGCCGGACTGGCTCACCAGCTTCGTGTGGATGCGGGCGGCGGGGTTCGCGCGCTTCAGATCGAAGATCAGCTGCTTGAGATCCTCGATCGAGTAGATGTCGTGATGCGGCGGCGGCGAGATCAGGCCGACGCCGGGGGTCGCGTGCCGGGTGCGCGCGATCCACGGATACACCTTCTGCGGCGGCAGCTGACCGCCCTCACCGGGCTTCGCACCCTGGGCGAGCTTGATCTGGATGTCGTCGGCCTCGGTGAGGTACTGGCTGGTCACGCCGAACCGACCAGACGCGACCTGCTTGATCGCGCTGCGTCGCTCGGGGTCGACGAGGCGGTCCGGATCCTCGCCGCCCTCGCCCGTGTTCGACTTCGCGCCGAGCCGGTTCATCGCGATCGCGAGAGTCTCGTGGGCCTCCTGCGAGATGGAGCCGTAGCTCATCGCACCCGTCGAGAAGCGCTTGACGATCGCGGACACCGGCTCGACCTCGTCGATCGGCACCGGCGGCCGCTCCCCCGTGCGCAGCTCGAACAGCCCGCGCAGGGTCTTCAGCTCCTTCGCCTGGTCGTCCACGAGCTGCGTGTACTCGCGGAACACGTCGTACCGGCGCGTGCGCGTCGAGTGCTGCAGGCGGAACACGGTCTGCGGGTTGAACAGATGCGGGGATCCGTCGCGACGCCACTGGTACTCGCCGCCGGTCCAGAGGCGCTCGTGCGCCCTGGCCGCCGCATCCTCCGGGTAGGCGAAGTCGTGTCGGGACTGGTTCTCGGCGAACAGGTCCTCGATGCCGATGCCGCCGAGCTTCGTCTCGGTACCGGTGAAGTACGCGTCCACCAGGTCCTGGGAGAGGCCGACCGCCTCGAACACCTGCGCGCCCGCGTAGGAGCCGACCGTGGAGATGCCCATCTTCGACATGATCTTGAGCACGCCCTTGCCGAGCGCGTAGATCAGGTTGCGGACGGCCTTCTCCGGCGTGATGCCGGTGATGTAGCCGGTGCGCACGAGATGCTCGACGGTCTCCATGGCGAGGTACGGGTTGACCGCGGAGGCGCCGTAGCCGATCAGCGTCGCCACGTGGTGCACCTCGCGCACATCGCCCGCCTCGACCACGAGACCGACCTTCATCCGGTTCTCGCGGCGGATCAGGTGGTGGTGCACGGCCGAGAGCATCAGCAGCGACGGGATCGGGACGAGGTCCTTGTTCGAGTCCCGGTCGCTGAGGATGAGCAGCTCCGCGCCGGCGTCGATCGCGGCATCGACCTCGCCGTAGATCTCCTCCAGCCGCGCGGCGAGCGACTGAGGGCCGGCGTCGAAGTGATAAAGACCCTTGATGGTCGCACTCGAGCGCTCGGGGCGGGCCTTGTCGATGTGCCGGAGCTTCGCGAGCTCGTCGTTGTCGATGACCGGGAAGTCCAGCACGATCGTGCGTGCGTGCTCCGGCCCCCAGTCCAGCAGGTTCCCCTCCGGTCCGAGGGCGAGCGACAGGCTGGTGACGACCTCCTCGCGGATGGCGTCCAACGGCGGGTTCGTGACCTGTGCGAACTGCTGCACGAAGTAGTCGAAGAGCAGGCGGGGACGTTCGGAGAGCACGGCGATCGGTGCGTCGCTGCCCATGGCGCCGAGCGGCTCGGCACCGGTCTGCCCCATCGGGGTGAGCAGGATCCGCACCTCCTCCTCGGTGTAGCCGAAGGTGCGCTGGCGGCGGGTGATCGACGCCACAGGGTGCACGATGTGCTCGCGCTCCGGGAGGTCGGCGAGGCGCACGCGGCCCTCGTCGAGCCACTCCTGCCAGGGGTGCAGGGTGGCGAGCTCGCGCTTGACCTCCTCGTCCTCGACGATGCGGCGCTGCGCCGTGTCGACGACGAACATCGTGCCGGGCTGAAGGCGCCCACGGCGCTTGATCCGCTCGGGCTCGAACTCGAGCACGCCGGTCTCGCTGCCGATCACCACGAGCCCGTCGGTCGTCTCGGTCCAGCGGCCGGGACGCAGTCCGTTGCGGTCTAGGGTTGCGCCGACCACGGTGCCGTCGGTGAAGATCAGCGCGGCCGGGCCGTCCCACGGCTCCATCTGGTTCGCGTGGTACTCGTAGAACGAGCGCAGCTGCGGATCCAGATCGATCTGCCGCTCCCAGGCCGCGGGAACCATCATCATCACCGCGTGCGGCAGGCTGCGTCCGGTGAGGGTGAGCAGTTCGAGCACCTCGTCGAAGGAGGCGGAATCGCTTGCGCCGTCGGTGCAGATCGGCAACAGCGGCCGGATGTCACCGAGCAGCTCCGATTCGAGCTGGGACTGGCGGGCCCGCATCCAGTTGCGGTTGCCGCCCACGGTGTTGATCTCGCCGTTGTGCGCGAGCATGCGCAGCGGCTGCGCGAGCGGCCAGGACGGGAACGTGTTCGTGGAGTAGCGCGAGTGCACGACGGCGAGCTCCGACGCGAAGCGCTCGTCCTGCAGGTCCGGGTAGAAGGGCTCGAGCTGCAGCGTGGTGACCATGCCCTTGTACCCGAGCGTGCGGGCGGACAGGGAGACGAAGTAGGCGCCCAGCTCGTGACCGGCGCGCTTGCGCAGCCGATACGCGATCCGGTCCAGCGCGATGCCGGAGAGGACCTCGACGCCGGCGCCTGCCGGGCGCGAGACGAAGAGCTGCTCGAAGGCGGGGCGGGCCTCATCGGCGAGCTTGCCGAGATGCTGGTTGGCGGTCGGCACTTCGCGCCAGCCGAGCACGGTGAGGCCCTCTTCGGCGGCGATCTTCTCGATCCCGGCCTTCTGAGTGCGGCGCGAGCGGGAGTCGAGCGGGAGGAACGCGAGCCCGGCGGCGTACTCGCCGACCGGCGGAAGCTCGAACCGGGTGACCGCGCGGAGGAACGCATCGGGCATCTGCGTCAGGATCCCGGCCCCGTCGCCCGTGCCTGCGTCGGAGCCGATGGCCCCACGGTGCTCCAGGTTGCGCAGCGCCTCGAGCGCCAGCGCGATGATGTCATGGCCGGGTTCCCCGCGGAGCGTCGCGACCATGGCCAGACCGCAGGCGTCCTTCTCGAACGCGGGGTTGTACATCCCCTGCTTCGGGGGGTATGCGCCGGAGGCGCCGTAGGGAGGCTGGAAGTACACCAGTCACCGTCCTTGCGAATTCGGATGAACCCGGGGACGTCGTCGGCCCGCTCGTTCAGTGCATGGATCTCCGGGCCGTGGAACGGCCCAGGGGCGGGCGCTGAAGGGCGCCCTCTCAGTCGCGGGAGGCGGCGCTCGTGGCGGTCGTCTCCGCGACGAGCTCGGCGGACTCAGGAGCGCTGAGATCCACGAAGTCATCGGGGTTGTTGGATTCTACCTCAGCGCGCTTCGGCTCCCGACCGCGCTGATACGGCGAGGGCTCGTAACCCGGGTGGCGACGGGTCTGCACGATGAGGATGACGATGCCCAGCACGACGCCGAACAGTGCCGCCCACACGTTCGTGCGCAGGCCGAAGTAGATCTCGCTGGGGTCGATCCGGATGGACTCCCAGACCATGCGTCCGGCGCCGTACCAGATCAGGTAGACCGCGAAGAGCTTGCCCCACTGCAGGCGCAGCTTGCGACCGAGCCAGAGCAGCACGACCGCGCCGAGCGTGTTCCAGATCACCTCGTACAGGAAGGTCGGGTGGAACAGCGTGCCGGGGGCCAGGCCCGGGGGGAAGGCCGAGTTGGTGGACTCGATCTCGAGACCCCAGGGCAGATCGGTGGGGAGCCCGAACAGCTCGTGGTTGAACCAGTTGCCGAACCGGCCGAACGCCTGCGCGAGGATCAGACCCGGCGCGAGCGCGTCTGCGAATGCGGAGAACCGGATCCCGGTCCACTTGCAGCCGAGCCAGGCGCCGATCGCGCCGCCGAGCAGGGCGCCGAAGATGGCGATGCCGCCCTCCCAGATCGCCCAGACCGATCCTGGTTCGAACGGGTTCCAGGTGTTCTTACCCGGACCGAAGTAGAAGCCGGGGTGGGTGAGGACGTGGAAGATGCGCGCCCCGATGATCGCCAGCGGAACGGCGATGATGCAGATGTCCACGACGACCCAGCGCTCCGCACCACGCTGGGTGAGGCGATGGTTCGTCAGCAGCGTCGCGACGATGATGCCGGCGATGATGCACAGCGCGTAGTAGTGGATCGTCAGCGGCCCGATCTGGAACGAGCTGCTCGGCGGGCTCGGAATGCTGGCGTGCACGCCGAGACCGGCGTTCAGGAGCGCGAGGGACATGCCTACGAGTCTACGTCGTCAGCGCGCGCTCACCGTGCGCGTGCCGTGCCCGTGGCGAGCTCGCGGGTCACCTCGGCGAGTCGAGGCACTCCCCCGTCGCGCAGCGCGCGCACGAGTGCGGTGCCGACGATCGCGCCGTCGGCGTACTCGAGCACCCCGGCGATCTGGCTGGCCGTGGAGATGCCGATGCCGACGCACGCGCGGTTCGCCCCGTGCGTGCGGAGCCGGCCGACGAGGGTGCGTGCGGCCCTGTCGAGCTCGGTGCGCTCACCGGTGATGCCCATCGTCGAGACCGTGTAGACGAAGCCCGTGGAGGACGCGGTGACGAGTTCCAGCCGATCATCGGTCGAGGTCGGCGCGGCGAGGAAGATCCTGTCCAGTCCCGTGCGCGTGCTCGCGGCGATCCACTCTGGGGCCGCTTCGGGGGTGATGTCGGGCGTGATCAGCCCCGCACCGCCGGCGGTGAGCAGATCGTCGGCGTAGCGGTCGACCCCGTACTGCAGCACCGGGTTCCAGTACGTCATCACGACGACGGGTGCGTCGACCGCGTCCGTGATCGCCTTCACCGCGGTGAACAGGTCGCGCATGCGGAAGCCGTTCGCGAGCGCCGCCTGCGTCGCCTCCTGGATGATCGCGCCGTCCATCACGGGGTCGCTGTAGGGCGGGCCGAGCTCGATGATGTCGACGCCGTTGCGGGCAAGGGCGATGGCGGCGTCGATGCTGGTCTGCAGATCCGGATAGCCGACCGGCAGGTAGCCGATGAACGCGCCGCGCCCGGCATCGTGTGCGCGCTGGATGGCCTCTTCGACGCGACTCATGCGCCTGCTCCGTTCTCGGCGGCGCCCTCGTCGTACAGCCCGAAGTACCGGGCCGCGGTGTCCATGTCCTTGTCGCCGCGCCCCGAGAGGCAGACCGCGAGGATTGCATCGGGGCCGAGCTCGGCGCCGATCCGGATCGCACCGGCGAGGGCGTGGGCGGACTCGATCGCGGGGATGATGCCCTCGGTGCGGCTGAGCAGGCGCAGGGCCTGCATGGCCTCGTCGTCCGTCGCGGGGATGTACTCCGCACGGCCGATCGCGGCGAGCCAGGAGTGCTCCGGACCCACACCCGGGTAGTCGAGGCCGGCCGAGATCGAGTGCGATTCGATCGTCTGGCCGTCCTCATCCTGCAGCACGTACGTGCGCGCCCCGTGCAGCACGCCGGGGCGGCCTCGCTCGATCGAGGCGGCGTGCTTGGGTGTGTCGACGCCGTCGCCGGCGGCCTCCACCCCGTACAGCCGGACGCCCTCGTCGTCGAGGAAGGCGTCGAACATTCCGATCGCGTTGGATCCGCCTCCGACGCACGCGAGCACCGCGTCCGGCAGGCGGCCGGCTTCCTCGAGGAGCTGCTGGCGCGCCTCCTCGCTGATGATCTTCTGGAAGTCGCGGACCATCGCAGGGAACGGGTGCGGACCCGCCGCCGTGCCGAAGATGTAGTTCGTGGTCTCGACGGTGGCGACCCAGTCGCGGTACGCGTCGTTGATCGCGTCCTTGAGCGTGCGGGATCCGGTCGTGACCGGCACCACCTCGGCGCCAAGCAGGCGCATGCGGGCGACGTTGAGCGCCTGGCGCTCGGTGTCGACCTCACCCATGTAGATCGTGCAGTCCAGCCCGAACAGCGCCGCAGCGGTCGCCGTGGCGACCCCGTGCTGGCCGGCGCCGGTCTCGGCGATCACTCGCGTCTTGCCCAGACGCTTGGTGAGCAGTGCCTGGCCCAGCACGTTGTTGATCTTGTGCGAGCCGGTGTGGTTGAGGTCCTCCCGTTTGAGGAAGATCCGTGCGCCTCCGGCGTGTTCCGCGAAGCGGGGCACCTCGGTGATCGGCGAGGGGCGCCCGGCGTAGGAGTGCAGCAGCGCGGCGAGCTCCGACTGGAACGCCGGATCCGCGATCGCCTCGTGATACGCGAGGGTCAGCTCATCGATGGCGGCGATCAGGGACTCGGGCATGAAGCGTCCGCCGAAGTCTCCGAAGAACGGCCCCGGCTGGTCGCGCAGGCTGCCACTCATGATCCGGCCTCCAGGAAGGAGCGCAGCGTGGCGACGGGGTCTCCCGTGACCAGGGCCTCACCGATGAGCACGGCGTCGGCTCCCGCTGCGCGGTAGTGGGCGACGTCCGCGGGCGTCAGCACTGCGGACTCGGCGATCTTCACCGAGGTGGACGGGATCCGGTCGGCGAGGCGGCCGAACAGGTCGCGGTCCAGCTCGAGCGTCTTCAGGTCGCGGGCGTTCACGCCGATGAGGTGCGCGCCCAGATCGATCGCGACCTCGAGCTCCTCTGCGGAGTGCGTCTCGACCAGGGGTGTCATCCCGAGTTCGATGATGAGCGCATACAGCCGTTCGAGCGTCGGACGTTCCAGCCCCGCGACGATCAGCAGGGCGAGAGAGGCTCCGGCGGCCCGCGCCTCGAAGACCTGGTACCGCGTGGCGATGAAGTCCTTACGCAGCACCGGAACCTGCACGGCGGCGGTGACCGCTTCGAGATCGCCGAGGCTGCCACCGAAGCGACGTTCCTCGGTGAGCACGCTGATCGCGGATGCGCCGCCCTGCTGATACAGGGACGCCTGGTGCGCGGGGTCGGGGATCTCGGCGAGGGCGCCGCGGGACGGGCTCGCGCGTTTCACCTCGGCGATGATCCGCACGCGCTCAGCCGGCGCCAGTGCGGCGCGCACGTCGAGCGCGGGAGCACGATCGAGCGCAGCGCGCTCCACGATCGCGAGCGGACGCTCCTGCTCGCGACGGGCCGCGTCCTCGACTGCGCCGGCCGTGAGGTCGGCGAGCACCATTAGTGCTCCTTCGGCTGGTACTTCGGGCCGTTCACACCGTAACCGGCCTTGGAGAGCACCGGTCCCATGATCATGCCGACGACGATGATCGCGACGCCGACCCACACCACGACGGGGATGTCGAGGAAGAACGCGGTCGTGCCGACGGCGAGACCGAGCAGCATGATCACCACGGCCGTCCAGGCCGCAGGCGAGTGTCCGTGGCCGGGGTCTGCGATGGGATTGCTCATGTTCTCCTCCGAGCGTCGGGTGTGTGGTCAGTCTATCGGGATCGTGCGGCGCGGACGGAACCGCCGCGGGCGCGCGGTGCGATCCGTCTCAGCGGGTCGGGTCGGTGCCGTGGCTGAGGTCGTCCCAGCTCTCCACGGCGTCGACCGGTCCGTCGTGCCGCGTCGGTGCGGTGCGGTAGCGACGGCTGCCGCCGCGCCAGCGTCCGGCGGTGATGACCACGAGCAGACCGCCGAGCACGAGCAGGATCCAGCCGGCCAGTGCCGCCCACGGCCAGGCGGTCGCAGTCACCTGCGCGATGACGCCGGACAGCGTCGCGTCGCCGGCGAGGCCCGTCGCCTTGGTCAGCGCCGGTGCGACCGCGTCCAGCGGAAGCTGGAGCACGATCCGCGCCGTGAGCACGAACATCAGCACCCCGACCGCCATCGCGATCACCGCGAACACCCGTCGCATCACGGGACCGACCAGGGCAAGGGCTGCCGTCAGCGCCAGTGCCGTGAGGCTGAGCGGCGCGAGCACCGGCAGCGCGGCGTTCCCGGCGACGTCCAGTGCCTCGCCGCCGTCGGCACGGGTCACCATCAGCCACGTCTGTGTGGACGACAGGATCCCGATGCCGCCGGCCAGCAGGATCAGCAGCAGGCTGATGGATTTCGCGCGTCGCGTGAGCAGGGCGATCACTCCCCCACTCGGGTCGAGGTGTCCGTGTCTTCGGCGATGACCGGATCCAGATCCGTGCTGTCGAAGCAGGTGCGGGTGCCGGTGTGGCAGGCGACCCCGATCTGGTCGACGAGCAGCAGCACGGTGTCGCCGTCGCAGTCCAGCCGCGCGCCGCGCACGTGCTGCACGTGACCGGACGTGTCGCCCTTCCGCCAGTACTGCTGCCGGGAGCGGGACCAGTACGTGGCGCGTCCGGAAGTGAGGGTGCGACGCAGCGCCTCCTCGTCGGCCCACGCGAGCATGAGCACCTCCCGCGTGTCCCACTGCTGCACGACGACCGGGACCAGGCCGTTGTCGTTCCAGGTCACGCCGGCCAGCCGCGCATCGAGGTCGCTCATGCGGATCCGGTCCCTTCGTTCGGGGCGAGCACGCTGGTGCGTACCGGCACGCCGGCATCGCTCAATGCGCGCTTCACGTCGCCGACCGTGAGCAGGCCGGAGTGGAACACGCTCGCCGCGAGCACGGCGTCCGCTCCGGCGGCGATGGCCGGGGCGAAGTCGGCGGCCTTGCCGGCGCCGCCGGAGGCGATGACCGGCACACTCGACACCTCGCGCATGAGGGCCGTGAGCTCGAGGTCGAACCCGTCCTTGGTGCCGTCGGCGTCGATCGAGTTGACCAGCAGTTCGCCGGCGCCGCGCTCGATGGCCTCGCGCGCCCACTCGAGGGCGTCGAGATCGGTCTCGGTGCGGCCACCATGCGTGGTGACGACGAAGCCGCTGGCAGTGCGAGCGCTGCGCTTGACGTCGAGCGACAGCACCAGCACTTGGGCGCCGAAACGGTCGGCGATCTCGCCGATCAGCTCGGGTCGGGCGATCGCGGCGGAATTCACACCCACCTTGTCGGCGCCGACGCCCTGCAGCCGCGCGACATCGTCGACGGAGCGCACGCCGCCGCCGACCGTGAGCGGCACGAACACCTGCTCGGCCGTGCGCTGCACGACATCGTAGGTCGTCGCCCGCTCATCCACCGTGGCAGTCACGTCGAGGAAGGTGATCTCGTCGGCGCCCTGGGCCGCATAGTGCCGAGCGAGCTCGACCGGATCCCCCATGTCGCGCAGATTCTCGAAGTTCACGCCCTTCACGACGCGTCCCGCGGCGACATCGAGGCAGGGGATCACGCGAGCGGTGAGCGTCATCAGAGCCTCGCCGCGTGGATCGCGGTGACGAGGATCGCCCGCGCGCCCAGTGCGTACAGGTCGTCCATCACCTGGTTCATGCCGCGGCGCGGAATCATCACGCGCACGGCGACCCAGGCCGGATCGCGCAGCGGAGAGACGGTCGGCGACTCGCGTCCAGGTGCGATCGCGGCGGCCCGCTCGACGAGGTCGGCGGGCAGGTCGTAGTCCAGCAGCACGAAGCGGCGCGCGACCATGACGCCGCGCAGCCGGCGCAGCAGCCGCTCGACGCCGTCGGGGTCACCCGGACGGCTGATCAGCACCGCCTCCGACTCGATGATGACCGGGCCGAAGATCTCCAGGCCTGCCTGGCGCAGCGTGGTGCCGGTCTCGACGACGTCGGCGATCGCGTCTGCGACGCCGAGCCGCACGGCGGACTCGACGGCGCCGTCCAGCGGCACGAGCACCGCCTCGACCCCGCGCTCGCGCAGGAAGGCGTCAACCAGGCCAGGATAGGCCGAGGCGACGCGCACGCCGGCGAGATCCTCGACAGTCGTGAAGCGGCCGGCCGGCGCGGCGAAGCGGAAGGTGGAGCGGGCGAAGCCGAGCTGCTCGATCTCGCGGGCGTCGCTCTGACGCACGTCGAGCAGCAGGTCGCGACCCGTGATGCCGACGTCGAGCGCACCGGAGGCCACGTAGGTGGCGATGTCGCGTGGACGGAGGAAGAAGAACTCGACGTCGTTGTCGGCGTCGATGACGTGCAGGGTCTTGGTGTCGCGGCGGCCGGCGTAGCCGGCCTCGGCGAGCATCTCGGCGGCGGTCTCGGACAGCGATCCCTTGTTCGGGACGGCAATGCGCAGCATGGGGTTTCTTTCGTGAGAAGCGACAGGTCTGAGCGGATCAGAGATGTCGGTACACGTCCTCCAGGGTGAGCCCCTTGGCCAGCATCATCACCTGCAGGTGGTACAGCAGCTGGGAGATCTCCTCGGCGGCGGCCTCGTCGGTCTCGTACTCGGCGGCCATCCACACCTCGGCCGCCTCCTCCACGATCTTCTTGCCGATCGTGTGCACGCCCGCGTCGAGCTCGCGCACCGTCCCGGATCCCTCCGGGCGTTCGGCCGCTTTGCGGCTCAGCTCGGCGAACAGTTCGTCGAAGGTCTTCACTTCTCCAGGCTACCGGCTCGCGCGAGGGACCGGAGCCGCGTGACGGCCGCCTCGACATCGTCGTGGCCGTAGACGGCGGATCCGGCGACGAAGGTGTCTGCGCCGGCACGCGCGGCCTGTTCGATCGTCGCGTCGGAGATGCCGCCGTCCACCTGCAGCCAGATGCCCGAACCGCGCCGGCTCGCCTCGTCCGCGAGGGCGCGCAGCTTGGGCATGGTCTCGGACATGAACCCCTGGCCGCCGAACCCGGGCTCGACGGTCATCACCAGGATCTGATCGAACTCGTCGAGGATGTCGTACAGGCTGTCCCCGGCCGTGCCGGGCTTGATGGCGACCCCGGCACGAGCGCCGATGCTCCGCAGCCGTCGTGCCAGAGCGACGGGATCCGTCGCGGCCTCGAGGTGGAAGGTGACGCTCGCCGCTCCGAGTTCCGCGTACCCCGGTGCCCAGCGATCGGGATCGGTGATCATCAGGTGCACGTCGAGCGGAATCGGGCTGGTCTCCTGAATACGCTGGACCATCTGCGGGCCGAACGTGAGGTTCGGTACGAAGTGGTTGTCCATCACATCGACGTGCGCGAAGTCTGCCGTGGCGATGCGGGCGAGATCGGCCTGCATGTTGACGAAGTCGGCGGCAAGGATCGACGGATTGATGCGGGGCGCGTCGGGCAGATCGGGCATGGGCCCATTATCGCGGCTCGGGTCAGCGGCACCTAAGCGGCACCGATAGCCCTCGACCTGCTGTTCGCCGTGCTGATCCTGATCCCCGCACTCGGGTTCCGGTTCCTGCACGGGTCATCATCGTGTCGGTGAAGACTCGCGTAAGTGCGGCACGGAACCAGCTGCAGGAGGCCACGCATTCCGACGGTTGAATGAGGCGCGAGTGCAGCGACGAGCGCGACGAAACACGGTCACCCCACGGCCCGCGACTCCCGGGGGAATTCCCTGGTCATGGGGCGGAAGAGTTGTGGACAGACCCTTCCGAGTCTCGCACTTATGTACTAAACTGTGGGTATGTCGAACAGCAGCCCCGCACCCGCCACGGACCGGGGTGTGCTGTTGGACGCGTGGGTTGCGACACGGGCGGAGATCGCCCGGCTGGAGGCTCAGGCGGCTTCTCTGTTCGCCGCGCGGGCGGGGTTGTTCCATGTCGAGGAGGTCGCGGCCCCGCAGGATCGGGACATGGTCCGCCGGTCGATGATCGCGGAGTACGCGGTGGCGGGGCGGCTCGGGAACGCGACCATGGTGCCCCAGCCACCACGCGTTGAAACACCCCGACCTCGACGACCTGATCCGCTGGACCGCACGACAACTCCCCAACGGCGACCTCACCTGGACCAGCCCCACCGGCCGCGAACACACCGACCAGCCACCACGCCGCGTCACCTTTTCACCTGAACCGCGACGACGAGATGACGTGCGCGAGGAGCGGCTATGCCTTCTTGCGGATCAGCGACAGGAACATCGCGTCGGTGCCGTGCCGGTGCGGCCACAGCTGCGCATGACCCGCGCCGCTCGCCGGCTCCGCCAGATCAATCGGGTTCCGCACGACCGAGCGCAGCACCTCGCGGGAGTCGAGCTCCTCCACGTCGTCGCGATCGCGCAGCACGGTCTGCACCACCGCCGCCGTCTCGGCGAGGTGCGGCGAGCAGGTGACGTAGGCCAGCACACCGCCCGGCGCGAGCGCTCCGAGAGCCGCGGTCAGCAGCTCCTCCTGCAACCCGGCGAGCTCAGGCACATCGGCCGCGGTCTTGCGCCAGCGCGCCTCCGGCCGGCGGCGCAGCGCACCGAGGCCGGTGCAGGGGGCGTCGAGCAGGATCCGGTCGTAGCGATCCGGACGTTCGACGGCGAGCACCCGGCCGTCTTGCTCGGCGACCTCGACATCGAGGGGAACTGCGGCGATGGCCTTGCGCACAAGACCCGCGCGTGCGGGCACGATCTCGTTGGCGTCCAGCACCGCGCCGCCCCGCAGCGCCTCGGCGGCGAGCATCGCCGTCTTGCCGCCGGGCCCGGCGCAGAGATCGAGCCAGCGCTCCCCGGGCGTGACGGCGTGTGCTGCGACGAGCGCGAGCGCGACGAGCTGAGATCCCTCGTCCTGCACACGCACGCGGCCGCCGCTCGCACGCACTGCGCCGGCAGGATCGCCGCCGGCGGATCCGAACGCAGTCGGCGCGTACGGCCGGCGCGGCTCGCCGGGCTCGGCGAGGCCGGGCAGCGCAGCCAGTGTGACCTCCGGGGCCGCGTTGTCGGCGGCGAGCAGCTCCTCCAGCTCGCCCTCGCGCCCTTCGGCGGCCAGTGCCCGGCGCAGGGCGCGGATGATCCATACCGGATGCGCATGGCGCAGGCCGAGACGCTCGTCGTCCGAACGGGCCGCGGCGGTGACCACGTCGAGCCATTCCTCCTCGGTGCGTGCCGAGATCGAGCGCAGCACCGCGTTCGCGAAGCCACTCGCACTACGCCCGGCGTGCTGGGCGACCAGGTTGACCGTCTCGTTCACCGCGGCATGCGGCGCCACCCGCGTGCCGAGCAGCTGGTGTGCCCCGAGACGCAGCGCATCGAGCACGGGCGGATCGATCGCGTCGACCGGCCGTCCGGCGGCGTGGGCGATGATCGCGTCGTACGTGCCGAGCCGACGCAGCGTCGCGTAGGTGAGCTCGGTCGCCAGCGCCGCGTCCGCACCACTGAGGCCCGCCTCGTGAATGGCACCGGGCAGCAGCAGGTTCGCGTAGGCATCCGACGCGGTGACCGCGTGGATCACGTCGAACGCGACCTGCCTGGCCGGCTGCACCGGCGCCCGGCGCGGCCGCCGGGCGCCGTCAGATCCGCGCGGCGCGGCCTGCCGTGCGCCGCCCGCGTGGCGGCGATCTCCGCCGCCGCCACGCCGGGCCCGTCCGCCGTCCCTGCGCTCGTGCCGGTCCTGGCCGCTCATCCGCCGAGCCTCACGGTCGCGTCCGCCTGCGCACGCAGGCCGCGGAACCAGTCCGCGGCTGCCATGGCGGGCTTGCCGGCAGGTTGCACGCGCAGAAGCAGGAGTGGATCCGTGCCTGTTCCGACAAGAGTCCCCGCCTTCGCCGCACGCAGATCGCCCGGCCCCAGCGGATCCGCCCCGGCGACCCGGGCGATCTCACGCAGCTTGAGCACGGTGCCGTCGAACGTGGTGTGGGCACCGGGTTCGCTCGTCACCCCGCGATACCGCGCATAGAGCGCATCGGCGCTCTCGGTCCAGTCCAGCAGGCCGTCCACGAGCGTCAGCTTGGCGGCGTGCGTGCCCTCCCCCTCCTGAGGCACCGGGCGGGCGGATCCGTCGGCGATCGCGGCCACCGCCTCCGCGGTGAGGCCGGCGCCGTCCTCGGCAAGCGAGGCGAGCGCGTCATCGGCGGTCGCATCCGCCGCGATCGGAAAGACACGGGCCGCGTGCACATCGCCGGCGTCGAGCGCGGGCACGAGCTGGAACACGCTCGCGCCCAGCTCTGCATCGCCGGCGATCAGCGCGCGCTGCACGGGGGCGGCGCCACGCCATGCGGGCAGCAGCGAGAAGTGCAGGTTGATCCAGCCGTGTGCCGGCGCGCTCAGCAGCGGTTCGCGCACCAATCCGCCATACGCGACGATGACGCCGAGGTCGGGGCGCAGCGCGGTGATGCGGCCGGTCGCCTCCTCATCGAGACGGGCGGCCTTGATCACGTGGATGCCGAGATCGGTCGCGGCCTGCGCGACCGCCGACGGGGTGAGGATCCGCTTGCGCCCGAGCGGTGCGTCGGGCCGGGTGACGACGGCGAGGATCTCATGCTCGGCGGCGAGGCGGCGGAGCGTGGGCACGGCAGCCGCGGGGGTGCCGGCGAAGACGAGGCGCATGAAGGTCCTTCAGGTGGTGCGGGTGTTCAGAGATCGGGTTCGGTGACGTCGAGTCTCACCGAGAGCGTAGTCCGCGGCGTCTTGCCGCGGATCCGACGACGGCCCATCGCCTCGGCGACGACGGCTGCGCGCAGCGTGTCGGCGACCCGAGCGCCTTCCGCGTACGGGAACCGCACCAGCGCGCGCTCCCTGCCGTCTGCATCGCCCTCGATCGGGACGGGCCCCAGCACCGCGTCCGCGGGCAAGGACAGTGCCGCGAGATCGCCGAGCGCGCGGCGCACGCCGGGTCCGGTGCCCTCCAGCTGCGCGACGCGCACGGCCGGCGGCATGCGAAGCGGTGCGCGCTCGGCGAGCTCGGAGCGGGCGTACAGGGCCTGCGACCAGGTGGCCAGGGCGCGCGCGACGGGACCGTCGACGCCGACGAGGTGGATCGGGGCTCCGGGGGCCGCGAGAGCCGCCGCGTTCGACCACCAGCGCAGGCAGCTCTCGCCGATCCGCAGCTCCGGTGCCTGCAGCATGCGGGATCCGTCGAGCAGCACGATCGCCTGGTAGCCGCCGTCTGCACGTGGCTCCGCGCCCCGCGTCGCGACCACCAGCGCCGGGCGCGCATCGACGTGCGTCACGGGGTGCGCTCCGTCGGCGACGATGACACGCACGCCGGGAAACGCGCGCCCGAGCTCCTCCGCGGTGCGTTCGCTTCCCGAGGCGGCCAGGCGCACCGCCTCGCCCCCGCACGATGAGCATGCCCATGAACGGGCGGAGCGCCCGCACCAGGCGCACACGGGCACCGCACCGCGGTGTGCGGCGCCGAGTGGGCCCCCGCACGCCCGGCAGCGGGCCGGTGCTCGGCAGGAGCCGCACACGAGCGTCGGCGCGAAGCCAGGACGAGCCACCTGCAGCAGCACCGGGCCGAGGGCCGCGGCCTCCCGGGCGGCGAGGAACGCGCGCGAGGGCAGCCGCTGACCGCGCCTATCGAGATCCTCGGTGGAGTCGAGCAGCACGCGCGGGAGCACCCGGCGCTCCGCGGCGATGGCACGGATCCAGCCGCCCTCGATGAGCCGCTCCACATCGGTCGTGCGGGTGTGTCCCGCGAACAGCAGGGCGGATCCCTCCGCCTCCTGGCGCAGCAGCGCCGCGTCGCGCGCGTGCACGCCGGGGGCAAGCGGTTCGGCGAGCAGGCCGTCCCCGTCATCCCAGATGGCGACGAGCCCCGCGCGGACGGGCGCGTACACGGCGGAGCGATTGCCGACCACGATGCACGGCGCGTCCTCGAGCGTGCGCAGATAGGCGCGGTAGCGCTCCGGGTTCGTCTGCCGCGAGTCGAGCCGCACGATCGGCGCCCCTGGCGCGAGCGCGTCGAGCGCGAACAGCAGCTCATCGAGATCGCGGTAGTCGGGGACGACGAGGATCGCGGACGCCTCCGTCGTGAGCGCTGTCGCGGCCGACGCGGCCAGCAGACGCGCCCACTCCGGGAGTCCGTCGGATCCGGCGAGTGGGATCGCCTCGACGGCGGCGCGCTCGCCGTGGGTGAGCACTTCTTCGAGTCCCGGGTAGCGGGCGATCGCGGCGGCGGCCTCGGCTCGGGGCGAGAAGGGCTCGGGCTCCGCATCACCGGACGGCTCCGACGCCCGTTCTGCCCCGGCCGCCAGCCAGGCCTTCTCGACGCGCACTTGCCGCTTCGGCACGATCAGGCGCAGCACATCGGAGGCGCTTCCCGCCGCGCGGTCCGCGACCCGTCGGACAAGCGCGTGCAGTCGTTCGGGCAGCACGCGGGCGTCAGAGACGACCGAATCGAGCTGCGCCAGGGCACGCCCATCGTCGTCCTCGACATCCACGTCGACGATGTACGCGTCGACGAGCCGCCCGGCCGTGCGCAGTGGTGCCTTGACCCGCACTCCGGGAACAGCGGACTCCGCGAGCTCGGCCGGGATCGCGTAGTCGAACAGCCGATCGAGCTGCGGCACGGGCGAGTCCAGCAGGACGCGGGCGATCGGCCGGGGCACGACGGGGCTGCCGCTCAGCGGACGCGGATCAGAGGCCCGCGGCGCGGCGGAGGTCGTCGGCGCGGGTGGTCTGCTCCCACGTGAACTCGGGCAGCTCACGACCGAAGTGGCCGTACGCGGCCGTCGCGGCGTAGATCGGGCGCAGCAGATCCAGTTCCTCGATGATCGCCTGCGGACGCAGGTCGAACACGGAGCGGATCGCCCGCGTGATCGTCTCATCGTCGACCGCGCCGGTGCCGAAGGTCTCCACGTAGAGGCCGACCGGCTGCGCGACCCCGATGGCATAGGCGACCTGCACCTCGAGACGCTCGGCGAGCCCGGCGGCGACCGCGTTCTTGGCGACCCAGCGCATCGCGTACGCGCCGGAGCGGTCGACCTTGGAGGGATCCTTGCCGCTGAAGGCGCCACCGCCGTGCCGGGCGGCACCGCCATAGGTGTCGATGATGATCTTGCGGCCGGTGAGCCCCGCATCACCCTTGGGCCCGCCCGTGACGAAAGGCCCGGCCGGGTTGATGTAGTAGTCCTTGACGTCACCGAGGTCGAGCCCCGTGGTCTCCAGTACCGGATCGATCACGTGTTCGCGCACGAGGGCGCGCAGCTCCTCCTGCGAGATCTCCGGGTTGTGCTGCGTGGAGAGCACCACGGCGTCGACGGTCTTGGGGGTGAACCCGTCGTAGCCGAGCGTGACCTGGGTCTTGCCGTCGGGCCGCAGGAACGGCAGCGTGCCGTCACGCCGCACCTGGGTGAGGCGCTCGGCGAGACGGTGTGCGGTCCATGCGGCCATCGGCATGAGCTGCGGGGTCTCGGTGGTGGCGAAGCCGAACATGATGCCCTGGTCACCGGCGCCGAGCAGATCGCGTGGGTCGGAGGAACCACCCTCCCGGTGCTCGTGCGCCTCGTCGACGCCGCTCGCGATGTCGGCCGACTGCTCCCCCACCGACACGCTCACGCCGCAGGACGATCCGTCGAATCCCGTGTCGCTGGAGGTGTATCCGATGCCGTTGACGACCTCGCGCACGATCGTGGGGATGTCCACGTAGCCGGAGGTGCGGATCTCGCCCGCGACGTGCACGAGCCCCGTCGTCACCAGCGTCTCGACCGCGACGCGCGCCCCGGTGTCGACCGAGAGCAGCCCGTCCAGGATCGAGTCGGAGATCTGATCGCAGATCTTGTCCGGGTGTCCCTCGGTGACGGACTCGGAGGTGAACAGACGCAGCGCGCTCATCGGTGCTCCCTGATTGACGTGGAAGACGGGGATCGCCCGTCGGCGGACCTGCCGAAGCGGCCAGACCCCAGTATGAACGGAGCCGCCGACATCCGGATCAGGATGACGACGGCTCCGCGGGACAGGCTCACTCCGCGTGGCGGATGCGGAGCTTGTCCTCGTTGATCTCGTGCAGCGCGATGGTCAGCGGCTTGTCCTCGACCGAGGAGTCGACCAGCGGACCCACGTTGTCGAACAGGTTGCCCTCGTGCAGGTCGGAGTAGTAGTCGTTGATCTGGCGCGCGCGCTTGGACGCGTAGATCACGAGCTCGTACTTCGACTCGACACGGTCGAGCAGGTTGTCGATGGGCGGGTCGATGATGCCCTGGTTGCTTCCGGCCATGGTGGACCTCCTGAGTCGGGCGACACGTGGTCGCAGAGAAGAAAGCGGGCGCGCTGAAGCGTCAGCGCGCGGAGTCTGAGGTCAATTCTACGACCTCTCGGGCCGCCGTGGCGACGTCCTCGTTCACGACGCGATGATCGAACTCGGACTGCGCGGCCAGTTCGATCTTCGCGGTGCGCAGCCTGCGGGCGCGTTCCTCGGCGTCCTCGGTGCCGCGGCCCACCAGCCGCTGCACGAGCTCATCCCAGGACGGCGGCAGCAGGAAGACGAGATTGGCAGAGGGATCCGCGGCGCGCACCTGACGCGCGCCCTGCAGGTCGATCTCCAGCAGCACGGTCTTGCCGTCCGCGAGGGCGGCCTCGATGGGCTTTCGGGGCGTGCCGTAGCGGAACCGGTTGTGCACGGTGGCGTGCTCGAGCAGCTCCCCCTCCGCGATCATCCGATCGAACTCGGCATCGTCGACGAAGAAGTAGTGCACCCCGTGCTGCTCCCCCGGGCGCGGGGCGCGTGTGGTCGCCGAGACGGACAGGTGGATCTCGGGATGGTGCTCGCGGATGTGCGCGGCGACCGTCCCCTTGCCGACGGCGGTCGGTCCGGCGAGCACGAGCAGCCGGCTGCGGCCGGCGCGTGGGACAGGCCGCGGGAAGCGCGTCTCGACCCACGCGCGCAGCGCCTGCTGCTGGCGGATGCCGAGGCCCCCGAGACGCTTGACCGCGGAGATGTGCAGCTCGGCGAGCAGACGGTCGCGCTTGCCCGCGCCGATCGCGGGCAGGGCGGTGAGGAAGTCGGGGACGCGCAGCGAACCGGCCGTCGACTCCCGATCTGCGAGCGCCGCGGCCAGCACGTCCTGCGGCGCGACCACGCGCATCGTCAGATCGCGTTTGAGCGACGCGCGAGCGCGACGGCGCTCGACCGCGCGACGGGCTGCCGCGACACGATCCACCTCGGGGACGGCGCGTCCTGCCGGTTCACCCACCCATGACCTCCTGGTAGCGCGCCGCGCGCTCATCGATCGTCGCTGCGATCCGGTCCGGACCCGCGGACAGGATGCTCCGGCTCTCCGAAGCCAGGACGTTACCTGCCAGCGTACCGAATCTCAGCCGGAGATCGTCCGGAGTCGCGCCCTGGGCTCCGAATCCGGGAGCGAGCAGCGGCACGGTGCGCAGCGTGTTGTCGTCGAGTGCGAAGCGGGAGCGATCGATCGTCGCACCGATCACGAGGCCGACGGATCCGAGCGCACCGTCGTGCGGATCGAGAGCGGTGACGTCACGGGTCACCCGCAGCGCCACTGTCTCCTGCGGCTCATCCGTGCGGCCGTGCTGCACGAGAGCCGTCTGCAGCGGTGCGCCCTCCGGGTTGCTCGTCGCGGCGAGGACGAACACGCCCTTGCCGACCGGCAGAGCGCGGGCGATCGCCTCGGCGAGCGAACCGCCGCCGAGGTAGGGGCTGATCGTGAGCGCATCGGATTCCAGCGGTGCACCCGGCTCCAGCCACGCCTGCGCGTAGCCGGCCATGGTGGTGCCGATGTCGCCGCGCTTGGCGTCGGCGATCACGAGCAGACCCGCGGCGCGTGCCGCAGTGAACACGTCCTCGAGTGCGGCGAATCCGCGGGATCCGAACCGTTCGAAGAACGACACCTGCGGCTTGACCATGCCGACTCGTCCGGCTGCGGCCTCGATGACCGTGAGTCCGAAGGCGCGTACGCCCTCGGCGGTCTGCGGCAGGCCCCAGGCGTCGAGCAGGGCCGCGTGCGGGTCGATCCCCACGCACAGCGGCCCGTGCTCGTCGAGGACCGTCCGCAGGCGCGCGCCGAACGAGAGGCTCACGCGCGCGCCGCCCGATCCTGCGCGTACTCCTGGAGGCTGCGCACCTCGAAGCCGCTGCCGACCGCATCCATCCCGCTCACGGCCGCGCCGAGCGTCGCGATGGTCGTGAACAGCGCCTTGTCGGCCGCGACCGCCGCGGCGCGGATCTCATAGCCGTCGGCCCGTGCAGCACCGCCGGAGGGTGTGTTCACGACGATGTCGATCGCACCCTGGTCGATGAGGTCGACGATGTTCGTCGCGCCGTTCTCCTGTGTCTCGCTGTACTTCTCCACGACGGTCACCGGGATGCCGTTGCGGGAGAGGATCTCCGCGGTGCCCACGGTCGCCACGATCGTGAAGCCGAGCTGGTGCAGCCGGTGCGCCGGCAGGATGACCGAGCGCTTGTCGGCGTCGGCGACCGAGATGAACACGGTGCCGGACGTCGGAGTTCCGCCGTAGGCCGCGGCCTGGCTCTTCGCGAACGCCGTCGGGAAGTCGCGGTCGATGCCCATGACCTCGCCGGTCGAGCGCATCTCCGGGCCGAGCACGGAGTCGACGATGCGACCGTCCGCGGTGCGGAACCGCTTGAAGGGCAGCACGGCCTCCTTGACCGAGACCGGTGCGCCCAGCGGCACGCGGGATCCGTCGTCCTCCGGCAGCAGGCCCTCCTCCTTGAGCACGGCGATCGTGGATCCGGACAGGATCCGGCTCGCCGCCTTCGCGAGCGGGATGCCGAGCGCTTTCGACACGAACGGCACGGTGCGGCTCGCCCGGGGGTTCGCCTCGATGACGTACAGCACGCCGGCGCTGATCGCGAACTGCACATTGAGCAGACCCCGCACGCCCACGCCCTCGGCGATCGCCAGGGTCGCCTCGCGCACGCGGTCGATGTCGGTGCGGCCGAGCGAGACCGGAGGCAGGGTGCAGCTCGAGTCGCCGGAGTGGATGCCCGCCTCCTCGAGGTGCTCCATCACGCCGCCGATGTAGAGCTCGGATCCGTCGTACAGCGCGTCGACGTCGATCTCGATCGCGTCGTCCAGGAACCGGTCGACGAGCAGCGGCTTGCCCTCCTCGATGATCACCTCGCCCGCGGTGCGCACGAAGTAGTCGCGCAGCGCAGGAGTGTCATAGACGATCTCCATGCCGCGGCCGCCGAGCACGAAGCTCGGGCGCACCAGCACCGGGTAACCGATCTCCTCTGCCACGGCGACGGCGCCGTCCACGTCGATCGCCGTGCCGTTGCGCGGGGCCACCAGCCCGGCCTCGTCGAGCAGACGCGAGAACAGCTCGCGCTCCTCGGCCAGGTCGATCGCCTCGGGACTCGTGCCGAGCACCGTGTAGCCCGCGGCCTCGATCCCCTTCGCCAGGCCCAGCGGGGTCTGTCCGCCGAGCTGGCAGACGACGCCGAGGATCTGACCGGACTGGGCCTCCGCGTGCAGCACCTCGAGCACGTCCTCGAGCGTGAGCGGCTCGAAGTACAGCCGGTCGGACGTGTCGTAGTCGGTCGACACCGTCTCGGGGTTGCAGTTGATCATGACGGTCTCGAAGCCCGCGTCCGACAGGGCGAAGGAGGCGTGCACGCAGGAGTAGTCGAACTCGACGCCCTGACCGATGCGGTTCGGGCCGGATCCGATGATGACGACCTTGGTGCGCTCGGACGGCGTGACCTCGGTCTCGCTGTCGTAGCTCGAGTAGTGGTACGGCGTGAGTGCCGGGAACTCCCCTGCACAGGTGTCGACGGTCTTGTAGACCGGGCGGACCCCGAGTCCGTGCCGCACCCCGCGCACCTCGGCCTCGGTGACGCCGCGGAGCTCGGCGAACTGCGCGTCGGAGAAGCCGTGGTCCTTGCCGAGACGGAGCGTGTCGGCGTCGAGCTCGGGAGCCGTGCGGATCTGCTCCGCGACCTCGTTGATCAGCACGATCTGGTCGATGAACCAGGGGTCGATCGCCGTCGCATCGAAGGCCTGCTCGATCGTGGCTCCCTTGCGCAGCGCCTGCTGCAGCACCACGATCCGGCCGTCGGTGGGCGTCTGAGAGATCTCGAGGAGCTCCTCCACGCTGCGATCCTCAGACCCCCAGTGGAACGAGGATCCGCGCTTCTCGAGCGAGCGGAGCGCCTTCTGCAGCGCGGTCGTGTAGTTGCGGCCGATCGCCATGGCCTCGCCGACCGACTTCATGGTCGTGGTGAGCGTGGCATCCGCGGCCGGGAACTTCTCGAACGCGAAGCGCGGCACCTTCACGACGACGTAATCGAGCGTGGGTTCGAAGCTCGCCGGGGTCACCCCGGTGATGTCGTTGGGGATCTCGTCGAGCCGGTAGCCGAGTGCCAGTTTGGCGGCGAGCTTCGCGATCGGGAAGCCGGTCGCCTTGGACGCGAGGGCGCTCGAACGCGAGACACGCGGGTTCATCTCGATCACGATGATGCGGCCGGTGGCCGGGTCGACGGCGAACTGGATGTTGCAGCCGCCGGTGTCGACACCGACCGCGCGGATGATGTCGATGCCGATGTCGCGCAGCTTCTGGTACTCGCGGTCGGTGAGCGTGAGCGCCGGCGCGACCGTGATCGAGTCGCCGGTGTGCACGCCGACAGGATCGACGTTCTCGATGGAGCAGACCACCACCGTGTTGTCGGCGGTGTCGCGCATGAGCTCGAGCTCGTACTCCTTCCAGCCGAGGATGGACTCCTCCAGGAGCACCTCGGTCGTGGGCGAGTCGTGCAGGCCGGCACCGCCGATCCGGCGGAGGTCCGCCTCGTCGTAGGCGAAGCCCGATCCGAGTCCGCCCATGGTGAACGACGGACGCACGACCAGCGGGTAGCCGAGCTTCTCAGCACCGGCCAGAAGGTCGTCCATCGTGTGGCAGATCACGGACGCGGCGACGTCCGCGCCGGCCTCGATCACGAGCTCCTTGAAGATCTGCCGGTCCTCACCCTTCTTGATGGCCTCGACCTTCGCGCCGATGAGCTCGACGCCGTACTTCTCCAGGATCCCCCGCTCGTGCAGGGCCATGGCGGCGTTGAGCGCCGTCTGACCGCCCAGGGTCGGCAGGATCGCGTCCGGCTTCTCCTTGGCGATGATCGTCTCGATGACCTCGGGGGTGATCGGCTCGATGTAGGTCGCGTCCGCGAAGTCGGGGTCGGTCATGATGGTGGCCGGGTTGGAGTTCACGAGGATGACGCGCACGCCCTCCTCGCGCAGGACACGGCACGCCTGGGTTCCGGAATAGTCGAATTCACAGGCCTGGCCGATGACGATCGGGCCGGATCCGATGACGAGGACGGAGTGGATGTCGTCGCGCTTGGGCATTACTTGCCTTCCTTGGTTGCGAGGTGTGCGACGACGACGTCGCGGAATCGATCGAAGAGGTAGTTGGCGTCGTGCGGGCCGGCGGCCGCCTCCGGGTGGTACTGCACCGAGAAGGCGGGGATGTCCAGCGCGCGCAGACCCTCGACGACCTGGTCGTTGAGGCCGACATGGCTGACCTCGACCTGGCCGTAGCCGTTCGGGCTGGCGAAGGCGCCCTCGATCGGCGCCTCCACGGCGAAGCCGTGATTGTGTGCGGTGATCTCGACCCGGCCGGTGGCCTTGTCGAGCACGGGCTGATTGATCCCGCGGTGTCCGAAGGTGAGCTTGTAGGTGCCGAGGCCGAGGGCGCGGCCGAACAGCTGGTTGCCGAAGCAGATGCCGAAGTACGGCAGGCCCGCATCCAGCACCTCGCGCAGCACGGCGACCTGGGCATCGGACGCCGACGGATCACCGGGGCCGTTCGAGTAGAACACGGCCACCGGGTCGATGGCGGCGATGTCGGCGAACGTCGACGCCTGCGGCAGCACGTGCACGTCGAAGCCGCGGGCCGCGAGGTTGTCCAGCGTGGACTGCTTGACACCGAGATCGAGCACGGCGAGGTTGCCGATCCGCTCCGCCGTCGCCGGCGTGACCTGGGCGACGTCGACCGAGACCGCCGCGGAGAGGTTCTGCCCGGCCATCTCCGGCGCCTCCGTCACACGGCGCAGCTGCTCGTCGGCGTCCAAGGCGGCGTCGGCACCCGAGAAGATGCCGCCGCGCAGCGATCCGGCCGAGCGGATGTGCCGGGTGATCGCCCGCGTGTCGATGCCGCTGATGCCGACGATGCCGTCACGCACGAGATCGTCGTCGAGCGAGCTCGTCGCCCGCCAGTTGGACACGATGCGCGACGGGTCGCGCACTATGTAGCCGGCGACCCAGATGCGGCGGGACTCCGGGTCCTCGTCGTTCATGCCGGTGTTTCCGATGTGCGGCGCGGTCTGCAGCACGATCTGGCCCGCGTAGGACGGGTCGGTGAGCGTCTCCTGGTAGCCGGACATGCCGGTCGCGAAGACGACCTCGCCGAGCGTCGTGCCGCGAGCCCCGTAGGCGCGTCCGACGTGGCGGGATCCGTCCTCGAGGACGAGCACGGCGGCGTCGGTGTGAAGGGTGGTCATGCGGATTCTCCCGTCTCGGAGGCAGCGCAGAGGCGCTGAAGGTCTGTGAGGACGGCGCTCTGGGCGTCGGTGCTGCCCAGGTCGCCGGTGATGCGCAGGTAGCTGTCCACGACGGTGCCGTCGTCGAGACGCCACACCAGCCGGATCAGCCCGCCGGGCTCGACGACCCGGTCGATCGTGACCGTGGCGCGGTCGGCGCCGATCATGCGCGAGGACGCAAGGAACACCGTGGGCGCGCCGTCCAGGCTCAATGCCGCGCCGCGATCGGTGATCGCGAGCTCGCCCCGCGCCCGATACACGAGCGGACGCACGGCGACGCGCTCGAGCGACTGGTCGTGCCGCGTGGTGGCGACGTACAGCGTCTCGTGCCGGGACAGCACCTGGGCGTGCTCCGGCACGCCCAGCGGTGCCGTGAGCCCGGAGTCTCGACGCAGCCGAGCTCGCCAGGCGAGCACGCCGGCGAGAATCAGCAGCACCGCGACCCCGAGGACCACAGCACCGGCGATCTGCTGGGTCATGCGCCGAGCTCCGCCAGGACGCCGTCCTCGAGGGTGACGTAGCCGCGGTGCACCGTCCAGAGCACCCTGCCCGGCAGTTCACGGCCGAGGTACGGGGAGTTCGTGCTCTGGCCGTGCAGATCGGCTTCGGCGAAAACGCCCTGTGCGGCCGCGTCGTAGAGCGTGAACTCGGCCGGCTGACCGATCGCGATCGGCGTGCCGTGGCCGGCGAGGGATCCGATCCGCGCCGGGGCGGAGCTCATCACGCGTGCGACATCGGTCCAGTCCAGCGCCCCGGTCTGCACCATGGCCTGGTGCACCACCCGCAGCGCGGATTCCAGGCCGACCATGCCGTTCGCGGCGGCCTGCCACTCGCACGCCTTCGCCTCGCTCGGGTGCGGTGCGTGGTCGGTGGCGACGATGTCGATCGTCCCGTCGGCGAGGCCCTCCCGCACGGCGAGCACGTCCTCCTGGGTGCGCAGCGGAGGATTCACCTTGAAGCGCGCGTCGTAGCCGCGGGCCAGTTCGTCGGTCAGCAGCAGGTGGTGCGGAGTGACCTCGGCGGTCACCGCGACGCCGCGCTTCTTCGCCCAGCGGATCAGCTCCACGGATCCTGCGGTCGAGAGGTGGCACACGTGCAGCCGGGATCCGACGTGCTCGGCGAGCAGGATGTCGCGCGCGATGATCGATTCCTCGGCGACGGCGGGCCACCCGGCAAGTCCCAGCTCGGCGGAGACGGCGCCCTCGTTCAGCTGGGCACCCTCGGTGAGCCGGGGGTCCTGCGCATGCTGGGCGATCACGCCGTCGAACGCCTTCACGTACTCGAGGGCGCGGCGCATGATGAGCGGGTCCCAGACGCAGAAGCCGTCGTCGCTGAAGACGCGCACGTTCGCCCGCGAGCCGGCCATGGCGCCCAGCTCGGCGAGGCGCTCGCCCTTCTGCCCCACGGTGACCGCGCCGATCGGCTGGACGGTCGCATAGCCCGCGGCCTCGCCGAGGGCGAGCTCCTGTTCGACGACGCCGGCGGAGTCGGCGACGGGAGAGGTGTTGGGCATCGCGAAGACGGCGGTGAATCCACCGGCCGCGGCGGCGCGGGTGCCCGAGAGCACCGTCTCGCTCGCCTCATAGCCGGGCTCGCGCAGGTGCGTGTGCAGGTCGACGAGACCGGGCAGCGCCACGAGGCCGTCGGCGTCGATCACACGCGCCCCCGTCGCGCTCAGTCCGGATCCGACCTCCGCGATCAGGCCGTCGCGGACGAGGATGTCGGCGGACTCGGTGCCGAGGACCTTCGCTCCCTGGAACAGCAGGCTCTGGCTCATCGGTCTCCTCGATTCATGTCGTGCGCCTCGGATCCGTGACCCGAGGGGGCGCCGGCGAGCAGCAGGTACAGCACCGCCATCCGCACCGAGACGCCGTTCGCGACCTGCTCGAGCACGGTCGAGCGCGGCGAGTCGGCGGCATCGGACGAGATCTCCAGCCCCCGGTTCATGGGTCCGGGGTGCATCACGATCGTATCGTCGGGCAGGCGCCGCATCCGGGCCGCGTCCAGTCCCCAGCGTCGCGCGTACTCGCGCTCGGAGGGGAAGAACGCGGCGTGCATGCGCTCCAGCTGGATCCGCAGCATCATGACGGCGTCCGGTTCCTCCGCCAGGGCCGCGTCCAGGTCGTAGACGACCCGCGCAGGCCAGGCCGTCACGTCCTGCGGGATGAGCGTCGGCGGGGTCACCAGCGTGACGTCGGCTCCGAGCGTCGCGAGCAGCCACACGTTCGAGCGGGCCACCCGCGAGTGCAGCACGTCGCCGACGATCACGACCTTCACGCCCGACAGATCGCGGCCGCGGCTGTCCGCCCCGAACCGGCGCTTGCGGATCGTGTACGCGTCGAGCAGGGCCTGGGTGGGGTGCTCGTGGGTGCCGTCTCCGGCGTTGACGACCCCGGCCGAGATCCAGCCGCTCGTCGCGAGCGTGCGCGGCGCCCCGGATGCGGAGTGCCGCACGACGACGGCGTCGGCGCCGATCGCCTGCAGGGTCTGTGCGGTGTCCTTGAGGCTCTCGCCCTTGGAGACGCTGGATCCCTTCGCGGCGAAGTTGATCACATCCGCCGAGAGCCGCTTCGCGGCCGCCTCGAACGAGATCCGCGTGCGCGTGGAGTCCTCGAAGAAGAGGTTGACGACCGTCTTGCCGCGCAGGGTCGGGAGCTTCTTGACCTCGCGGGACTGCGTGTCCGCCATGTCCTCGGCGATGTCGAGGATCCGCAGCGCGTCGACCCGGTCGAGCGTGCGCGTCTCCAGCAGATGCCTCATTCGTCCCCTCCCTCGATCGAGACGAACTCCTCGCCGTCATCGTCGCGCAGGCGCACGTTCACCCGCTCCGAACGGGACGAGGGGATGTTCTTGCCCACGAAGTCGGGGCGGATCGGCAGCTCGCGATGTCCGCGGTCGACGAGGATCGCGAGTCGCACCACGGACGGCCGTCCGATCGACTGCAGCGCGTCGAGTGCCGCCCGGATGCTGCGGCCGGAGAAGAGCACATCGTCGACCAGCACGACGGTCTTGCCGTCGATGCCGCCGGCGGGGATGTCTGTGGGGTGCGGTGAGCGCGTCGGGTGCTTGGCGAGGTCATCGCGGAACAGCGTGACATCGAGCGAGCCGACCGGCACCGCGATCTGCGCGATCTCCGTGATGATCAAGCCCAGTCGCTCGGCGAGCGGAACCCCGCGCGTCGGAATACCCAGGAGGATCAGATTCTCCGCGCCCCGGTTCGATTCGAGGATCTCGTGGGCGATGCGCGTCAGCGCACGCCTGATGTCGGCTTCCTGCAGCACGATTCGTGCGCTCATCCGCCGGCTCCCTTCTCCGCCTCTCCGGACGGTGTTAAAGGTTGCTTCTGGTCTGGCGTCCAGTCTACCCGAGGCGCAGCGCGTCCTCGGTGACCGGGTCGAGCTTGGCGGAGCGGATCGGATGACCGCTCGTCGACAGGCAGCGCCCGGACTTCAGATCCCACTTCCAGTCATGCATCGAGCAGGTGAGCACGCCGTCCTCGTCGACGGACCCGGTGCGCGTGAGGTCGGCACGCAGGTGCGGGCAGCGGCGCTGCACCACCCAGTCGCCGATCTCGGCGTCCTCGGTCTGGTCGGTCTGCTCCTGATACCAGTTCTCGACGTACTCGATGCGATCGATGGAGAGGCACTTCAGGAACGTGGTGAGGAACTCGTTGAACTTGCCGCTGCGGCCCACCGAGAACTGCATCGACAGGAAGATCGAGTTCGACCAGTCGATCTCGTGGTCGGCGATGTTCGTGGAGACGAGGTCGGCAGGGATCGTGTACCAGTAGATGCACTCCTCCCCCGCGTACTCCCGCACCTTGGCCTTCGGGAAGTCGACCACCATGTCGAGGTCGCCGATGCGGAACCGGACGTTGCCGCCGACACCGAGGCGGATGGTGCGTGACTTCTTCAGGAGCGGCTCCCACCACTCCTTGATCGCAGCGAGCATCTCCGCCGGCGGAAGGATCGGCGAGCGCCGTGCCTCCTCATCGCGGATCTCCTGCTGGCGGGTGGCGCGCTGGGACTCGAGATAGTCCCACTTCTCGTCGAAGATGTGGCGCAGCTCGTCGTCGGAGTACAGCGTCTGCTCGACGGAGGCGACGGTGCGATCCTGCACGGTCACGACGGTGCCGGGCACGAACAGGTGCCCGTCGAACTGCGGCGCGAGCTCGTTCAGGTGGGCGAGGAACTGCTTCTGATCCGTGAAGATCGATTCGCCGTTGCGGCCGATGCCGTTGAAGTCGAACAGGTCGTCGCGCAGGAACATCGGCGGCCCGGCCATCGGGAACACGTGCGGCGCGTCGACCTTCTCGATGTAGTACATCGCACGCTTGTTCTGCGCATCGCGCTTGAGCTGGGCGAAGTTCTTCTTCGCGTCCAGCGGCAGGTCGTAGACCATCGGCCACCAGATCGCGCCGGAGACCTGGGTGAAGTACGCGTCCGGTCGGCCGAACTTCAGCAGCTTCTCCAGATCGAGCGGGTGCGAGTCGTTCTGGTTCAGCACGGATCCGGTGCCGTCGTCGACGCTCAGCGAGGAGTCGCCGATGGGTCCGTCGCTCGGCGCGCGCAACGGGGTGATCATGATCTTGAGCTCACCGCGTTCGATGATCTCGCCGGCCGGTGCGTACGTGATGTTGTCGTAGCCGAGCGCGCGCAGGTCGCGTTCGAGGTCGTCGGTCGGGTACTCCGGCAGGAGCACCTCGATGTCCTTGCGGATGTACCGCTCGAGCAGCCGCGGGTCGAAGTGGTCGCGATGCCGGTGCGACACGTACAGGAAGTCGGCTTCGCGCCCGAGGCGCTCCCAGTCGAGACCCCGGTTGTCGGGGAACGGGAACCAGGATCCATAGAAGGAGGGGCCGAGGACGGGGTCGCAGATGATGTTGCCGCCGGCCGTCTCGATGAACATCCCGGCGTGTCCGAGTCCCGTGATCCGCATGTGTGCACCTTCCGTGTGGACCTGTCGATTCTACCCGGCTGGTTGCGGGGCGCCTGGATCGGAGCCGTGCATATCGCGGTCTGCCCGGCCGGGTCTCAGGTGAGCAGTTCGCGGATGTCGTCGGCCGTCAGGCTCTGCGCGAACAGATCCTGGTCGTCCAGCACGGCGGAGAACAGTCGCGCTTTGCGCTGTTGCAGGGCGAGCACCTTCTCCTCGATCGTCTCGGTCGCGATCATGCGGTAGACGAAGACACGGTTCTGCTGTCCGATGCGATGCGCACGGTCTGCGGCCTGCGCCTCGGCGGCGGGGTTCCACCAGGGATCCAACAGGAACACGTAGTCGGCTTCGGTGAGTGTGAGACCTGTTCCGCCGGCCTTCAGGCTGAGCAGGAACGCATCCTGATCCCCGTCGCGGAACTCCTGCACGACCCGATCCCGGTTGCGGGTGGCGCCGTCGAGGTAGGACACGCGCAGTCCCGCGCGCCGCAGGCGATCGGCGGCGAGGGCGAGGAACGACGTGAACTGGCTGAAGACGAGCGCCCGATGTCCCTCCGCCCGCAGCTCGAGCAGGCGGTCGACGAGCTCCTCCAGCTTGGGCGACGCCATCGCGGCGTCGTCCGGATCGATCAGGCTCGGCGCCAGGCTCAGCATGCGCAGCATCGTGAGCGAGCGGAACACGATGAAGCGCTGCCGGTCGAGATCCTCCAGCAGCCCGAGGATCTTCTGCCGCTCGCGCTGCAGCACGGTGTCATAGCGATGGCGATGCGCGGGCGCGAGTTCGATGCGCAGCACCTGCTCCTGACGCGGGGGCAGCTCGGGTGCGACGAGCTCCTTCGTGCGGCGGATGAGGAATGGTCGGATCCGCCGGCGCAGCGCGTCGATGCGCGACTGCCGGAACGGCGCGCCCTCGGCGTTCTCCGGCACCTTCCCCTGTTCGATCGGCTGGATGTAGTCCTCGCGGAAGCGGCGCGCGGATGCGAACAGCCCTGGCGCGGTGAGGCTCAGCAGCGCCCAGAGCTCGGCGAGTCCGTTCTCCAGGGGTGTGCCGGTGGCGGCGTAGACGGCCCGCGTGTCGAGCCCCGCGACAGCCTGATGCTGGCGCGTCGCAGGGTTCTTCACGTTCTGCGCCTCGTCGAGCACGACACCCGACCAGGTCTGCGCCGTGAACGCCTCGGCGTCGAGCCGCAGCAGCGTGTACGACGTCACCACGAGATCGGCGCCGGCGATGTGTGCGGCCAGGGCGACGCCGTGCGCGTCCCTGGTGCGATCGACGACCACGACGCGCAGCCCCGGGGCGAAGCGCTCGGCCTCGCGCTGCCAGACCGGCAGGACCGAGGTCGGCGCGACGACCAGCCAGGGCGGTCCCGGATCCTGCTCGCGCGCATGGGCGATGAGCGTGAGCAGCTGCAGGGTCTTCCCGAGCCCCATGTCGTCGCCGAGGATCCCGCCGAGCCGGTGCCGCCACAGGCGGGCAAGGCGCGTGAACCCCTCCTGCTGATAGGGCCGCAGGCGCGCGGTGATCGACGCCGGCACCGGGATCGGATCCGCTCCGGAATCGGCGCGCAGATCGGCGACGGCGTCGCGCCAGGCCTGGGCGGGGAGCGTCTGGTCGGCGAGGTCCTCGAAGTCCTCCCAGAGCGCGAGGTGGGTGCGGGCGATGCGCGGTCCGGTCTCCCACTCGGCGAGCTCGGCCGCCTCGTCCAGCAGCTCCTTGAGCCGGTCGAAGGCGCGATGGCGCAGCGAGAACCAGGTGCCGTCGGCGAGCTTGAGCTTGCCCCGGCGCAGGGCCAGCGCGCGGAACAGAGGCTCGAACGGAATCGTGCGACCGTCGATCCGCACGAGTACCCCCAGATCGAACCAGTCCGGATCCGTGCTCTGGATCGTGCTGATCGAGATCGCCGGATCGCAGGTCAGTTCCGGGTAGGCACGCGGCGTGCCGGTCGTGGCGACCGCGATCCCGCGCTCCTCCAGAGCCGGCACGAGCTGTGACACGAACTCCGCGGCGTCGGCGTCGCGGAGCGAACCGGCGAGCAGGAACGGCAGGCCGGTGACCTCCGTCCAGGCTGCGACGACCGCGGGCCGCTGCTGCCCCTCGGCGGCGGCATCGCGGATCCCCGACTCCCCCGCGCGCTCGTCGAGCGGGAAGCGCGCATATCCGGGGTAGTCCCAGTGCAGCCGATAGCCCACCACGTCGGCCGGCTGGAAGTCGACGACGAGCAGGGCCACGGGTGCCGGCGGCGGGGGTAGCACGACGCCGCGGCCCGCGCGGAGCTCGGCACCGCGCAGCAGGAGCGGGTACGCCTCGCGCAGGAACGCGTCGCGGTCGACCGGGGCGACCGCGAGACCGTCTGGCGCGGCGAGCAGCGTGCCGACCGCGCCGTCGACCGCGACCGGGCCGAGCACGAGGTCGATCTGCCTGCCGACGACGCGGTGGGCGTAGACGCCTCCTGCTCCGAGCGCACGCACCGCCGCGGCAGGGAACGGCTCGCCGAGCCCCTCGAGCTGCGCCGTCAGGATGAGCCCGCCGTCGGCCGTCGCGATGTCGACCGTCACCCGCAGTGCCTCGGACCATTGCAGCCGAGTGCTGCGCTCGGTCGCGATGAACGGGATGCCGACGGATGCCGCCGTCTGCAGGTGCGGCCACAGCAGCGGCGAGGCCACCGGATCCAGCAGCACCCAGTCCCCCGCCGTTCCGGAGAGCAGCGAGTCGCGGGAGATGCTCAGCAGGTCACCGAACCAACGCGACTGCGCGGGGTCGTACCGCGCACCGGGGCGGCGCACGGCATCCCAGTCGGCGCCGGACTGCACCCACCCGTTCGCCGTGTCGTTGCGTCGCAGCGGCCGCACTGCGAGGAACAGCTCACCGGGATCCTTCACGAGATCCCGCGCCGTCGCCGTGCGCAGCGGGCGTGAGGCCCACTGCCGCGCGTCAGCCCTGTCGCGACGGCGCAGTTCCACGCCGAGCGCGAGCGGTGCTCCCGTCGGTCTGGTCGAGGGCAGCAGCACACGCCAGTCGTCTGGTTCAGCGGAGGTCATCGGGATCCATCCTCACGCTGATCACCGACATCGCCGCGCGCGTTCCCGCGGGAAGAGGAGCGGCGCGAACGGTCAGGCGGAGCGGGCGACGCGCGCGAGCACGCCGTGCACGAACGCACCGGACTCGTCGGTGGAGAACTCCTTCGCGAGTTCCACCGCCTCGTCGATCGCGACCGCGGTGGGCACCTCGGCGTTGTGCACGATCTCCCACACGCCGATCCGCAGCAGCGCCCGGTCGACGGCCGGCATCCGGTCCAGCTTCCAGTCGCGGCTGTGCGTGGTGATCTGCTCGTCGATCTCGTCGTGGTGATCGATGATTCCGTCCACGATCTCACGCGCGTACAGCCAGGAGGCCTCGCGTGCCGGCTCCGCCGAGGCGCGCTTGGCCTCGGCCGCGAGCGTCACGGCGAGGTCGTCGCCGCGCACGTCCGCCGAGAACAGGATGTCGAGGGCGCGCTTGCGCGCCTTGGTCCGGGCGCCCACGCGTCAGTCGTTGATGCGGCCGAGGTAGCCGCCCGTGCGGGTGTCGACCTTGACCTTGGTGCCGGTCTCCAGGAACAGCGGCACCTGGATCTCGTAGCCGGTCTCGAGGGTGGCGGGCTTGGTGCCGGCCGAGGACCGGTCGCCCTGCAGGCCCGGCTCGGTGTAGGTGACCTCGAGCACGACGGATGCGGGGAGCTCGATGTAGAGCGGGTTGCCGTTGTTCAGCGCGATCTGCACCTGCTGGTTCTCCAGCATGAAGTTCTTCGCGTCGCCGACGGTCGCGGATCCGACCGTGATCTGGTCGTAGTCCTCGACGTCCATGAACACGAAGCCGTCGCCGTCGGTGTACAGGTAGGTGAAGTCGCGGCGGTCGACGTTCTCGATCTCGATCTTGGCGCCGGCGTTGTAGGTGCGGTCGACGACCTTGCCGCTGACGACGTTCTTCAGCTTGGTGCGCACGAACGCACCGCCCTTGCCCGGCTTCACGTGCTGGAACTCGATGACGTTCCAGAGCTGGCCGTCGATGGAGAGGACGACGCCGTTCTTGATGTCTGCGGTGGATGCCATGGGTCTGAGAGGTCCGTTCCTGAGATTCGCGGCCGATCGGCCGACGTCCAATCTTAGTGGATGCCCGCCGCCCGACCGGTGAGCGCGCTCTCAGCCGTCGGCCTGGCCCTCGATCAGCAGGATCAGACGCTGTGTGGCGGTCGCATAGCCGTCGACGCCCTCCCCCACGACGTGCACGGCCGCGACGTCGGTGAGGTAGGAGAAGTGCCGGAACTGCTCGCGTGCGTACACGTCGGAGATGTGGATCTCTGCGAACGGCAGCGCGACGCCGGTGAGTGCGTCGCGCAGCGCCACCGAGGTGTGCGTGTAGGCGCCCGCGTTGATGACGATGCCGCGGCAGTCCTCACGGGCATCGTGGATCGCGTCGAGCAGAACGCCCTCGTGGTTGCTCTGCACCGCGCGCAGCTCGTATCCGTACCGGGCGGCCGCGTCGGTGGCGATGCGCTCGACATCGGCGAGGGTCGCGGATCCGTAGATGCCCGGCTCCCGCTGACCCAGCAGATTGAGGTTGGGACCGTTGACCAGCAGCAGACGTCGGGGCGTGCTCATGCGCTCACGGTATCAGCGCGCAGACGGCACGAGCGGGCGCGCCATCACGTACTCGCGGCCGTTCTCGAGCTCGGTGATCTCACCCGTGCGCACGAACCCGCAGCGCTCGTACGCCGCCTGCGCGCGCAGGTTGTCGACGTGCACCTCGAGCGTCAGCGTCGCGTACCCCTGCTCCGCCGCCCAGGCCGCGCACTCGTCGAAGAGCGCCTCGATCGCCCCGGCCCCACGGTGGCCCTCCGCCACGTAGACGCCGACGACGAGCGCGGCGCGTTCGTCGCTGCGATTCGGGACCGCGGTCGCGGATCCGAACCATTCGCCGTTCTCACCGACCGTCACGAACTGCGCGTTCGGACCGCCGACGGACGCCTGCTCGCTGCGCGTCTCCCAGAACTCGTCGGGTCGCGCCGAGGCGTTCTCGTAGGTGTCCAGGAAGGCGATCTGCGCGACCGGGTCCTGCAGCCCGCGCAGGCGCAGCGCCTTGACCTCGCGCCATTCGTGCGCGCGAATCCGACGCACCTCGAACGTCACGCGCCCACTTCCTGGTAGGCGGCGAAGAGCAGCGACTCGTCGGGCGCCTGCAGCACGGTCGGCTTGGCGATGTCGTCGAGCACGATGAAGCGCAGCATGCCCCCGCGGGTCTTCTTGTCGCGCTGCATGGTCGACAGCAGGGTCTGCCAGGCACCGGTGCGGTAGGTGGTCGGCAGCCCGAGCGTCTCGAGGATCCCGCGGTGCCGGTCCACTGCCGCGTCGGGGAGCCGGCCCGCGAGACGGGACAGCTCGGCCGCGTACATCATGCCGACCGAGATCGCCGCGCCGTGCCGCCACTGGTAGCGCTCGGAGTGCTCGATCGCGTGTCCCAGCGTGTGCCCGTAGTTCAGGATCTCGCGCAGTCCGGCCTCTCGGAAGTCGTCGGAGACGACTTCCGCCTTCATCGCGATCGCGAGCTCGATCGTGCGGCGGAACTCCTCCGTGGACGGGTCGATCGCACGTTCCGGCGCGGCCTCGACGATGTCGAGGATCTCCGGCGCCCAGATGAATCCCGCCTTGACCACCTCGGCGTACCCGGCGGTCGCCTCGTTGGCGCTCAGGCTGGTGAGCTCGTCGAGGTCGCCGATCACGGCGCGCGGAGCCCAGAACGCCCCGACCAGGTTCTTGCCCTCGTTCGTGTTGATCCCGGTCTTGCCGCCGACCGCCGCATCGACCAGGCCGAGCACGGTCGTGGGGACCTGCACGATCTGCACGCCGCGCAGCCAGGTCGCGGCGACGAAGCCGGCGAGGTCGGTGACGGCGCCGCCGCCGTAGCCGATGACCGCGTCGGTGCGGGTGAAATCGGCCTGGCCCATGATCTGCCAGAGGAACTGCGCGACCTCGATGCGCTTGCCCTGCTCCGCGTCCGGGATCTCGGCCAGCAGCACCTCACGGGGGCCGTGCTCGGTGTCGGCGAGGATCCGGTCACGCAGCTGCGCGGCACGGTCTGCGAGTGTCGGCGGGTGCACCACGAGCACCTTGCGCACCGTGGGCGCGAGGGCTGCGGAGACCCCGCCGAGGATGTCCCGCCCCACCGTGATCTCGTACGGGGTGCTCCCGGTCACCGCGATCGTCGTCGTCTCGTCGTTGCGCTCGGTGCTCATGAGCGTCCTCTCATCCATTCCACGATCTTCTCGGCCACCCGCGTCATCGGAACCCGCGAGGTGTCGAACGTGACATCCGCGGCCTCGTCGTACAGCGGCCTGCGCTCGGCGGAGATCCTCGTCCAGCGCGCGAGCGGATCCTCCTCGCCGTCCAGGAGCGGCCGTCCGCTCCCTTCGATCCGCCCCGCGACCGCTTCGGCCGAGACGGTCAGCAGCACGACGGGCACGGTGCGCAGCAGCTCTCTCGTCCGACTCGCGAGCACGGCTCCCCCGCCGAGCGAGATCACGCCGCCCCCCGCGACCGCCTCGGCGACGGCGTCGCACTCCCAGTCCCGGAAGACGCCCTCGCCGTGCTCGGCGAAGATCTGTGGGATCGGTCCGTGCGCGAGGACGATCATCCGGTCGGTGTCGACGAATCGGTGCCCCGTGGCCTTCGCCACCCGTCGGCCGATGCTCGTCTTCCCGGCGCCCATGGGCCCGATCAGGACGAGCGTCTGCGCGCCGTCGGCGTCAGCCGAGCTCATCGTGCAGGATCAGCGCGGCCTCGGAGGCCGGCGCGGTGCGCAGCTCCGCGGGGATGGCCGCGAGATAGCCCTCGAGGTTGCGCCGGGTCTCCGCGACGTTGTCGCCGCCGAACTTCTCCAGCACCGAGTTCGCGAGCTCGATCGCGACCATCGCCTCGGCCACGACCCCCGCGGCGGGCACGGCGCACACGTCGGAGCGCTGGTGGTGGGCGGTGGCCTGCTCTCCGGATGCGATGTCGACGGTGCGCAGCGCGTGCGGGATGGTGGCGATGGGCTTCATGCCGGCGCGCACCCGCAGCACGGTGCCGGTGGACATGCCGCCCTCGGTGCCGCCGGCGCGGTCGGATCCGCGGGTGATGCCGTCGCCGGCCGGGAACAGCTCGTCGTGCGCGGCCGAACCACGGCGCCGCGTGGTCTCGAAGCCGTCCCCGACCTCGACCCCCTTGATCGCCTGGATCCCCATCAGCGCGTAGGCGAGGCGTGCATCGAGACGGCGATCCCAGTGCACATGCGAGCCGAGCCCCGGCGGCAGGCCGTAGGCGAGCACCTCTACGATGCCGCCGAGGGTGTCGCCGTCCTTGCGGGCGGCATCCACCTCGGCGACCATGCGCTCGCTGGTGGCCGGGTCGAAGCAGCGCAGCGGATCCGCGTCGAGCACGTCGACGTCGTCGGGCGTCGGCAGCGCGGATCCCTCCGGCGCCTGCACAGGTCCGATCGAGAGGGTGTGGCTGACCAGGCGGATGCCGAGTTCGCCGAGGAAGGCGCGCGCGACGGCACCCAGCGCGACGCGGGCGGCCGTCTCCCTGGCGCTTGCGCGCTCCAGGATCGGCCGGGCCTCATCGAAGCCGTATTTCTGCATGCCGACGAGATCCGCGTGCCCCGGCCGCGGACGGGTCAGCGCGGCGCTGCGTCCGCGGGACTTGTCGGTGAGTTCGACGGGATCGGCGCTCATCACCTCGACCCACTTCGGCCACTCGGTGTTGCCGATGCGCATCGCGATCGGGCTGCCGAGGGAGAAGCCGTGGCGCACGCCGCCGGAGATGGAGAGCTCGTCCTGCTCGAACTTCATCCGCGAGCCGCGCCCATAGCCGAGCTTGCGACGCTGCAGGTCGGACTGGATCGCCTCGGAGGACAGCGGGACGCCCGCAGGCAGACCCTCCATGACGGCAATGAGTTCGGGGCCGTGCGATTCGCCGGCCGTGAGCACGCGGAGCATTCGTCCAGTCTCCCATGTGTTGGGGGCCCGGCCGCCCGCATGACTGCGGGACCGGATCAGCCGAGAGCCGCCCGCATGGCCTCCAGGACCGCGGCCTCGTCGGGCAGCGCCGCCTCCGGGGTGCCGTGCAGGAAGATCCGGATCTGGGCGAGTGCCTGATGCAGCAGCATCTCGAGTCCGGTCAGCACCGGCGCGTGCGCCCATGCCTGCGCGAGTGGCGTCGGCCAGGGCGCGTATGCGGCGGAGAAGAGTGCACCACCCTGCTGCGCG
>JAFDWM010000028.1 GCA_018268455.1 Actinomycetota bacterium | reverse complement strand
GCGGCGTACACCTCGCGGAGCAGGGCTGCGGTCTCGGACGGCGTCTTGCCGACCTTGACCCCGGCGGCCTCGAGGGCCTCCTTCTTCGCCTGCGCGGTGCCCGCGGAGCCGGAGACGATGGCACCGGCGTGGCCCATGGTCTTGCCCTCGGGGGCGGTGAAGCCCGCGACGTAGCCGACGACCGGCTTGGTGACGTTGGCCTTGATGAACTCGGCCGCACGCTCCTCGGCGTCGCCGCCGATCTCACCGATCATCACGATCGCCTTGGTCTCGGGGTCGGCCTCGAACGCGGCGAGCGCGTCGATGTGCGTGGTGCCGATGACCGGGTCGCCGCCGATGCCGATGGCGGTGGAGAAGCCCAGGTCGCGCAGCTCGAACATCATCTGGTAGGTCAGCGTGCCCGACTTCGACACCAGGCCGATCGGGCCCTTGCCGGTGATGTTGGCCGGGGTGATGCCCGCGAGCGCCTCACCGGGGGTGATGATGCCGGGGCAGTTCGGGCCGATGATGCGCGTCTTGTTGCCCTTGGAGACCGCGTACGCCCACGCCTCGGCGGAGTCGCCGACCGGCACGCCCTCGGTGATGACCACGAGCAGCGGGATCTCGCTGTCGATGGCCTCGACCATGGCGTCCTTCGTGAACGCCGGCGGCACGAATGCGACCGACACGTTGGCGCCGGTGGCCGCGATGGCCTCGGCGACGGATCCGAACACCGGCAGCTCGACGGCGTTGCCGTCCTTGTCGGTGTGCGAGACCGTGGTGCCGGCCTTGCGCGCGTTCACGCCGCCGACGACGTTCGTGCCCGCCTTCAGCATGAGCGCGGTGTGCTTGGTGCCCTCGCCGCCGGTGATGCCCTGGACGATGACCTTGGAGTCGTTGTTGAGGTAGATCGACATCTCTAGTCCTTTTGTCTCTCTCGGTCGTAACTCAGGCGTTCGCCAGCTCGGCGGCCTTGTCAGCGCCCTCATCCATGGTGGCGGCGAGCGTGACCAGCGGGTGGTTCGCGGCGGTGAGGATCGAACGGCCCTCGTCGACCTGGTTGCCGTCGAGGCGCACGACGAGCGGCTTCGTGGCCGTGTCGCCGAGGATCTCGAGGGCCTTGACGATGCCCTCCGCGACGGCCACGCAGCTGGTGATGCCGCCGAAGACGTTGACGAAGACGCTCTTGACCTGCTCGTCGCCGAGGATCACGTCGAGGCCGCTGGCCATGACCTGGGCGTTCGCGCCGCCGCCGATGTCGAGGAAGTTGGCGGGCTTCACGCCGCCGTGGTTCTCGCCGGCGTAGGCGACGACATCGAGGGTCGACATGACCAGGCCCGCGCCGTTGCCGATGATGCCGACCTGGCCGTCGAGCTTGACGTAGTTCAGGCCGGACTCCTTGGCCTTCGCCTCGAGCGGGTTCTCGGTCGCCTTGTCGGCGAGCTCCTCGTGCTCGGGGTGGCGCACCTCGCTGGCGTTGTCGTCGAGGGTGACCTTGCCGTCGAGCGCGATGACGTCGCCCTCCTCGGTCTGCACGAGCGGGTTGACCTCGACCAGCGTGGCGCCCTCGCCCTTGTACACGTCGTAGAGCTTGACGAAGACCTCGGCGACCTTGGGCGCGAGCTCCTCGTCGAAGTTCGCGGCCCGGGCGATCTCGAGCGCCTTGGCGGCGTCGATCCCGGTGAGCGGGTTGACCTCGACGCGCGCGAGCGCCTCCGGCTTCTCGACCGCGAGCTGCTCGATCTCCATGCCGCCCTCGACCGAGCAGAGGCTCAGATAGGAGCGGTTCGAGCGGTCCAGCAGCACCGAGAAGTAGAACTCGCGGGCGATGCGGGCACCGGCGGCGACCATGACCCGCTTGACCACGTGGCCCTTGATGTCCAGACCGAGGATGGACTTCGCGGCCTCATACGCCTCGTCGGGGTTCTTGGCGACCTTCACGCCGCCCGCCTTGCCGCGACCGCCGGTCTTGACCTGCGCCTTCACGACGACCACGCCGCCGAGCTTCTCGGCCGCTGCCTTCACCTCCTCGGGGGTGTCGGCGACGATGCCGGCGAGCACCGGCACCTCGTACTTCTCGAAAAGGTCTCGTGCCTGGTACTCGTAGAGGTCCACGTGCAGTCCTTCGCTGGTTGCGACGATGGGGACGCGACAGGAATTCTGTCGGGTTTCGACAGTGAGTCGATCCGGTCATCCAGCCTACTACCGCGGAAACACGCCTCATGACGCGCTACCGCCTTCCGGTGGGGACAGCGCTTCCCGGGCGCAGCGCGTGCGGCCGTTGCGAGCGCCGATGACTAGGCTTTCCTGCTATGACCGAGCACGCCGACGTGTCCCCCGCCCGCACCGCCGTGGTGAGGGCCGCCCTCGAGCTGTTCGCGGCGCAGGGGTTCGATCAGACCTCCGTCGAGCAGATCGCCCGGGCCGCCGGCATCTCCCGCTCGACGTTCTTCCGCCAGTTCGGCGGCAAGGACGATGTGGTCTTCGCCGATCATGAGGAGCTGCTCGACGGCCTGCGCACCTACCTCGAGCGTCCGCACGCGAACCCGTGGACCGCCGTGTGCGACGGGTCGCTGATGGTGTTCCGCTCCTTCGCCGCAGACCCGGAGATCGCGAGGCTGCGCTACCAGGTGGTGCGCGATGTGCCCTCGCTGCGCGATCGCGAGATCGTCACCGTGTTCCGGTACGAGCGGCTGTTCGACGAGTACCTGCGCCGCTCGCTGCCGGATCTGGATCCGCTCGACGCCGTCGGCTTCGCAGCTCTCGTCACAGCCGTGCACAACCACGTGCTGCGCCGGCTGCTGCGCGGGTCGCGCACGTCTGCGGCGGCGCTGCGCCGCGCACTGGACGACGTGCTGCGCCGCTACGGCGTGCACCCCGACAGCGCGAAGGAGCCCGGCGACGACGCGGTCGTCGTGGCCGTGTTCCCCCGGTCGATGCCGATGGCGGAGATCACCCGCCGACTGCGCGACGAACTGGACTGAGCCCGCCGCGCCCGACCCTCAGGTGCAGGCGCAGCCGCCGGACGGCGTCTTCACCATGAAGCACACCTCGCACACGCCGTAGTCGCGGTCCTGCAGCGGCGTGGCCTTCGGCGCGCGCGGCTGCGCCGCGGGCTTCGCCGGCGCGCGGGTTCCCGCGGTCCTCGGCGTGCCGGGACGCTTGGCGATCGGAGCCCCCGGCAGCTCGCTCGGGTGCGTCACGTAGAAGTAGGGCGCGCGGCCCTCGCTCGGCAGCAGCGGCAGGATCCGCCCGCCGACGACGATCTGCTCGTCCTCGGCGAACCCGTTCGTGTACGTGCGGCCGATGTGCAGCGCGGTGCCGGGCACGCGGCGGATCGCCTCGATGTAGCGGCCGCGGTCGATGAAGCTGGAGATGCCGACGGCGTCGACGACGGCGCCGATGAAGTCGTGGTTGACGGGATCGATGCGGTGGGCGCGCAGCGCCTCCGCCAGATTGCGGTAGGGACGGGAATTGCCGGTGGGGGTGGGCCCCTGCACTTCATTCATCCCCTCCAGGATCCCACGTTCTGCTGTCCGCCGCCTGCGTGCGGCGGACGATGCGGCCGCGCGTGGAAGACTGGCGGCATGCCCCGCGCGACCCTCATCGGCAGCGGCCCGAACGGCCTCGCCGCCGCCGTCGCGCTCGCACGCGCGGGCTACGCCGTCGAGGTCGTCGAGGCCGCCGGCACCATCGGCGGCGGTGTGCGCAGTGCCGCCTCCACCCTCCCCGGGTATGTGCACGACGTGTGCTCGGCTGTGCATCCCGGCGCGTACTCCTCGCCGTTCTTCCGCGCGTTCGGCCGCGACAGGATCGACTGGATCGTCCCGGAGATCTCCTACGCCCATCCCCTCGACGGCGGCCGTGCCGGCATCGCCTGGCGCGACCTCGAGCGCACCGCCGACGCGCTCGGCCCCGACGCCCGCGCCTGGCGCGCGCTGCTGCGCCCGCTGAGCGCGCACATCGAGGGGGTGCTGGACCTCACCGGCGGATCCCTGCTGCGGATCCCGGGGGATCCGGTCACCGCTGTGCGCTTCGGGCTGCGGATGCTGGAGCAGGGCTCGGCGATGGCACGCCGCACGTTCCGCACCGCGGAGGCCGCGGCCCTCGTCGCGGGCGTCGTCGCGCACGCGAACACGGCGCTGCCCGCCCCGAGCGGCGCGGCGGCGGGGCTGCTGCTGCTGGCGCAGGCGCACGCCGGCGGATGGGCGTTTCCGCGCGGCGGCGCGCAGCGCATCGCCGACGCGCTCGCCGACGACCTGCGCGCGCACGGCGGCGAGATCCGCACCTCGTCCCCGATCGCCGATCTGTCCGGACTGGACTGGGGGGATCCCGTCCGCGGCGACCTGCTGATCCTGAACACCTCGCCACGGCTCGCGCTCACGCTGCGCGACGTCCCCTCCGCCTATGCTCGCGGGATCCGGTCGTATCGCTACGGCGCCGCCGCCGCGAAGGTCGACTTCGCCCTCGACGGTCCGGTGCCCTGGAGCGCCCCCGACGTCGCGCGCGCCCCCACCGTGCACGTCGGCGGCACGCGGGCCGAGGTGTGGGCGAGCGAGAACGCCGTCGCCCAGGGCCGCGTCAGCGAGCGCCCGTACGTGCTGGTCGCGCAGCCGTCCGTGCTCGACGACACCCGCGCCCCGGCCGGCGGGCACACGCTGTGGACGTACATCCACGCCCCGGCGCGCTCCGACGTCGACGCGACCGAGCTCGTGATCCGGCAGATCGAACGGTTCGCGCCGGGCTTCCGCGACCGCATCCTCGCCGCGCACGCGGTGACCCCGCGCGAGCGGGTGCGCCTGAATCCGGCCGAGATCGGCGGCGACATCTTCGGCGGGGCGTTCACGATGCGCCAGGCGTTCGTGCGCCCCGTGCTGGCCCGCGAGCCGTGGCGCACCCCGATGCGCGGCGTGTACCTCGCCTCGGCCGCCACCCCGCCCGGGCCGGGCGTGAACGGGATGTCCGGCTGGCACGCCGCGCGCGTCGCTCTCGCCGATGCGGGTGAGCGCGTGGGGCTCGCCGATCTGTTCGGATCCTGATCCGACGGGCAGGATGGGATCCATGCCCTACGAGATCCCCGCGCCGATGCTCGCCAAGGCCGCCACGACCGTGCCGGATCCGGCGAGATTCCCCGGCGGGCTGCTGTTCGAGCCGAAGTGGGACGGCTTCCGCGGTCTCATCTCCTGGGACGGCGAGACGGTCGAGATCGGATCCCGTGGCGCAAAGCCGCTGACGCGCTACTTCCCCGAGCTCGTCGAGGCGATCCCGCGGCTGCTGCCGCGTCCGTGCCTCCTCGACGGGGAGATCGTCGTCGCCACCGGCCCCGCCGGATCCCAGCGCCTGGACTGGGAGGCGCTCAGCCAGCGGATCCATCCGGCCGCCTCGCGCGTGGCGAGGCTGTCCGCCGAGACGCCGGCGATGTTCATCGCGTTCGACCTGCTCGCCGAGGGCGACGAGGATCTGCAGGCCTTGCCGTTCGCCGCGCGGCGGGCCCGGCTGGAGCAGCTGCTGGCGACGGTGCCGCATCCGCTGCACCTCACCCGCACCAGCACCGATGCGGACACCGCCCGGCGCTGGCTCGCCGAGTTCGAGGGTGCGGGGCTCGACGGGATCGTCGCGAAGCCGCTGGATCAGCCGTACGCGCCGAACAAGCGCACGCTGTTCAAGGTCAAGCACGCCCGCACCGCCGACGTCGTGGCGCTCGGCTACCGCATCCACAAGAGCGGATCCGGGGTGGGCTCCCTGCTCGTGGGGCTGTACGGCGACGACGGCGTGCTGCGCCAGGTCGGCGGTGTCGCCGCCTGGAGCGATGCGATGCGCGAGCAGCTGGTGCGGGATCTCGCCCCGCTCGTCGAGCGTGACGAGGCCGGGCAGGCCGTCACCGGCGAGGGCGAGCGCTCGCGCTTCAGCGGCGGCAAGGACACGTCGTTCGTGCGGCTGCGCCCCGAGCGCGTGCTGGAGGTGCGCTACGACCAGCTCGAGGGCTACCGCTTCCGGCACACGGTGCAGTTCGCGCGCTGGCGCGACGACCGCGACGCCCGCTCATGTACCTACGGACAGCTGGAGACGGTCGCCGGCTACGACCTCGCCGATGTGATCGACTGACGCGTCCTCCCAGCCGCGCGCGCGATGTCACTGCGCGAGGCGCCCGCCCTTCTCGTCCCAGTGCGCGGCGACCTTCTTCGACGGCTGCACGCGGGGCGGCTCGCCGGGCATCTTCGGGAACTCCGGCGGGAACGGCATCTCCCCGAGCCCGTTCTCGACGTCGCGCTCCCACCAGCCCAGCAGCGTCTCGATGCGTCCCGGGCTGTCCTGCATGCGCGCCCACGGGTCGCCGACGTCGGCGAGGCGCTGCGGGATCGTGCGCACCGTGAAGCGCTTCGGATCCACCCCGTCCAGCTCGTCCCATTCGATCGGCGTCGACACGGTCGCGCCCGGCAGAGCCCGCGGACTGTAGGCACCGGCCATCGTGCGGTCGCGGTTGGCCTGGTTGAAGTCGACGAAGATCCGCTCCCCGCGCTCCTCCTTCCACCACGCCGTGGTCACCCGGTCCGGCATGCGCCGCTCCAGCTCGCGGCCGGCCGCGATCACGGCATGCCGCACGGTGAGGAACTCCCACTCCGGCACGATCGGGCAGAACACGTGCAGGCCGCGGTTGCCGCTCGTCTTGATGAACGGCTCGAGCCCGGCCTCCCGCAGCACCGCGCGCAGCTCGTGCGCGGCGACGATCGCCTCGGGGATGCCTGTGCCCGGCTGCGGATCCAGATCGATGCGCAGCTCGACGGGATTGTCGGTGTCGGCCGCGAGCGAGGCCCACGGGTGGAACACGACGGTGTTCATCTGCACGGCCCACACGATGGCCGCGGGCTCGGTGAGCACGATCTGCGGGTGCCTGCGGCCGCTGTTGTACGTGCACATCACGCTCTGCACGAAGTCGGGTGTGCCCTTGGGCGGGTTCTTCGAGAAGAAGCTCTCGCCGTCGATGCCGTCGCGATAGCGCTCCAGCGAGACCGGGCGGTTGCCCGTCGAGGCGAGGAACGGCGCCGACACCGTCTGCACGTACTCCGCGAGCTCGGCCTTGGTGATGGGGCCGCCCTCTGCCGCGGGCCACACCGCACGGTTCGGACTCGAGATGTCCAGCGTACGGTCGCCGTCGGGGCCGTGGACCGTCACCGTGATGCGCTCGGATGCCATGTCTCGAGGGTAGGTCCCCCGCGCACGGGGCGCCACGGCTGCGTCATCACGCCGCGGCGCGGGCCTCACCCAGGTCGACGAAGAGGTCGGTGTTGAACCGGTAGGCCAGGCGCACCTCGTCGAGCATCGCACCCTGGGCGGCGTCGTCGAGCGTCGCGCCGAAGCTGTCGAGCACCTGCCGGTACGCGCTCTTGAAACCGGCCGGATCCCCCAGCTCCGCGAAGTCGTAGAACGCGACGCCGTCGCCGTCGAAGCCGAACTGCGCCGAGGCCCGGCGGGCGATCAGCTGCCCGCCGGAGAGGTCGCCGAGATAGCGCGTGTAGTGGTGCGCGACGATCCCCGCGGTCCATCCCTGGGCCGCGACCTGACGGATCCGCTCCGCGTAGGCGACGGTGGCGGGGAGGGGCGCGATCTGGGCACGCCAGTGCGGGCCGCGCAGGTGCAGGAGGTCGCGCTCGAGGGCGGCCATCCGCCGCAGCCCCTCCGGGTGCAGCGCGGCGAGCGCGGGATCCGCGCTGAGCTGCTCCGCGGCCTCCTCCAGCGCCTCGTACATGAACCAGTGCTGCGCGACGAGGTCGGTGTAGTCGGCAAGAGTGCCGCGACCGCGCATGATGTCGGTCATGAAGGTGGCGCCCTCGCTGTCGCCGTGGTCGGACCAGGTCGCCTCACGCAGCCGGCGCGCGAACCCGGGCTCGGCGGCGTCGTCCGCTCCCCCGTGGGGCGACGGGTGCGCCGCACCGTGACCGCCGTGGCCGTGCGGGTGCGCGCCGCCCGGAGCCGCATCGTGCTCCTCGCGGGCCGGCACGCCCAGACGATCGCACGCCGCGCGGTAGAGCATGACGACCGCGCGACGGATCTGCGGACGGTCGGCGATCGGACCGCCCGCCCAGGGCACGACGAGCTCGTGCACGCCCTGCGGATCGGTGACCGACCAGGTGCCGCCGTCGGCGTCGACCCCGACCATGCGAGCCGCCTGCGCGTCGGGGCGCCCGAACGCGCGCACGATGAGCAGATTGTCGTCCGGGTGGTCGCCGTTCATGTGCGCGGTGACGGCGGTGACGACGGCGGGATCGAAAGTCATGACGGGCCCCTTCGGGATTAGGCAAGGCTTACCAATCTAACCACGAGAACGCGCCTCGCGCCTGCGTAAGTCCCCTGAGGTGCGCCTCAGCGCAGCACGCGACCAGCCTCGGCGCGGATCTCCGTCGCAATCGCGTCCAGCAGCTCGGAGCGCAGATTCCACTGCTGCCAGTACAGCGGCGAGGTGAGTTCCGCGTCGTCGAGGCGCACCAGACGCCCCTGGGCCAGGCCGGGCTCCGCATGCGGGACCGGCAGCAGCGCCCATCCGAGGCCCAGCTCGACCGCGACGGAGAAGTCCGCCGATGCGGGCACGTGATGCCGGGGAACCGGCCACGGATCCACGCCGCGCTCACGCAGCCAGTCCTGCTGCAGCACGTCGCGGCGGTCGAAGTCGACGAACGGCGCCCGGGTGAGCGCCTCGGCCGTCACCCCATCCGGGAACCACCGCCGCACGAACCCGGGAGACGCCGCGGCGACGTAGCGCAGCGCACCGAGCGCCTCGACCCGGCAGCCTCCGACCGGCTCGGACTCACTCGTCACGGCCGCCATCACCGTTCCCGATTCGAGCAGCCGTGCCGTGAAGTTCTGATCGTCGCGGTGCAGGTCGAACTCGACGTCGTACTGACCCGAGAGCCGGGCCAGCGGCGCCAGGAACCAGGTCGCCATGGAGTCGGCGTTGACGGCGAGGGGGATCCTGATCCGCGCACCCGCACCCTCGGCGGACAGGCCGAACCCGGCGATCGCGTCGCGCTCCAGGAGGGCGATCTGGCGGCCGAACCGCGCGACGGCCTCCCCCGCCTCGGTGGCCCGGACGGGCTTGCTGCGCACCAGCAGGATCCGCCCGAGCTGCTGCTCCAGGGTCTTGATCCGCTGACTCACCGCGGACGGGGTCAACAGGAGCCGGCGCGCGGCGGCATCGAAGCTGCCCTCGTCGAGCACCGCGGCCACCGTTCGCGCGGATTCGGGATCCACCTGCACATGAGCGATTCTAATCTGACTTAAGGAATCTTCGCTGGTGCTGAATCTGAGTTCGACCGTAACCTCGAATCGTGCTCACCCTGCTCTCCGGCCTCGGCCTCATGTTCTCGCTCATCATCGCCGTCGGCGCGCAGAACGTGTTCGTGCTGCGCCAGGGCCTGCGCCGCGAGCACGTCCTGCCCGTCGTGCTCATCTGCGCGGCCTCCGACGCGGCCCTCGTGCTGGCCGGCACCGCGGGGCTCGGCTACCTGGTGAAGACCCTCCCCTGGCTCATCGTGGTGGCGCGCTGGGCGGGAGCGATCTCCCTCGTGGTGTACGGCGTGCTGGCGGCACGCCGCGCGTGGCACTCCGGCGGCGAGGCCCTGCTCGCCGATACCGCCCCGGCGGACGATGCCGGCTCCGCACGCGGCTCGGGCGCGTCCGGCAGCACCACCACGCTGGCCCGCACCGCTCCCCTCGCCCCGGTGCTCCTGGCGACGCTCGCCTTCACCTGGCTGAACCCGAACGTCTACCTCGACACGGTGCTGCTCATCGGCGGCGTCGCCGCGACGCACGGCGACGGCCGCTGGCTGTTCGCCGCCGGCGCCATCATCGCGAGCGTGACGTGGTTCTTCGCCCTCGGCTTCGGCGCCCGCCACCTCGGCCGGTGGCTGCGCACGCCGCGCGCCTGGCGGATCCTCGACACGGCGATCGCCGCGCTGCTGGTGGTCATGGGGATCAGCCTCGTGCTGCCGGTCTTCTTCGGCTGAGGAGCATCCGCCCGCGCCGGCCGCTACTCCGCGGCGAGCGCGATCTCGGATCCCGCGGCGGCGTCGTCCTCCCCGCCCACGGCCTCCGTGGCGGCGAGCGCGCGCAGGAACTCCGTGACGACACGACGGTCGGCCGACGACATCCGTGCGGCGACCTCGAAGCGCCGCGCGTGCAGACGCCCGACACCCTCGCGGGCCGCCTGACGCGTCGACGCGGTGACCTGCAGCACGATCGCACGCCGGTCGGCCGGATGCGGCCGCCGGACGACGTGCCCGCCGTGCTCGAGCCGGTCGAGCATCTTGGTCGTGGCCGCGGTGCTGATCCCCAGGTGGTCGGCCACCGCGCGGGCCGTCGTGACGGCGCCGGCGTTCTCGGCCGCGATGAGGAAGCGGACGGCCCGCATGTCGTTCTGGTTCAGGTTCATGTACCGGCGGGAGGCGGCGCTCATCCGCTCGGCGGCACCGTGCCACGCGCGCAGCGCCGTCATCAGCTCGACGATCTCGTCGACCTCGCCGTCCGAGAGGTGAGCGCGTCGGACGAGCTCCGCACCGGGATCGATGAGCCGAGGATCGATCATGGCCCGATCGATGCGGCGTTCGGATTCGGGGGCTTCCACGGGAGGACTCTATGCCATATGGTTACTGCTAACCAGGTTAGTTAGTTTCTTCGTTAGCAAAAGGATGATCGTGACCCCTGACACCGACATGGTCGTGCTCCTGAACGCCGACGGGGCCGAGATCGGTGCGGCTTCCAAGCACAGCATCCACGGCGCCGACACCCGTCTGCATCTGGCGTTCTCCTGCCACGTCTTCGACCCGCGCGGCCACCTGCTCGTCACGCGCAGGGCGCTGACGAAGACGACCTGGCCGGGTGTCTGGACCAACTCCTTCTGCGGCCATCCCGCCCCCGGCGAGGACCTGGTGTCCGCGGTGCGCCGCAGGGCCGAGCATGAGCTCGGACTCGCCCTGGACACCGTCGAGCCGGTGCTCCCGTTCTTCCGCTACCGGGCGACCGACGCCGCCGGCATCGTCGAGAACGAGATCTGCCCCGTGTACGTCGCCACGACCACGCACCAGCCCCGCCCGCATCCCGATGAGGTGATCGAGCACCACTGGGTGGATCCGGACGATCTCGCGGAGTCGGTGCGCCGCGCCCCGTGGGCGTTCAGCCCCTGGCTCGTCCTGCAGGCGCAGCTGCTCCCCTTCCTCGGCGGGGGCAGAGGGCTCGAAGAGCTGGCCTCATGATCGACCGGGCGCTCTCCGCGGATGTGCTCGCCGACGTCGACGCCGTGATCGACGCCTGCTTCCGCGACGTCGCGGAGCGGATCGGCACAGTCGAGGGCTTCGACGAGGTCTGGGATCAGGCCCGACAGGGGGCCGAGGGCGGCAAGCTGCTGCGGCCGCGGCTGGTGCTCTCCGCGCATCGCGCCTTCGCAGACGAGCCCTCCGACGATGCCATCCGCGCCGCGGCCGCCGTCGAGCTGCTGCACCTCGCGTTCCTGCTGCACGACGACGTGATCGACCGCGACCTCATCCGCCGCGGCGGCCCGAACCTGATCGCACTCCGTCGCGACGCCGCCCTCGCCGTCGGCGCCGATGAGGACGCCGCGCTCCGGTACGGTGCGAGCTGCGCGATCCTGGCCGGCGACCTGCTCCTCTCCGCCGCGCACCGGCTCATCGCCGGCCTCGAGGTTCCGTCGGCGCCGCGCGGCGCGCTCCTGCAGGTGCTGGCCGACGCGGTCGACGCCGCCGCGGTCGGCGAGCATGCGGACATCCTGCTCGGCCTCCGCGGCGATGCGGACGAGGCGGCGATCCTGCGCACCATGGAGCACAAGACCGCCCGCTACTCGTTCGGTGCGCCGCTGCGCATCGGCGCGCTGCTCGGCGGCGCACCCCCGGCGGCGGTGGAGGCGCTCGGCTTCATCGGCGCGACGATCGGCATCGCCTTCCAGGCCAGGGACGACGTGCTCGGCGTCTTCGGCGACCCCCGGCAGACCGGGAAGTCCGCGCTCTCCGATCTGCGTGAGGGCAAGATGACGCTGCTCATCGCGCATGCCAGGACCGCGCCCGCGTGGAACGCCGTGTCGGCGCTGTTCGGCGACACGGATCTCGATGACGACGGCGCCACGGCACTGCGTGACGCGATCCGGCGCTCGGGTGCGCTCGATCGCACCGAGGCCGTGATCTCGAGCCTGGTCGTCGAGGCGCGCGCCTCGATGCTGCTCGCGGCGCTCCCCGCACGTCTGGTGGACGATCTGGAGCGCGTCATCGCGGGCGCCACGGAGCGCTCCCGATGAGCGCCGACACGGGGCTCGCCCTCTACGATCGGGCCGCGGCGCGCGGATCCGCTCAGGTCCTGGACAGCTACTCGACGTCGTTCCGCCTCGCAAGCAGGCTGTGCGCAGCCCCGGTGCGCGCGGACCTCGCCGCGATCTACGCGCTCGTGCGCGTGGCCGACGAGATCGTCGACGGCTGCGCCGCCGGAGCGGGCCTGTCCCGGGCGCAGTGCCGAGAGGTGCTGGACGGCCTCGAACGCGAGGTCGAGTCGGCCGTCAGTTCTGGCTACAGCGCGAATCTCGTCGTGCACGCGTTCGCCGCCACGGCCCGCGCGACCGGCATCGGCGCCGATCTGACCCGTCCGTTCTTCGCCTCGATGCGCCGCGATCTGGCCCCCGTGCTGTTCACGCAGGAGCGCGAGCTCGACGAGTACGTGCACGGATCCGCGGAAGTGGTCGGTCTCATGTGCCTCGCCTCGTTCCGCCGCGAGCTGGAGCCGGATCCGGTGCGGGACGCACGCTGGGAGCGCGGCGCGATCGCGCTCGGCTCAGCGTTCCAGCGCGTGAACTTCCTCCGCGACCTCGGCGAGGACGCCGACGGGCTCGGACGCCGCTATCTCCCCGGCGTCGACCCGCACTCCTTCACCGATGCGCAGCGCGACCGCGTCCTGGACCGGGTGGATGCGGAGCTCTCCCTCGCCGACGCCGTGATCGGCGAGCTCCCCTCCTCCTCGCGACGGGCCGTGGCCGCCGCGCACCTGCTCTACTCCGAGCTGTCCGCACGGCTGCGTCGCACTCCGGCGCGCGAGCTCGTCGCACGGCGGGTGCGCGTGCCGGCGGCGCGCAAGGCGACCCTGCTCGCGCGGGCGATGCTCCGCGGCGAGGGCTCGCGGTGAGCCGCGTCGCCGTCATCGGCGGAGGCATCTCGGGTCTCGCCTCGGCGGCGCTGCTGGCCGCTGACGGGCACGACGTGTCCCTCTTCGAGCAGTCGGATCGGCTGGGCGGGCGGGCCGGGAGCTGGGAGGCGGAGGGCTTCCGGTTCGACACCGGCCCCTCGTGGTACCTCATGCCCGAAGTGTTCGAGCACTGCTTCCGGCTGCTCGGCACGAGCGCCGCGGACGAGCTCGACCTCGTCCGCCTGGACCCCGCCTACCGGGTCTTCTCCGGCGACGCGGCCTCGCTCGACGTGCACTCCGCGCGCGAGAGTTCGCTCGCGCTGTTCGAGTCCGTCGAGCCCGGGGCGGGCGCCGCGCTCGCCCGCCACCTCGACTCCGCGGCGCACACCGCCCGCATCGCCACCGACCGCTTCCTCTACACCGACTTCTCACACCCGGGAGCCTTCCTGCCCGGTTCCGACCTCGGCGAGCTCCCGCGCCTGGCCGCCCTGCTCGGAACGTCGTTGCAGAGCATGGTGGAGGCCTCGTTCTCGGACCGCCGGCTGCGTCAGATCCTGCAGTACCCCGCCGTCTTCCTCGGAGGGGCTCCCGCGATCGTCCCCGCGCTGTTCCACCTGATGAGCACGTTCGATCTGGAGGACGGGGTGCTGTACCCGCGCGGCGGATTCCGCACGGTCATCGATGCGTTCACCCGGCGGGCGCGCCTCGCCGGTGCGGCCCTGTGCACCGACGCGCGCGTGCACCGGATCCTCCGCGAGGGTGCCTCCGTGCGCGGCCTCGCCGTCGCGCACGGCGGCGTCGTCCGGGAGGAGCCGTTCGATCGCGTCGTGAGCACGGTCGACATGCACCACAGCGATACCGCGCTGCTGCCTTCCGCGGCGCACGAGCGCTCCCCTCGACGGTGGCGCCGGACGAACCCCGGCACCGGTGCGGTGCTCGCGATGCTCGGCGTCCGAGGGCGCCTGCCCGGGCTCACCCATCACAACCTGGTGTTCACCGAGGACTGGGGCGCGAACTTCGACGCGATCTTCGGATCCGCACCGCGCGTGCCGGAGCCGGCGTCGTTCTACGCCTGCATGCCCAGCGCGACCGACGACACGGTCGCGCCGGAGGGCCACGAGAACCTGTTCCTGCTCGTGCCGGTCCCGGCGGACCCGGCGATCGGCGCGGGAGGACGGGACGGCCGCGGTGCCGCCGCGGTCGAACGCGTCGCCGACCGGGCGATCGCGGAGCTCGCGGTGCATGCCGGTGCGCCCGACCTCGCCGAGCGCGTCGTCGTGCGACGCACCGTGGGCCCTGCCGACTTCGCGCGCGACCTCCATTCCTTCCGGGGGTCGGCGCTCGGCCCCGCGCACACGCTGCGGCAGAGCGCATTCCTGCGCGGACGCACACGCTCGCGCAAGACCCGCGGGCTCTTCTACGCCGGCGCGACGACCCTTCCCGGGATCGGCCTTCCCATGTGCCTCATCAGCGCGGAACTCGTGCTGAAGGCCTTCCGCGGCGACCGCACGAACGGTCCGCTCCCCGAACCGGCGGAGGCATGATGGGGCTGCTCCACCTCTCTTTGCTGGCCGTCTCGATCATCGGCGTCGGAATCGTCGACGCCCGCTGGCGACTGTTCCTCTGGGCGGAGCCGCGGCGCGCACTGCTCGTGCTGCTCGCCGGGGTCGCCGTGCTGCTGGTCTGGGACCTCGTCGGCATCGCGACCGGCATCTTCGCACGCGAAGCCAACCCGTTCTCGACCGGCATCCTGCTCGCACCGCACCTGCCGATCGAGGAGCCGGTGTTCCTGCTGTTCCTCGTGCAGGTGACGATGGTGCTGTACACGGGCGCGCGGCGGATCCTGCGCTCCCGCGAGGAACGGCGCCGATGAGCGGCACCTACCTGATCGTCGACGCGATCTTCCTCGCGCCCTGCGTGCTGCTACAGGCGCTCACCTGGCGGCGCCGGCCCGCGGGCCACGGCCCGGCGCTGGCCCTCGCGGTCCTCGGTCTCGTCCTGCTGACGGCCGTGTTCGACTCGCTGATGATCGCCGCAGGCCTGTTCACCTACGCCCCGGACCGGATCAGCGGGATCCGGATCGGCCTGGCCCCGATCGAGGATCTCGCCTATCCGGTCGCCGCAGCCCTGCTCGGCTCAGCCGCGTGGAACCTGCGCCGTGCCTCGCCCGCGGAGCGGCACGACGGGCGGCGACCGGATCCCGCGCACGGAACCCCCGAGGAGCGCCGATGAGCACGACCACCGCACGGCCGCTGCCGATCGATCTGCTGCTGACCTCGCGGCCGCTGAGCTGGATCAACACCGCCTTCGGGTTCGCGGCCGCCTACCTCCTGACCAGCGGCAGAGTGGACGCGGCGCTCGTGATCGGCACCCTGTTCTTCCTCGTGCCGTACAACCTCACGATGTACGGCATCAACGACGTCTTCGACTACGCCTCGGACCTCGCGAACCCGCGCAAGGGCGGGGCCGAGGGCGCCGTGCTCTCCCCCGCCCGGCACCGGGCCGTGATGGCCTGGTCGCTGCTGCTGCCGGTGCCGTTCGTGGTCGCGCTCGTCGTTCTCGGATCGCCGCTGTCCTGGCTCGTGCTCGCGTTCAGCCTGTTCGCCGTGATCGCCTACTCCGTGCCGGGTCTGCGGTGCAAGGAGGTCCCGTTCCTGGACTCGGCGACCTCGAGCGTCCACTTCGTCTCCCCGGCCGTGTACGGGCTCGTGCTCGCCGGCGCCACGCCCACACCTGCGCTGGTGGTGCTGCTGCTCGCCTTCTTCGCCTGGGGTGTCGCCAGCCACGCGTTCGGCGCGGTGCAGGACGTCGTTCCCGATCGGGAGGCCGGGATCGCCTCGATCGCGACCGTGCTGGGTGCACGACGGACCGTGCGTTTCGCAGCGGCGATGTGGGCGATCGCGGGTGTGCTCATGCTCTTCACCGCATGGCCAGGACCGCTCGGCGCGCTCCTCGTGCTGCCGTACATCGGCACCGTCTGGCCGTTCCGCGCCGTGTCGGATGAGGACTCCGGATCGACGAACCGGGGGTGGCGCCGTTTCCTGCTGTGGAACTACGTGTGCGGCTTCCTCGCCACGATGCTCCTGATCTGGTGGGCGTTCCTGGGCGGCACGGCGTTCTGAGCCTCCGGATACGACGAAGGTCCGCCCCGGCGAACCGGGACGGACCTTCGCTAACGCGGTCAGACTCAGATGGCGTTGACGTCCAGCGGGATGCCGGGGCCGAACGTGGTCGACACGGCGCCCTTCTGGATGTAACGGCCCTTCGAGCTGGAGGGCTTGAGGCGCACGATCTCCTCGAGCGCGGCCTTCATGTTCTCGTCGAGCTGCTCGGCCGAGAACGAGGCCTTGCCGACGACGAAGTGCACGTTGGCGTGCTTGTCGACGCGGAACTCGATCTTTCCGCCCTTGATCTCCTCGACGGCCTTGGCCGTGTTCGGGGTCACGGTGCCGGTCTTCGGGTTCGGCATCAGGCCACGCGGACCCAGCACCTTGCCGAGACGGCCGACCTGGCCCATGAGCTCGGGGGTGGCGACGGCCGCGTCGAACGCGGTCCATCCGCCGGCGACCTTCTCGATGAGCTCGGCGCCGCCGACCTCGTCCGCACCCGCGGCGATCGCGGCCTCAGCGGCCGGACCCGTCGCGAACACGATGACGCGGGCGGTCTTGCCGGTGCCGTGCGGGAGGATGACGGTGCCGCGCACCATCTGGTCGGCCTTGCGCGGGTCGACGGAGAGCTTCAGCGCGACCTCGACGGTGGAGTCGAACTTCGCGGAGCCGGTCTCCTTCGCGAGCGCCACGGCCTCGCTCGGGGTGTAGAAGCGGTCTGCCTCGATCTTCGCGGCAGCAGCGTTGTAAGCCTTGGACTTGGTAGCCATTGTTATCTCCCTCAGCCCTCGACCGTGATGCCCATGGAACGGGCGGTTCCGGCGATGATCTTGGACGCGGCGTCGATGTCGTTCGCGTTCAGGTCGGCCTGCTTCTGCTCGGCGATCTGACGGACCTGCTCGGCCGTGATCTTCGCGACCTTGACGGTGTGCGGAGTGGCGGAGCCCTTCTGCACGCCCGCAGCCTTCTTGATCAGCTCGGCGGCCGGCGGGGTCTTCAGGACGAACGTGAAGCTGCGGTCCTCGTAGACGGTGATCTCGACGGGGATGACGTTGCCGCGCTGCGACTCGGTCGCCGCGTTGTACGCCTTGCAGAACTCCATGATGTTGACGCCGTGCTGACCGAGCGCGGGGCCGATCGGCGGGGCCGGGTTGGCGGCGCCGGCGTTGATCTGGAGCTTGATCAGGCCGGTCACCTTCTTCTTCGGTGCCATGGTGATTCCTCTCTCGAGCGGATGCACGGGGCATCCCTCTCCCGCGGATCCGGCATCTCCGGAGCGCGGTGGTGTTCGCGGGCGCGCCGAAGCGGACCGCAAACCACAGAAGTCTACCGGATCTGCGCCCCTGGCGCATATCGGGCGGCGATCCGCTCGCCGAGGGCGTGCAACGCCGCGCGCACCTCGACGGGCCCCTCCACCTCGACGGCGTCAGTCCATCCCGCGAGCTGCTCTGCCAGCGCGTCTGCACGGTGCGCGCTGACCTCGATGAACGTGCGCCCCTCCCCGTCCGGCTCCGCGTCGAGGATCCGCGCCTGCGCGCCGAACCGGTCGCACAGCGCGCGCACCGCCCACGGCTGCACCCGAACCGTCGCGCGCACCTCGCCGCGCAGATCCTCCACACGACCGACCATGTCCGCCCACGCCTGCGCGGCGTCGAAGCCACTCGGCGGCGCGCCGCGCTCGGCCAGGGTCGCCAGCGTGCGGATCCGGTCCACACGATAGGTGCGCAGCCCGACCGCATCCGCGACATCACCGGCGTCGGCCGGCGGCGCGGCGAGCAGGTACCAGTGCGGGCCGCGGCTGCCGACGACGAGCGGTACGAGCTCCATTGCACGGATACCGCGGGATCCGTCGTACTCCAGCTGCACCCGGCGTGCGCGCGCGATCGCCCGCTGCAGTTCGGCGACGGTCTCCGCGGTCGCGGGATCGGCGACCTCGCCCCAGGGCAGATCTCGCACGGTCGCCGCGGCGACGCGCTGCGCGGGCTCGCGGAACGGCTCGGGCATCGCCCGCACGAGTTTGCGCACGGCGGCGAGGCGCTCCGGATCCGCCCCGCCGCTCTGGGTGAGGCCGATGAGCACCGAGACGACCTCGCCCTCGGTGAGACCGGTGAGATCGGTGCGCGCCCCGCCGATGAGGCGCCAGCCGCCGCCGCGTCCCCGACTCGGATAGATCGGCACCCCCGACATGGCGAGCGCCTCGAGGTCGCGCCTGGCCGTCGGCACCGAGACCTCCAGCTCGGCCGCGAGCTCGGCCGCCGTGATCTGCGGCCGTCCCTGCAGGAGCAGCAGGGCCTGGATCAGGCGGTCCGCGCGCATCCCGGAACTTCTTTCTGACGATGTTTTTTAAGTGATCAGAAGATGATCTCTTCACCGTCGAGCATAGAGATATCAGCACCTCATCGAAGGAGACAGATCATGTTCCGTGGAATCGCCAACCTCAACCTCGTCGCCGACGACATGACCGCAGCCGTCGACTGGTACACCCTGGTGTTCGACTCGGCGCCCTACTTCGTGCGCCCCGAACCCGGCGCGGGACAGGGCCCCGCACAGTACGCCGAATGGCGCTTCGGCGACGACGACGACGAGTTCGCACTGATGGACGCGAAGTTCCGTCCCGCGCTCCCCCAGCCCGGCGGCGCGCTGGTCAGCATGCACGTGGATGACATCCAGGCATCGTTCGATCGCCTGATCACCCTCGGCGCCACGCCCTTCGACCCGGTGACCCAGCGCGGCGACGGCTGGTACTCGGCGTCGGTCAGCGACCCGTTCGGCAACCTTGTCGGCCTGATCCAGAGCCCGCACTGGGCGGCGCAGCACGCCTGAGGCACCCGGCCGCGGTCGCGGAGCCGTCCGCCGAGACGGCTTCGCGCCGGCGGCGGTCAGACCGCGGCCACCTCGCCCAGCCGCGCGCGCAGGTCGAACTTCTGCACCTTCCCGGTCGCGGTGTGGGCGAGTTCGGGGAGGAAGATGTAGTCGTCGGGCACCTTGAAGGCGGCGAGGAGGCTGCGGGTGTGGATCCGCAGTTCCGCGGCGGTGACCTCGTGCCCGTCGCGGAGCACGACGAAGGCGACCGGCCGCTCGCCCCAGCGGTGATCGGGGCGGCCGATCACCGCGACCTCGAGCACCGCCTCGTGCGACATGACGGCCTGCTCGACCTCGACGGTCGAGATGTTCTCACCGCCCGAGATGACGATGTCCTTCGCCCGGTCCTTGAGCTCGATGTAGCGGTCGGGGTGCATCACGCCGAGATCGCCGGTGTGGAACCAGCCTCCGCGGAACGCCTCGGCCGTGGCCCGCCGATCGCGGAAGTACTCCTTCATGACGTTGTTGCCGCGCAGCACGATCTCCCCGATCGTGACACCGTCGGCCGGCACGTCGTCACCGTCCGCGTCGACCACGCGCGCCGACTCGGCCTGCACCATGCCGACGCCCTGGCGTGCGAGCAGCCGTGCCCGCTCCTGCGGCGACACGTCATCCCAGGCCGGCTGGTACTCGCAGATGGTGAACGGCCCGTAGACCTCGGTGAGACCGTAGACGTGCACCACGCCGATGCCGAGATCCTGCAGCGCGGCGATGGTCGTCGGCGACGGGGGTGCGCCGGCCGTGGTGATCCGCAGCGGGCGCTCGACGACGTGCGCGAGGGGCGACTCGGCGAGGATCGTGCACACCGTCGGCGCCCCGCAGAGATGGGTCACGCCCTGGGTGTCGATGAACTGCCACACCGGTTCGGGGCGCACCGCGCGCAGCGCGACGTGCGTGGCGCCCGCGGCAGTGACCGCCCACGGCGTGCACCAGCCGTTGCAGTGGAACATCGGGAGGGTCCAGAGGTAGACCGATGATGAGGTGAGCTGCTGGTGGAACACCTCGCCGAGCGCGTTCAGATACGCGCCGCGATGCGTGTAGACGACGCCCTTCGGCCGGCCGGTCGTGCCCGAGGTGTAGTTGATCGAGATCGGCGCCCGCTCATCGGCGACGTGCCAGGAGACCTCTTCGTCGATGCCGTCGGCCCGTGCGAGGAACTCGTCGTAGCCGACCTGACCGGCACGCAGCGCGCCACCCGGCTGCCCGAACTCGGGATCCGCGACCTCGACGATCTGCTCGATCGTGGGGACCGTGGCTCCCAGATCGCCCAGCACAGCCAGCAGCTCCGCGTCGATGACGAGGATCCGCGCGCCGCTGTGCCCGAGGATGTACTCGATCTCGGCACGGCTCAGCCGTGCGTTGATCGCGACCAGCACACCCCCGGCGAGCGGCACGGCGAAGTGACCGAGCAGGAGTTCGGGGGTGTTCGGGGAGAGGTAGGCGATGCGGTCGCCGGGCTCGATCAGCGCGGCGAGAACCTTCGCCAGACGCTCCGCCTCGTCCGCGAACTCGCGGTAGGTGCGCGTGCGCCCGCCGTAGACCACGGCCGCCTTGTCCGGGAACACCTCGGCCGAGCGCTGCAGGAAGCGCAGCGGGGTGAGCGGCTCATCATTGGCTGACGGCAGCGGGAGCGAGAGGGGAGTGGACATGGCGTCTCCTTCGACGTGCGCGCGGCGCGAATGCCGGCGGTGCGGTCGATCGTCGCACTGGGCCCGCCCGCAGGCACACCCCCCGATGGAGGGTCGCTACGGGAGCATGCCGCGGCGCCGCGCGGCGACCACGGCCTCGTGGCGTGAGTGCACGCCGAGCGCGCGCACGATGTCCTGCATGTAGCTCTTCACCGTCGACGCCTGCAGTCCGAGTCGCCGCGCCGCCTCCGGGTATGAGCATCCGAGCGCGATCTGGCTGAGCACGTCGAGCTGCCGTGGCGTGAGCGCCGTGGAATCGACGGGTGCGTCCGCATGCCCGACCAGACGGCCCGTGATCTCGCGCAGACGGGCCGCGAGCTCGGCATCCTGCATCGTGCGGGCGAGGGCGAGCAGGTCGCCGTGGGCTTCCCGCACCGTCTCGCGCAGCCGGTCTCCCGACTCGGCGGGGGCCGGCAGGAGCGGCTCGGAACCCCGCAGGATCGAGATCCGCCGGTCCACCTCATCCCGCACCCGCAGCTCCCCCGCGATCACCCTGGCCTCCCGGGTCACCGCGTCCAGGGCCCGATCGCCGAGCATCCCCCGTTCCCTGGTCGCCGCATAGAGTACGGCGCGCATCCGCCCGTCCAGCATGATCGGTACGGCGAGCATGGCGTGCAGGCCCTCGCGGCGCACGGCTTCATCGTGATGATGCGAGATGTGCGCAGAGCTCACGTAGTCGAGAACCCTGGTTGGCCGGCCCGACGCCATGGCTCCTCCCCCGACACCCTCGCCCGGCAGCACCTGCAGCCGGTGCAGACTGTCGGTCCTGGTGCCGACGAGTTCGGTGATCACGAGCTCGTCGCCGTCGACGAGTCCGCCCATGAGCACGCCGAAGGCATTGCGGCGCATGGCATCGCGCAGGTGCGAGCGCAGCAGCGCACGGTCGTCCGGCCGTGTCTCGTCCCGACCCGTCATCGCACCTCCTCGTGCCGATCCCGTGCTCCCAGTCTCGCGCATGGGTCTGTGATCGGCATCGGATCGGGGATCCGCCGTACCGCCTGCGGGCGACGATCCCGTGCCGGGCTGCACCGCCCAGCCCCGGGAAGACGCGGAACGGCCGCCCCTGATCGGGACGGCCGTTCTGCGATCGCTTCCGGGGGAAGCGTCAGATCATCTTGGTGACCTGGTCGAACGACAGCTCGACCGGGGTCTCGCGCTCGAAGAGCGACACGAGCACGGTGAGCTTGCCGCTCTCCGGCTTGATCTCGGAGATGGATCCGGGAAGGCCGGCGAACGAGCCCTCCTTGATCGTGATCGTCTCGCCGACCTCGAAGTCGACCTCGGCGGCGAGCGGGCGTGCCACAGCGGTGCCGCCCTTGGCCGTGACGGCCTTGGCCGTCGGGACGTCCTTGACCTCGACGAGCGACTTCAGCATGTTGAAGGCCTCTTCGAAGCGCAGCGGGGTCGGGTTGTGCGCGTTGCCCACGAAGCCGGTGACACCGGGGGTGTGGCGGACGACCGACCAGGTGTCCTCGTTGAGCTCCATGCGCACGAGCACATAGCCGGGGATCCGGACGCGCGTGACCATCTTGCGCTGACCGTTCTTGATCTCGACGACGTCCTCCATCGGGACCTCGATCTGGTAGATGTCGTCCTCGACCTCGAGCGTCGACTTGCGCTGCTCGATGTTGGCCTTCACCTTGCGCTCGAAGCCGGCGTAGGAGTGGATGACGTACCACTTGCCGGGGAGCATGCGCAGGTCCATGCGGAAGGCCTCGTACGGGTCTTCCTCGGCCTCCGCCTCGTCGTCGGACTCGGCGTCGTCGTCGCCGTTCACATCCGGACCGTCGTAGGGGGTGACCTCGTCGGCGGCGGCGGCCTCAAGGTCGGCGACCTCCTCGGCCACGGAGTCGTTGATGACCTCGGCGGCGGCCTCGGACTCTGCCGCCTGGTCCAGGTTGAGCGCGTCGTTCACGATGGCGTCTGCCTCCGGGTCTTCCTCGATGTCGATGTCCTCATCGTCGTACTCGTCGTCCTCGATGTGCAGAGCGACCCGTTCGGCGGCGGTCGAGGAGCGCTCCTCGCCGGAGAGGACGTCGCCCTCCTGGGCCTCGTCTTCTTCGCTCGACTGCTCGGCCGCGGTGGCCCAGTCTGCGTCGTCGGAGTATCGTTCGGACACTTGCTACTCTCCTTCAGGTTCGACCCGGGGACATCTGCCGCCGGGCCGCGGGATCACGCGGTTTTCCCGGGAACCCCGAAGACTTGCGTCGTCAGCCACGAGAAGGCCATGTCCAGGCCGTACACCAGCGCCATCATGATGATGACGAAGCCCAGAACGACCAGGGTGTACTTGACGAGCTCCTTGCGCGTGGGGGTGACCACCTTGCGGAGCTCGGCGATCACCTGACGGAAGAACAGCGCGATGCGACCGAAGAAGCCGAGCTTCTTGTCGCGGCCCGCGCCGCCGTTCGCCGTGGGAACCACGGCGCCCGATGCGTCCTGAACCATCCTGGAGTACCTTTCGTGTGTCGGCTGCGCGCCGACGCGCAGGGCGGACAGGAATCGAACCTGCAACCTGCGGTTTTGGAGACCGCTGCTCTGCCAATTGAGCTACCGCCCTAGAGATCCGGGGATCTCTGCCCGCCTCCTCCGCAACGCCTCGAAAGCCCGAGGCACAGCGAAAGAATGCAGACAACAACTGCCTGTCCAGTGTACGGCATCCGCGCGGGCCGGCCGAACCGGGGCCGGATCCCGGGCGCGGCGCGAGCCCGGTCGTCACGGGGCGGCCCGCCGGAGCAGCAGAGCCGCGACGTCGCCATCCGGACGGCAGGACGGCGCTCGATATCATCGG
>JAFDWM010000289.1 GCA_018268455.1 Actinomycetota bacterium | reverse complement strand
CGCAGCGGGTTCCGTCCGCTGCCTCCGATCACCGCGCCCCGGCACCTGGGATTCGACGGCGCGGGCGTCGTGACGGCGGTCGGATCCGGCGTGGCAGGCCCCGCCGTCGGCGACCGGGTGGCGATCCGCGACACCCGTGGCACCTACGCGACCGCGCTCGCCGTGCCCGTGGCGCACCTCACGCCGCTTCCCGACGACGTCTCCGCCGCGCAGGGCGCCGCCCTGGGGATCCCCGCCGGCACCGCCTACCAGTCGCTGCGTTCGCTCGGCATCGGACCGGGAGACCTGCTGCTCCTGCATTCCGGATCCGGCGCCGTCGGGCAGGCCGCGATCCAGTTCGCCGTCGCCTGGGGCGGATCGGTGATCGCCACCGGCGGCCCGGCCTCGCAGGATGGGATGCGGGAGCTCGGCGCTGTCCCCGTCGTCTACGGAGACGGTCTCGAGCAGCGCATCCGTGACGCCGCCGCCGGCCGTGAGATCACTGTGGTGCTCGACGGCGCCGGCACCGACGAGGCCATCGACGCTTCGCTCGCTCTGGTCGCCGACCGGGAGCGCATCGCGACCATCGTGCGCGGTCCCGATGCCGCGGCCCTCGGGATCCGCGCGTTCAGCGGCGGCAGCCCGATCCCGCTCAGCGTCCAGGAGCTCGCCTGGCGCGCCGAGGCCGTGCCCGTCGCGGCCGCCCTCATCGCCGCCGGCCGGTTCTCGATCGAGTTCGGCCCGCAGCTCCCGCTCGTCGACGCCGCCGAGGCCCACCGTCTGATCGAAGCGGGCGGCACGCGCGGGAAGCTCATCCTCGTGCCCTGAGCCGCAACAGTCGGAAACATCCCGGCGCGGATCCGCCGAGGGTCGCAGGATGGATCCGTGACCGACCCCGCCTGCGCCCCCGACACCCGTTTCGCCACGAAGCAGGTGCAGGCGGCGTACGTCGCCGGCAAGCCGCAGAACACGGCCGTCCCGCCGATCTACCAGTCCGCGGCCTACGAGTTCGCGAACCTCGCCGAGGCACGCGACCTGTTCGC
>JAFDWM010000288.1 GCA_018268455.1 Actinomycetota bacterium | reverse complement strand
GGTCGCCCCACCGCCGTTGGCCGCCCCACCACCGTTCAGGTCGCCCCACGACCGTTCAGGTCGCGATTTCTGCTGCTCCCGGCACGTGAGAGAAGCAGAAATCGCGACCTGAACGGAGTGGAACGGCAGGAGTCAGCTGGAGGCCGACGGATCCGGTCAGTCGCCCTCGTACACGTAGGCGTCGAAGCGGGCCGGGATGTTCATCCGCTGCCAGGCGAGCTCCTCGTCGCGGCGGGAGCGGTCGCCCGGGAAGGCGCGCGCGGTGTGCCGCGGCACCTGCCGGCTGTGCCCGGCGAGGTGTGCGACGGCCACCGCCTGCCCGCACACCCGCGCGGCGGCGATGGCACTCGGATCCTGCGCCTGCCGCGCCGCCTCATGACACGCGAACGCCTTCTCGCGCACGGCGTCGATGTCGAGCTCGCCGCGCAGGAACGCCTCGGCGGCGGCGAGCGCCTCACGCGGGCGGTCGTCGTCGGGCCGCTCCTGCTGGAACAGCGGAAGCAGCCGTTCGGCACAGGCGATGGTCCAGCTCACGAGCTCGCGACGGTCGTCCTCACTCAGGCGCAGATCGTCGGGGTCGGGCAGCGCGCCCTCGGCGAACAGCGGCACGACGTTCGACGCCTCATCCTGTGCGGGCGCGGCGGAGACGGCAGGCGCGGTACGGTGCAGCGGATCCATCCTGGATGCGATCCAGCGGTTCTCGGTCATCGCGATCACCGGTTCACGAACTGCGGGGGACGCTTCTCGCGGAAGGCGGCCATGCCCTCCTTCTGATCGACCGTGTCGAACAGGGACGCGAACGCCTCGCGCTCGATGTCGAGCCCGACCGCGAGCGTCGTCTCCATCGCCGCGTCGAGCGTGGCCTTGGCGGCGAGGATCGAGGGCAGCGACTTGGCGGCGATGGATCCGGCGAGCTTCTCGGTCTCGGCGAGCAGGTCGGCGGCGGGCACGACCCGCGAGACCAGCCCGGCCCGCTCGGCCTCCTCGGCCCCCATCATGCGGCCCGAAAGCACGAGCTCCGCAGCCTTGTAGTACCCGACCGCGCGGATCAGGCGCTGCGTGCCGCCCATGCCGGGGATCAC
>JAFDWM010000287.1 GCA_018268455.1 Actinomycetota bacterium | reverse complement strand
GGCTGCACGCGACCCGGCGCGTAGCCGGATCCGTCCCAGCGCGAACGGACATACGCGGCGGCGGCGAAGTCGCTGCCGGTCTCGGCGAGCGTGCCGGTCAACCGCTCCAGGGCGGTCGGGGTGAGCTCGTCGTCGCCGTCGAGGAATCCGACCAGCGGCGTGTCCACGTGGGCGAGGGCGGCGTTACGTGCGGCGCCGAGGCCGCGCGATGCGCTGTGGTGTAGCACCTCGAAACGCTCGTCGGCTGCGGCGGCCGCGTGGAATGCGTCTCCGGTGCCGTCGCGCGAGCCGTCGTCCACGAGGAGCGCGCGCCAGCGCGGCTCGGTCTGCGCCTGCAGCGAGGCGATCGCGGCAGGGGCGAAGGCGGCGATGTCACGCCCTGGCACGATGACGGTGACGAGAGGGGCGCGCACGCCCGCCAGTCTAGGAGGCCACGGGCGGACCGGCCGCCTTCCGACGCACTGTGGCGGAAGGCTGCGGGTTCAGCCCGCTGCGACCGCGGCGACCGAGGCCGCGACGAGCTCAGCGAGCCGGTCTGCGGCGCCCGCGGGCAGGGGAGTGCGACCGAACGTGAAGCGCATCGACGTCTGCGCGACGGCGGGGTCGATGCCGCAGGCGAGCAGCACGTGCGACGGCTCGTCGCTGCCGGCCGCGCACGCGGATCCGCTCGACGACACCACACCGCGCCGCTCCAGCTCGAGCAGCACCGCCTCGCCGGAGACCCCGGCGAACGTGAAGCTCGCCGTCCCCGGCAGCCGGTGCACGGGGTGGCCGGTGAGTCGGGCGACCGGGACCGCGCCGAGCACGCCCGCGATGAACCGCGCCGACTGCGCGCTCACGCGGGCAGAGGTCTCGATCCGCTCGGCCTCGGTGAGCTCCAGAGCGGTGGCGAGTGCGACCGCACCCGCGACGTTCTCGGTGCCGGAGCGACGCCCGCGCTCCTGGCCGCCGCCGTGCACGAGCGGCTCCAGCGGCACCCGGCCGCGCACGGCCAGCGCACCGATCCCCTTGGGAGCGCCGAGCTTGTGCCCGGCGATCGCGATCGCGTCGGCCCCGAGCCCGGCGAGCTCCAGCCAGCCCGCGGACTGCACGGCGTCGACGTG
>JAFDWM010000286.1 GCA_018268455.1 Actinomycetota bacterium | reverse complement strand
GGTCCGAGCATCGTCGCCCGCGCGCGGGTCAGGCCCGCCCACGCCGTCTCCAGCTCTCCCGCGTCGCGGTGCAGCAGCGCGAGCCCCGGCTGCACCTCACGCCCGAGCGCCGCCGCCTCCCGGAACGCGTCACGGGCCAGGGCGGCCCGGCCGGCGACCCGGTGCAACTCCGCCGCCCGGTACCAGGCGTTGCCGAGGGTCTCCAGGCGCTTCTCGGTGCGGCACACTTGGTCTGCGGCCTTCGCCGCCTCGCCCCACTCGCCGCCGAGCTGCATGACCGTGGCCCGGTGCAGCGTGCACTCGCCGCGGAACGGCTCGAGTCCGCGCTGCGTGTCGCACCAGTCGCCGAGGTCGCGCGTCCACACCCGTGCCCGCTCCAGATCACCGCGCGCGAGCAGGCTCGCCACGACCGCGCAGAACGCGGGGCCGGCGGCACGGTCGCTCACCCGCGCCGAGCCGATCATGAGCATCACGCGGTCGAGGCAGTCGAAACCCTCCTCGGCCCGGCCGAGGTGCACGAGCGAACGGCCCAGCCCCATCATCGAGAGCGCCTCGACGTCGTCGTCTCCGATGCCGGCGGCGAGCTCGGCGGCCCGGCGGAACAGCGGGACGGATCCCTCCACGTCGCCCTGCGCGTACGCGGCGACCGCATGGCAGAGCTGCGCGAAGACGTCGATGCGCGGATCCGCCTCCGCTCGGGCGCACAGCTCGAACAGCCGGCCCATCCACGTGCGGGCATGCACCATATCGCCGTGCTCGACGAGCGTGAAGCCCAGCCAGAACACGCAGCGCACCGCCGCGGCGAGCTCGCCGCCGTCCAGATACGCCAGGTGCGCGCGCTCCCAGGCGCGCACGCTGACGTCGTCGCGGCCGGTGAACCACGCCGCCTGGCCGAGGTCGTCCAGCTCGCCCGCGCCGAGCAGCCGCTCGCGTGCGACGAGCTCGTCGAATCGCCCCGTCCAATCCACGACAGGCGCGCCCCGGATCGCCATGCGCACAGTATCTTCCCGCGCCAGGCGGCGGGCAAGAGGCAGTGCGGATCCCGTGTCCGAGCACGGTGTGCATCCCTTTTCGCAGTGTGCAGTCGGCTGGATCTGCCCCGGGGATACGGCCATT
>JAFDWM010000285.1 GCA_018268455.1 Actinomycetota bacterium | reverse complement strand
GTCGGCTCAGAAGTCCCAGTCCTCGCCGGAGCAGCTCGGGAAGCGCGGAATAATGCGGATTCTGCGGCTCTCACTCTTGCTCGTGCCTTCTGCGTGCCGCCTTAGGACGCCGTCACGCTGTTGACGTCCAGCAACGGAGCGTGCACGAGGAAATTGTACTGGTCTTCGGATTGTCCGGGCATAACCCCCAGGATCAGAGGGTTGATCCCGACTGCAGTGGATGCGATTCGCGCCACGAAGTCATGGCCAGCAAGTCGTCAAGATTCGGCGCCGAGCTTTACCTCACTGTCATGCGTCGGAACGTCCACCGCTACTTGAGCTCCGGGTCGAAGCCGGCGCCGGTTCGGAAAGCCAGCCCACATCGCCGAGAACTTACTGTCGTAGCGTCGGGTGAACCGGAGTACCTCGTTCGGATCTCCAAAGCTTGCGGCTCTGACAAGGTATTGAGGTCTCGTGAGGGCGGGTAGCCCCATCCAATCGAGTGTTGTTGGGCGGGAGAATGAATGTTCGTAACTGCGCGGTCCAGTGAACTCATGCCTGGCGTGGCCCCATCGGTCACTTCGAACAGCAGCAGGAGAGAAGGTGAGCCGACAGAATCCGAGATGCTCGATCTTCGTGACGCCTTGGCGAATCGCGTCTAGCGCTTGCTCGACCTTGGCAACGTCCGGACTGTTTCGCCGGTAGTGCGCGTAATCGTTCCGCACGGAGTACACCTCTGCGTCGATCATCAACTTCGTGATCTCTCGTAGGCCGTCTATAATGCGATCTTGGCTCGGACGCGATAGGTCAAGAAACGGTAAGGTCGAGCGAAGCACGAAGCGCTTCAGTTCGGTCTTGCCATCGAAGTCGGGAAACTCATCCACCGGGCGCACGTACAACTCGGGATGTTCTCGGCACCCGTCGAGGTGGTTGGCGAGTGTTCGGAAGCCTTCGATGAGGTTACGAAGTTCCACCTTCTCGGAGGCATAGTCCGGTTGACGTGAGGAGTCTTCTACGGGTTGCTTCACAGCGGCCTGCAGAATGGTCAGGCCGGCTCTACGGTCGCCCTCATCGTCATACGAGAACGGCTGATCGTTTCGCGTATGGTCAGCAAGCAGCGCCCAAGAGGTGAAGGCCAGGGAGTCTAGAAGCAGACC
>JAFDWM010000284.1 GCA_018268455.1 Actinomycetota bacterium | reverse complement strand
CGCTCCAGCACGACGAACACCAGCGTGGTCCAGAAGGCGACGTGCACGCCCGTCGTGATGACGGTCGGGACTATCGCCCCGAACACGGCGCCGATGTCGCCTCCGGTCACGGCTCGGACGAATCCGGCGATGACGGCGGCCGCGGGTACGACGGTCGCGAGGAGCAGGCGCAGCAGCCGCAGCCAGGCCGCGTAGTAGCGCGGCCCGATCAGCACGAGCGGCCGGCCGGACAGCGAAGCGGCGTAGGCGATCGGGTCGCCGAGTTCGGCGACGGCGGCGTACTCGGCCGCGTCCGGCCGTTCGCCCGCGGCGATCCGGGCGTCGACCTCGTCGGCGATGGCGGCACGCAGTTCGGCGCCGGCCTCGTCGCGATCGGCGGCGGGGACGGAGCGCGCGACGGCCGCGACGTAGCGTTCGGTCAAGGAGGTGTCAGTGTCCATGATGTCGTTCTCTCCAGGTCAGGGAAGCCGTGCCGCGGCGGCGGCGATGGTCTCCAGCTCGCGAGTGAGCGTTTCCGCCAGGCGCAGCCCGGCGGCGGAGGTGCAGTAGAACTTGCGCGGGCGCGCCTCGTCGGTGTTCCACTCGCTCACGAGGCAGCCCTGCTTCTCGAGCCGGCGCAGCAGCGGGTAGAGCGTGTTGGCATCCGTGGCGAACCCGGCCGCACTCAGCTGCTCCAGCAGCCCGTACCCGTAACCGGGCTCACGCAGCAGGCGCAGGCTGGCGAGCACGATCGTGCCCCGCCGCAGCTCCTGCAGGTGCCCGTCGAACTCGTCCTCGCCCATGTCCAGAACTATATTGTGTGTCGCACACCATTGTCAATGGCACAATCCTGTTCATCGCACTCGCTCTACCGCCCTCATCCGCGTCGCCCGCGCGTCCACGGGTGCATGATGGGGGCATGACCAGCCTCCCCGCGCTCGCCGAGATCCTCGATTCCGCCCGGGTGGTCGCGCTGCCGCTGCACACCCGGTTCCGCGGGGTGGACGTGCGCGAGGCGCTGCTGTTCGAGGGGCCGGAGGGCTGGGCCGAGTTCTCGCCGTTCGTCGAGTACGGCGACGCCGAGGCGTCGACCTGGCTGCAGGCGGCGGTCGCCGACGCCTGGCACGCCCGGCCGGCGGCGGTGCGCGACGGGATCCGCGTGAACGCGAC